>NZ_JCACKQ010000031.1:0-62180 GCF_059505465.1 Symplocastrum torsivum | reverse complement strand
TTTCTGCGATCGTCACCTGATGCCCCTGTGCCTGTAGTCGGATGGCAGCCGATAGCCCACCAAAGCCACTTCCAATTACAACAATCTTCATGAAACGCTCTCAAATCCTGCCAGATTTATTAAATCAGAAGGAGCTTGACTGATATCTTGCGCCAAGCCCTCAGAATGGAATTCTGGGGCTATACAAACCAAGTCAGCCTGCGCGAACTAACAGAAAATCAAGGGTTTTGTAACCTGCGGAGGCAGGTTTTGTTTGTATAGCTGCGGTTTCAACCGCCAAGTGCAAGCACTAACATTACCAAATATCAGAGCTGCGATCACTAGCTCGCCTGCTATTTCTGGAGCGCCTGTTGAAAGGTCTTGATAGCATCAACGTGATTCACCATATTGATGCAACGTAACAACAAATCCAGATCGATCCCTTTGATTTCCTCACTACTGGAAATCTTTTCGTAGTCAAGAGTGTTGCCCTCTCCCCGCAGGTGATAAATCTCTAGCACTCCGTCTTCCCAGAACCACACCTCAGGAATCTTCAGCCGCTTGTATGACTCCAGTTTGTTAATGCCGCCAGTGGTAAACACCACTTCGAGCGCTAAATCGGGACGCACTCGACCAGGGGCAAGTTTATAGGATTCATCCGCCTCTCGCTTGACGGCTCCAGCTTCACTTTCTAGGGTCATGGAGCCAGTCGGGGTGAAGTCAAACCCTGCCATGAGCAAGTACAATTCCACCAATGCACCGATCCTTTCCTTTATTGCTTGGTGGGGTTCTCCTGGCATCCGTCGAATCTCTAGTACTCCATCCAGGAAGGAAAGTCGATATCCTGGACGGTCTAACAATTGCTCAACTGCTTTGAACTCTCTCCAGGTCAATCCCTCAAACAGGAAGGGTTCTTCCCTTTTGGGTGTTGCTATCATTGCCGTGGTCATAAGAGTCTCTGGTCTGTTTCCTTTCTTAGGAGTGATTTGGTTTGGATGGCGATCGCTTCATTTCCTTGAGGTCACAAACCAGTATAGATCTACTAGAGAAAGCCTTTAAAGACGTAATTCATCGCTAAGGTAGTAGAAACGCATCCGATAGATTATCCAGATAGAGAAATGAGTGGAAGTGGTGGAGGCAGTGGGTATAACTTTCAAGCACGGGCAATAGCCTATGTCGGAGCGCATATCCTAGCTCAACGCCGATTGGACTGGATTGATCACTCGATTCCTGACATTCCGGTAGCTGTGGCTACTGAGACGGGGGGACCTGGAGATGATATACAAGTTACACTGCAAGATGGTGTCAAGCTTGAAATTCAAGCCAAAAAGGGACTCAGGTACGACCAGAAATTTTGGGATGCCCTTCTCCGATTAGCTTCCGGTCTTACAAAAGAACCATTCTTACATGGTGTACTGCTAATTGACCCTAAAGCAACCGGAAAAATCAAAAATGAATTGCGTGAAGATTTTAGGACTCTAGGGGTGAATGGGTCGGGCAACCTGAAGCAACTAACACAAGAAGTTATTGCAAGGTTTCACCAAGAGGGTATTCAGGTCAATTCTGAACTGTTCAGGCGATTTAAAATCATTCAGGCTGACTTTCAAGATAGTTCTCCAGAGGTTAAATTTGCCTCTGAATTACTTTCTAAAGTAGTACATGATGGCAATCAAGCAAAGAATGCTTGGAAAGTTTTGGATAGTGATGGGCACGAACTTATTGAACTGACAGGAAAGCGTGATGCAGTTGCTTTAGCAAGGCTTTTGACTAATGTACCTATTGAGTTATCTGAAACAGCAGACAATCCAATTATTGTTGCTGAACTTTATAGGGAATGGTTGAATAGAATCACTGCTTACTTTACAGTTTTAGGATTTGGCACAGAATTATCAGTTGAAAGTGCCTGGATTCATCTCCAAGCTTCAAATCATAAAAACAATGACCAAGCATTTAATGCTGATTACATTCCTCATGCCTATCACCGAGTTGTTGTGACAGGCAAATCAGGAGCAGGAAAAAGCACTTTTCTCCAGCGAGTAGCTCATCGTCTCTCTAATTCAGATAAGCGGGTTCTCTGGATTCGTCTTCCTCGTGTTGCTAAATACTTTGAACAAGGCAAACCCTTTGCAGAAGCCATATTGATTGACGCGGCTGAGAATTCTGGCGTTGAGATAAGCCAGCTTAAGAGGGTTCTTGCCAATCCTGATTATCTACTAGCCGATGGTCTTGATGAATGTGATGTTTCTCAGCTAGGAAGCATAGCACAACAACTGGTGAGTTGGTCAAGCGGTCACTCTGACACGAAGATTATTGCCACCACTCGCCCTGATAATCACAATGCAGCATCATTCCCTGAATGGGAACATGTAACACTTCTGCCACTCGCATCACAGGATATCAAGAAAAACACTCGACAACTGCTAGAAGCCCGATTCAATGACGCGAGCCAGATTGAAAACCAGTTAGCCTCGTTTGAGCAACGATTAAAGGTTAATAGAACAGCCTCGCTAGCTGCTCAAAATCCATTATTGCTGGGATTCCTGATTCAATTATCAACTAATGATGTTGAGTTATCTCAGCACCGATCAGGATTGTATGAAAGCATCATTGAGTTGTCTCACAAGCAATCTCCTCTCAATCGAAAGTTCAATGTTGAGCTTGAGCCTCATATTGCTTTTTGTGTTATTGAAATAACAGGATGGATTCTCCAAAATTCACCAGAAATTTCCGAACGTAAGTTAGTTGAAAAGCTAGGTAAAGAACTGGCTGATGAACTAGATTGCAAACTGCTAACTGCACAAGGGGAAGCTCAAAAAGGACTTGACTTCTGGAAAGAACGACGTATTGTTGAGTGTCTGCAAATGGGACACCAAAATGTATTTACATTTGTCCACTTATCTTTGCAGGAATACGCAGCGGGGAAATATGCTGCCTCTTTAATCCTTCAGAAACTACATGAATGGTTGACGCAAGTCAGACAAGAACCAAAGTGGAAAGAAGTGATTTTATTTGCTGCTGGTGCAGGTGCAGCAGAGCAAATCGTTACTCATCTACTTTCCCTGGATGATTCAGGTGAATCAACATCAATAGAACTGATTCTAGCTGCCGAAGCTCTAGCAGAAGTTAGTAAACCATCACTTGAACTTTTGAAGGAAGTAGTGAAGCGACTTCAGTTACGGCTAGCATCATCATTACCTGATGTAGTGTTTGAAGCTGCCGAAGCGCTTTCTTTGCTTGTATTTCAGGCTCCTAATATAATTGGAACTATTGCACAATCACTCTTCAACCACACTCCGCTTTGGACACGTTTGTCAGCAATGAAGCTTGCAATAGACTGTGGTGAGAGTTATGTAAATCTGGAAGTTTTGACCGATTTACTTGACGATATTATTGCTGAACCTGCACAAGCTTCAGGCATTTTCTATAAGCCTAGAAAGAGAACATATAGAAACTGGAACTTTCAAAATCAAATTGCGTGCCAAGGCTTTCAAATACTGCTCAAGAACAAACCCGATTTGAGCGTAGCCAACCAAATCTATAACTTTATCTCTAAAGGAAGATTGAGCGGCAACACTCAGCAAGTACTCACAAAGCTTTTATCTGATATTTTGCCAGAAAAATTAGAAAACAAGGATTCACAAGAATCTAAAGGGTGGAGCCTTATCTGCTTGAAGTTAATTCGACCTGTTTTAGCGGAAAACAAACCAAACCCAAAGAAGTTGTTAGAGGATTTAAGGCAGAGAGAAAAAGCAAAACTTGCTGATCAGGTTTTCCTGGAAGCCATTGTTCATGTGGCTAATAGTAATTCGGAAGACTTGCCATCAGAGGAACAATCGAGGGAGTTAATTGCTTTAGGCATCCTTTATTCAGGAATGGGTTGGCGGGAGATTGCAACTACTGATTGGGATGTTTTGAGCGAACGTCAAGATCTAGATGCTGTTGAAGCCGTACTTAAAGGCATGATCGCTGCATTGGATATCAATATTCGAGAAATTACAATAGATGCACTATGGATTTTAAGCAAAATAAAATCTTTTGCTTCTTATGATTTGGATGCTATTGAAGTCGAATTAAACAAACAAGATACAGAGGATACAAGTCAGGGATATGAATGGGCTTTAGAGCAACTTCTTGAAATCAGAATTAATGATAAATATCGTTATATTGGTCATCATATTCCTAAAGTATTCGTTAATCCTAAGTGGGAAAGTTCTAAGAAAATCAGGCTTGATACAGAAAAGCTGATCCGCGCTCTAGAACATCCATCTGAAGGAATCCGGTGTAGTGCCGCATTGCTGTTATTAAATGGTGCTGGAGGAGATGAAGCTGCCGATCTAGTTCAGAAACTCCTAGAGGATGGCTAGTAAACGCTTTATTGTTTAACCCCGCGTCTTGTGAATACCTCAATCCAAATTCTAATATCAAATGAACAACTGGCAAGAACACATCACTATTAACCCCAACATCTGTCACGGTAAACCCTGCATTACCGGAACCCGCATCATGGTATCTGTCATTCTCGATAATCTGGCAGATGGCATGACTCCTGATGAAATTGTGGCAGATTATCCACCGCTAACATTACCAAATATCAGAGCTGCGATCGCCTATGCTGCTGCACTGGCAAGGGAAGAGGAATTGTTACCCTTACGTTAAAAAACAATGCTCATCAAATTGGATGAAAACATGAGCAACACTCATGCAGAATTTCTGCGCCAAATGGGGCATGAGTGCGATAGAGTCACTGATGAAGGTCTTTCTGGTGAAACAGACGAAATCGTTTGGCAACAAGCCTGTCAGGAACAGCGATTTTTC
The DNA here is from genome assembly GCF_059505465.1 of Symplocastrum torsivum. NCBI lineage: Bacteria > Bacillati > Cyanobacteriota > Cyanophyceae > Oscillatoriales > Microcoleaceae > Symplocastrum > Symplocastrum torsivum. Next base: position 57,386 of record NZ_JCACKQ010000031.1, on the reverse strand, counting down.
ATCACGCTTGACCTGGATTTTTCCGATGTTCGCCGTTTCCCGCCGGGAACCCATCCGGGAATTCTGTTATTGCGTCCTCGGAGTCGTAGCCGACAAGCTGTTCTGGATTTACTGACTCGTATTCTTAACGACTATCCTCTAGAATCTCTGCAAGGATGCCTGGTAGTTGCAGACGAAGCACAAACAAGAATTCGTCGTCCACCTGAATAAGCTCTCTTCTAGCCTAGAACTTGAGCGATTCTGTCGGAAGCTCCGTTCAATTTACAACACTTCCTTGCCCAAGGTCTTACTCAGAGGCGCGATCGCATAGCGCCCGCCTCCTGGAATCGGCGACAATATAGCAGTTCTCCGTTGCGTGAAGTACACAGCGAAAAACCTAACCCCCAACCCCTTCCCTATTCCGGGAAGGGGAGTAAGAATCAAAGCCTCTCTCCGACAAGGAGAGAGGTTTGGAGAGAGGTCAGAGTGTACCGTATCCAACCGAGAAGGGCTATAGAAGCCGCAACTCAAGAAAGCCGCAACTTTCCCTAGAACCCCGAATGGACACCATCAAATACCTCCTGTCGGAAGACCAAATGCCCACTGCCTGGTATAACATTCAGGCGGATTTGTCCACGCCTCTACCCCCCGTTCTCCATCCCGGCACCGGGCAACCGATCGCTCCCGATGACCTGGCTCCCCTCTTTCCCATGAGCCTGATTGAACAGGAAGTCAGCCAAGAGCGTTGGATTGAGATTCCTGACGAGGTTCAGTCCATCTACCGTCAATGGCGACCAACACCGCTTTATCGGGCACGCCGACTAGAGAAAGCCCTTGATACTCCTGCCAAGATTTACTACAAATACGAAGGCGTTAGCCCTGCTGGAAGCCACAAACCAAATACAGCCGTTGCCCAGGCGTACTATAACAAGCAAGCAGGCGTAAAGCGACTGACCACGGAAACCGGAGCCGGACAGTGGGGTTCCTCACTCGCGTTTGCCGGGGCACTGTTCGGGCTGGAAGTGTTGGTCTATATGGTGAAAGTCAGCTACAACCAAAAGCCGTACCGTCGAGCGTTGATGGAAACGTATGGAGCCAGAGTCGTTGCCAGTCCCAGTGAAGAAACCCAGGCAGGGCGCTCAGTTCGACGCGCGTATCCCAACAGCACAGGTAGCTTGGGCATCGCTATCAGTGAAGCGGTAGAAGTTGCCGCCGGGGATGAGGGAAGCAAGTACGCTTTGGGCAGTGTCCTCAACCATGTTTTGCTGCACCAGACGGTGATTGGACTCGAAGCCTTGGCACAGCTAGAAATGGCAGGAGATTATCCAGATATTGTCGTTGGTTGTACAGGTGGGGGCAGCAACTTGGCCGGAATCGCCTTTCCGTTTCTGGGCGCAAAGCTACGCGGTGAGCGAGAGGTTGAGATTATTGCTGTGGAACCCGCCGCCTGTCCAACTCTAACTCGTGGCAAGTACGCCTATGATTTCGGCGATACGGCTCACCTGACTCCACTAGTAAAGATGCATACCTTGGGAAGCACATTTGTACCGGAAGGCATTCATGCGGGTGGTCTACGCTATCACGGGATGGCTCCCCTCGTTAGCCATGTGGTGAACCTGGGACTCGCACAACCCCGATCTGAATATCAGTTAGGTTGTTTCGCCGCAGGGTTGACCTTTGCTCGTGCCGAAGGGATTCTTCCGGCTCCAGAAGCCAACCATGCCGTTAAGGGAGCGATCGACGAGGCATTGAAATGCAAAGAGTCTGGCGAGAGCAAGGTGATTTTGTTTAACCTTTGCGGTCATGGGCACTTTGATATGCAGGCATACATGGACTATCAGGTAGGGAAACTGGTAGATACTGAGTACAGTGCAGAGGAAGTAGCGATGGCTCTGGCAGGATTACCTGTTGTCGGTTAGGGCTTTGGGAGCTGATTTCTTGCCGCCCTCAGTTTTGTTTCTATTATGCTCACTGTCCCTCTGCAACTGCCTGACTCAGATATCGTGTTCTACCCGTCTCTGCTGGATGGGCAGGAAAGCGATCGCTTTTTCACACAACTGACTGAAGCGATCGACTGGCGACAGGACTGGATTACTATCTATGGGCGTTCAATGCCTCAACCCAGACTGACAGCTTGGTATGGCGATCACGGTAAATCCTACACTTACTCTGGCATCACGATGCACCCCTCTCCCTGGACAGGCACAGTACTTGACCTCAAGGCAAAGGCTGAAGAGGTTTCTGGTGTGGTGTTCAACAGTGTGTTGCTCAATCTCTACCGAGATGGCAACGACAGTATGGGGTGGCACAGCGATGATGAACCTGAGCTAGGGCCGGGTCCAGTCATTGGTTCTGTGAGTTTGGGCGGAACACGGCGCTTCATGCTCCGCCACCGAGCCGAGAAAGGCTTGAAGCATCAACTGAAGTTAACCTCTGGTAGTTTCTTGTTGATGCAGGGGACAACGCAGCACTACTGGCAGCATCAAATTCCTAAAACTAAACGTCCGGTTCCTCCCCGGATTAATTTGACCTTTCGAGTAATTAACCACTCAACGAGCATGAGCCTCACTGATTCACTTTGACAAGTTGATTCAGCAGAATACTAGCTATGAGGCTGACTGTGTATTAACAAATAACAAACAACAAACTGTATTGTTCAACACAGGATTCTAGTTGCCAAGCCCACCTTCTATAATTGCTTCAGCTTGGAGAATAAGCGATCGCAACTCTTCCACTGTCTCGTTCTTCACCTCCTTCCACAACCCTCGCTGATTTGCTTCTAGTAACCGTTCTGCCATATCTCGTAATGCCCAAGGATTCTTTTGTTGAATAAAGTCTTGCACCACTGGGTTGAATAGATACGCTTCGGCTACACCTTGATACATATGATCTTCCACACAATTTGCCGTAGCATCATAGGCGAATAAATAATCAACGGTTGCTGCCATTTCAAAAGCACCTTTGTAGCCGTGCCGCATCACTCCCTCAATCCACTTAGGATTCACAACACGAGAACGGTACACCCGCGCAATTTCTTCTTGTAAGTGCCGAACTTTCGGGTTTTCAGGAATCGAGTTATCACCAAAATAAGTTTGAGGATTTTTACCCGTCAAAGCCCGTATCGCTACGGTTAAACCACCCTGAAACTGGTAATAATCATCAGAATCTAACAAGTCATGTTCGCGATTATCTTGATTGTGCAGGACAACTTGCATCTGCTGGAGGCGTTGCTCAAAAGCTTCGGGTGCAGCAACGCCTTCACCCCTTCCTTGGGAAGGAACAGGAGGGGTACTAGTGTAGGCATAGCTACTCCAATTGATATAAGCACGAGCAAGGTCTTGCTCCGAAGTCCAATTTTGCGCTTCAATCAAACCTTGTAACCCAGCACCATAAGCACCAGGCTTAGAGCCAAAGATACGATAACGCGATCGCATTTGTGCCTCTTCTTTACTTAACCCTGCTGCTTCCCACTGCTGTTGTTCCTGTTGAACTTGTGACGCTAGAGGATTTTGCTCTGGTGGTTCATCCAGCACTGCAACTGCCGCCACAGCTTGGTCAAATAAATCAATCAAATTCGGAAAAGCATCGCGGAAAAAACCAGAAATCCGCAGCGTCACATCCACACGAGGACGCCCTAACACCGACACAGGCAAGATTTCAAAATCTACCACCCGACGCGATGGATAATCCCACACTGGCTGAACACCCAATAAAGCAAGCGCTTGAGCCAAATCATCGCCACCAGTACGCATGGTAGAGGTTCCCCAAACTGAAAGCCCTAGCGTTTTCGGATATTCTCCATTCTCTTGCGTATAGCGCTCAATTAAAACGGACGCCGCCTTACGTCCCACATCCCACGCCGTCTCCGTAGGGATAGCACGAATATCAACAGAATAAAAGTTGCGTCCTGTCGGTAAAACTTCCGGGCGTCCTCGCGTCGGTGCGCCAGAGGGGCCACTTTCCACATAGCGCCCATCCAGTCCCCGCAATAATTGGGTAAGTTCTTGATTAGTTTGTTGAAGTGCAGGAAGCAAGCGATCGCGTATCCAATCTAATTCTTGTTTTGTTTGTTGTTGGTTGTTGGTTATTGGTTGGTTGTTATTGGTAAGCAGTTGTTCAACTAGGGTTGCAGCTTGCTGTTCGAGTACCTCAACAATGTCACCAATCGTGCGACAATCTTTGCCATTAACCACAGACTGCAAATCATTTAGCATTGACAAATCAGCCGTGAGAGGGTCAAGGTTCAACCCCCAATCCTTAGCAAGGGCACGAGTTAGACCAAGACGACCCTTTCCAGGATGACGTGCGATTGCAACAATCAAATCTCGTAATTGCCGCCCCTCTGGACATTGCCCAAAAATATGTAAACCATCTCGAATCTGAGCCTCCTTCAACTCACAAAGATAGCCCTCAGCTCGGCTAAGGAACCTTATAACATTCTCCCCTCTGCAACCCTTAGCCTTAGCCTCACCCATAACCCCCTTATTCTCCAGCCCCAAATCTATGCGACTTACAGACGAACCTACCTTGTGCGGGGGGTCTGGGGGAGACACTTGTCCCCCAGTGGGGGGAACCTCCCCCCAATCCGGGTTTTCTCCAAATAAACTCTGAATTGCACTATCAGATTGAAAAACTTCTAATCCCAAATCACGGTGGAGATTTTCTTGGACAACTAGCCGAACAATGCGATCGCCAATTAAAGACAACCGAGAAGGATCTAAACTCTGAGCCTCATAATACTCATCAATTAACCCCTCCAACTTTTGCAAAGAACCATACAACTCAGCACGAGTCATCGGTGGTGTCAAGTGGTCAATAATCACAGCTTGCGATCGACGCTTAGCTTGAGAACCCTCACCAGGGTCATTAACAATAAAAGGATACAGATGCGGCATTGCACCCAAAGCAACTTCTGGATAACAACTACCCGATAACGCCACACTCTTACCCGGTAACCACTCCAGATTCCCATGTTTCCCAACATGCACCACAGCCTGAGCGCCAAAATGTTGTCGTAACCAGTAGTAGAACGCGAGATAAGCATGGGTTGGTTCTAAATCCGGTGCGTGATAATTCAAACTAGGGTCGATATCATACCCTCGTGATGGCTGAATGCCCACAAATACATTGCCCAGTTGAATTCCAGCAATTGGGAAGGGAACACGGGGATTTTCAGTCCCCTGCTCAAAAACTCCCCAGCGATCGCATATTCCCTTCTGAACCTCCGGCGGCAACGTCTCAAAATACTCCTGATACTCTTTCCAAGACAACTGCTGCTGTACTACTCGCAACTCCCGCCCTTCCGGGTCATTCGTTACCCCAGCCGTTAGCCGCCTAATCAACTCATCCCCAGTTTTTGGTATGTCTTCAACCTGATAACCCGCCTCCTCCAACGCCTTGAGAATCTCAATACAACTAGCAGGCGTATCCAGTCCAACACCATTAGCAAGGCGTCCATCACGATTCGGATAGTTTGCCAAAATCAAAGCAACATGGCGTTCAGAAGTTGGAGTTTGGCGTAGTTTTATCCAGTTTGCTGCTAAATCAGCGACAAAATTAATGCGATCGCGCACAGGCTCATAAACCACAACATCCGTTTCCAGTAACGGGTTCCAGGTTTGAACAGACTTAAACGAAACCGCGCGACTAATGATTCTCCCATCCACCTCTGGCAGCGCCACATTCATAGCCGTATCCCGTGGTGTCAACCCCTGAAACTGCTCAGACCATTGTTCCACCGTGCCGCCACTCAGAATAACCTGCAACACAGGCACATCCAGACGAGTCCACAACTCCAACTGCGGAGTCTCCGCCTCCAACTTGGCAACCGAGAAACTCGTTGTATTGAGCAACAGCCCAATCCCCAAACCCTCTTTAGGCTGGAAATACGGCAACAACTCCGTCTGCACATCAGAGTCACGCAAAGACGAGACAAACACCGGAACAGGTTCCAATTGTCGTTCAGCTAACGTTTGACACAAAGCATCAATCGGCGCAGTATTCCCCGCTAGGTAATGAGCGCGGTAGAACAAGATACCAATCTTTGGGAATTGGGAATTGGGAATTGGGAATTGGGAATATAAAGAAGTACTTAAAAATCCTCCTCGCTCCCCCTGCTCCCCCTGCTCTCTCGGCTCCCCAGCCCAGGAATAAACTCCAACACGAGGAACAGCTTGTGGCAATTCTGGCTCATACGCTTCCCCCAGACAGACATCAGCAACAAATTTGAGAGCATTCACAAAATTCTCAACACCACCTTCTGTAAAGTAGCGCCAGAGTTGGTTAACTGCTGTAAGTGCGAGAGTTGAGTGGCTAGTTAAATTTGGGTCAGGGCGGTCATCTCCAGGCAACACCACCAAAGCTGCACCCGTTTGTTGTACTGTCTCCTGTACAACTTCTAATCCATAAGACCAGTAGGAACGTCCCCCTAAGAGCCGTAGAATAATAATCTGGGCAGAAGCCAAGACAGTTTCGGCATAAGTATCAATAGTCAGTTGCTGCTGCAATTGCAAGAGGTTAACCACCCGTACTGCTGGGAACCCGGTTGGCAGTTGAGCGATTGATGCTGCCAGAGTCTGAATATCTGTATCAGCAGCCGTCAAAAAAACGATAGGTGCTGGTGTCTGTTCAATAAAAACAACGCCTTCGACTTGAGGGTTCCATCCTCCTGGCGTTGCGGCAATACGATGCATGGCTTTGTCCTCTAGTTTTTCTGATGGCGACCCAACTTTTCAACTCATTCCTGGTTACAGCGAGATGTTGGAGATGAAGATTGAAGAATATATCATGACTGAGTTGCTACGTCTTAGATAGCATCAACGAAGAAACCTTATTAACATCCATCATCAGATGGGTTTCTCTCAGGCTAATTGATTGAGTAGCCTGTTATAGGTGAAGCGCTGTTGCAATTTGAGATGTAGATCAAAATAATGCCTATATCAGGTAGTCCTAGATTCAGCCGAAATCTACCCCTGACTATGTTTGAGCGACTGCAACAGCTATTACAGTTGTGGAGTTCAACATTAGGGGAAGGGGTTGTCGTTTTAACACACAAGGAACTCTCTAGTACAGTAGTTGCTCCAGAGAATCAGGCACAACGCTTTACTGTTGTAGTCTCTAAAAAATTTAGTACGTTATTGTTGGGAACGCCACAATCAAAGCTATTAAATGGCAATGGGGCAACAGCACTGTACCAGGTTGGGTTGACATTCGAGCCAGATGCGATCGCTTCTTTCTTGACTCAGTTAGCTCATCAGCTAGAAAACGCTTCCGATACCCTCAAATTAGCTAGCATTACCCAAGCCTCCATTCAACCCAACGATGCCGCAACTCAAAGTGAATTTACACTCGCATTACTAGAACTACTCTCCTCAGAAGAAAGCCACCATCCAGTACCGCAAAACTCAGCTAATTCAAGGGTTTATGCCTGTCAGCCTGTCGTAGAAAAGGCATTGCGCCATCAGGTTGAACAGGAACGATTACTTCATCAAGTCACCACTCAAATCCGTCAGAGTCTAGAGTTACCCGTCATCCTCAAAACAGCCGTTGAGCAAGTACGGCATTTCCTACAAGTAGACCGATTAGTAATTTACCAATTTGACTTCCCACCTCCTGAAGAGAAGTCTGAATTTAGAGGGTCTAGTATTGACCTTGATGTTGAAGAAAAGATATTGCAGACAGATAGCAGTGGTAAAGAAATTGCTCCCTCGGCTATCACAACTGAGTCATCACCATTACCCCTCGCCTCTAAACTGAACTGGGGGTGCGTTACTTATGAAGCTAGAGCCTCCGACAGTATCCTCTCGGTGCTGAATTTGGTTGAAGAGCAAGACTGCTCAATTCATGTACCAAACTGTCGAGAGCGATACCGTCAAGGGCTAACTGTTGCCATTGATGATGTTGAAAGTGCCTATGCTGCATCTCCTTGCTTACTGAACATGCTGGAACAGATGCAGGTGCGAGCCAAATTAATTGCCCCAATTGTTGTTCAAAACAACCTGTGGGGGTTACTGATTGCTCATCAGTGTATTGAGCCGCGCTATTGGCAAGACAGTGAAAAAATGTTTCTCAGGCAGATTGCAGAACACCTGACTGTCGCCATCTACCAAGCTCAGTTATATGCTCAGTTGCAACAACAAAAAACCACTCTCGAACAACGAGTGATTGAGCGCACACAGGAACTCCGGGATACGCTACAAGCGGCACAAGCAGCAAGCCGCGCCAAAAGTGAATTCTTAGCGGCGATGAGTCATGAGTTACGAACCCCTCTTACTTGTGTGATTGGAATGTCTGCCACGTTGTTGCGTTGGTCTTTTGGACAGGAAGGAGAACGAACTGTACCAGTGGTTAAGCAACGGCGTTATTTACAAACCATCCAGGAGAGTGGAGAACACCTCTTGGAACTGATCAACGATATTCTAGATTTGTCTCAAGTTGAGGCAGGAAAGGCGGTTTTAAATATTAGTGAGTTCTCTCTAAGTAAGCTGACACACCAGACATTAGGAGCTTTACAGGAAAAAGCACTGCTTCGAGACTTGAACTTGGAGATGGATTTTCGGGTAAAACCACAAAGCGATCGCTTTTGTGCTGACCAACGCCGAGTTAGACAAATCCTCTTTAATCTCTTGGGTAATGCCGTCAAATTTACCCCGGAAGGTGGGCAAGTCACACTACGAGTCTGGCGAGAAAATAACTTAGCCGTTTTTCAAGTTGAAGACACGGGTATTGGGATTGCGGATGATCAGTTACCACTTTTATTCCAAAAGTTTCAGCAGCTAGAGTCTGTATATCACCGCAGTTACGAAGGGACAGGTTTAGGTTTAGCGTTGACGAAACAGCTAGTCGAACTACACGGAGGTCGAATTGAAGTTGAATCGGTTGTCAATGAGGGTTCCGTATTTACCGTTTGGTTACCCACACAACCTATTCCCTCCACCACTTCTGCCAAAGCAACGGTCAAGAACAACTCCAAGCCCCAAGGAAGTATTGTTTTGGTCGAAAACCATGAGGAGACTGCCACACCAATTTGCGAAGCCCTCACAACCGCAGGATATCAAGTTGTTTGGCTTATTGATGGTTCCACAGCTATTGATCAAATTAAACTGCTCCAGCCGAGAGCTGTGATTGTTGATTGGCAGTTGCCAGGAGTCGATGGTTATGAGATGGTCTACTCCCTCCGTAACTCACCCACAACCCAACAAATTAAAATTCTTGCCTTAACGACTCCTATACCGACAGATCAGGAATACGAACTGAGATCTGAGGTGGATGATTATTTGCCCAAGCCCATAGAAACCGTACAGTTATTGGACAAAATTACAGCGTTGATGGAAAATTAACGACACTCTATTTTTTTAAGATTTATGCAAATTGCTCGTTTAAACACAAACGCTATTCGTAGTAATACGGGGGGCAGTGCTCACCCTACTTCTTAGAGGTTCTGCGTAAGTCCTGTCTATCTCAAGCTTTCACCTGAACAGGTGAGCCAATCAGTGGAAGTTAAAGCCTTGAATTTTTGTGTATCTTATAAAGATATGTAAAGATTCTGACAGACACGAGGTAGTTAGAATGCTGGTGTCATTATTGATCAGTTTGGCGATCGCAACATTTGCGATTTACGTTAGTTTCAATGCTAGGGATGAAATTGTGCAGATAGGAGCAGCAATCGTTGCTATACTCTGTCTGTTCTTAAGCCTTATCTTTGCTCCAACGCTCATCAAACTCCTGATTGTCGTTGCACTCCTTCTCAGTGGCAAACCCACGATTAACACTCAAGGGAACAATGAGATCGGGTTAAACAGCAAATCAGTTTATTGAGCTGAATGCTTTGAAGCGTCCTTTCATCGGCTTATCTCAACCAAAAACTGGATCTAAATTCTGAAGAGTTGATAGACAAAGTAGAAATATGTTTCCCTCGCCAGAAACGACATTTGGCTCTTGAAGCTGCGATATCGAGTAGTTGGTGTGGGAGAAGGGTAAGCATCTATACCTAAATCTCGTGCCATTAATACGGCTCGCTTCATGTGCAAGGGGTCGCTGACAATGAGAATTCGCCTCAATTGATGTGTGGCAGCGACTTGACTAGCGTAGTAGAGATTCTGCCGAGTTGTTCTTGATTTTGTTTCGGTCAAAATATCCTCTGCATCAACACCTTGCGCGATCGCATAACGTTTAGCGACAATCGCTTCGGCAGGTTCGCTACTATCGCCTTTTCCACCTGTAAAAATAAGCCGTTGAATATCATTGCGCTTATAGAGAGTAATCCCGTGATTAATCCGTTCTCGAAAGACAGGGGAGGGATTATCTCCCCAAGCCGCTGCTCCCAGTACAATTGCCGCATCAGCCGGAACTTTCGAGGGAGTGTTTCCATAGAGATAAATGCTTAATGCTGAGTATCCAATCACGACGAAGAGCATGGATATTAAGCCAAGCAATGTGAGAGCAAGCCACCGTTTCTTAAGGGGATAACGTAGCACTTAAAAAGTGTTGTTGAGTTGAGTGTCGTTGAAATCTGCTAGCTATGATAGGCTATCTGCGATGAGGAGTGCTGGGAGAAGTGAGTAATGACAAAAATGCGTGTTGGGCTGTTGTTTGGTGGTTGTTCAGGCGAACACGAAGTATCGATTAGTTCAGCAAGGGCGATCGCAAAAGCCCTAAGTGCAGACCAAAATCTTGACAACTACGAACTGTTGCCCGTTTATATCCAAAAAGATGGCTTCTGGCAATCAGGAGACGTTGCCCAACAAGTACTGGAATCTGGAAAGGCTCTACAGTTAGAGGGCGAAAACGAAGTTTATCTTCCTTCGTCAACAACTGATGCTCAGGCGCTAGCCAAGCAGACTGAAACCTTACCATCAACCACAGGCTTTTCTAAATTAAAGCAAGCGAGTCAGAATGCAAGCTGGTCAGAGGTGGATGTTTGGTTTCCCATCCTCCACGGGCCTAATGGTGAAGATGGTACAGTTCAAGGCTTGCTGAAATTAATGCAAGTTCCCTTTGTGGGTTCTGGAGTCTTAGGCTCAGCTATGGGTATGGATAAAATTGCCATGAAAATGGCGTTTGCTCATGCTGGGTTACCTCAGGTGAACTACATGGCAGTTAACCGTTCGCAAATCTGGTCGAGTCCTTGTGTGTTCCCCAAGCTTTGTGACCAGATTGAGCAAACATTAGGGTATCCCTGTTTTGTCAAACCCGCGAATTTGGGTTCTTCTGTAGGGATTGCGAAAGTGCGATCGCGATCGGAATTAGAAGCCGCTTTGGATAATGCTGCAAGCTACGACCGACGATTGATTGTAGAAGCAGGCGTTGTCGCACGGGAAGTTGAGTGTGCTGTCTTAGGTAATGACCAACCGAAAGCCTCCGTTGTTGGAGAGATTACCTATAAAAGTGATTTTTACGACTATGAAACCAAATACACAGAGGGTCAAGCGGGTTGGCTAATTCCAGCACCACTACCCGATACCGTGACTAGCCAAATACAGGAGATGTCACTTCAGGCATTTGCGGCTGTTGATGCGGCTGGATTGGCGCGAGTAGACTTTTTCTATGTTGAAGCCACAGGAGAAGTCTTTATCAATGAAATCAACACACTACCTGGCTTTACAGCAACAAGTATGTATCCGCAATTATGGGCAGCAACGGGTGTTCCCTTCCCAGAACTGGTTGACCAATTGATTAAGCTAGCAGTGGAACGGCACAACTGTTGAGTTAAGCGCTGTTAGGGAAAAGGTTTTTCCTTTTCCCTTTCACCTTTCGCCTATGAGAGCTGAACGCTGACGGCTGAAAGCTGACTGCTGCTTGCTATAGTTCACGACTTTTTCACATTGCGTCATTACGCTTTAGATATGAGTGTAGAATTCGTCGATTTGCCCTCTTGCTGTCTCAGGGGGCATTTTATTGGGAATTTTCTATTTTTCTATAAATTTATGGCAGTAGCCACGGATGTTAAGACATTAACGGAAGCCAAGGAACATAGCTAGAGGCGATTTGACCCAAAGCTGACCGCTCTTAAGCTGACTGCTAATTGCTATAAGTGTTGGGCTGTTGGCAGCGTTGTAGTCTAATCTGGGTTTGGTAATCCGTTGAAAAACCTTTAGGAGGGAAACTTGGAACGGACATTTCTCATGGTCAAGCCAGATGGTGTACAGCGCAACCTTGTGGGTGAAGTCATTCGCCGTCTTGAGTCAAAAGGCTTTACGCTGGTTGGGCTAAAGCTGATGAATGTCAGCCGTGAACTTGCTGAAAAGCACTACGACGTTCATAAAGAAAGACCATTTTTTTCTGGACTTGTCGATTTCATCACCTCTGGTCCCGTGGTAGCAACCGTTTGGGAAGGAGACGGTGTTATCGCCTCAGCAAGAAAGATTATTGGAGCAACCAATCCTCTCAACGCTGAACCAGGAACCATTCGCGGTGATTATGGTGTAAGCATTGGTCGCAACCTAATCCACGGTTCAGACGCTCCAGAGACAGCGCAGTACGAGATTAACCTCTGGTTTACACAAGAGGAACTCGTGAGCTGGCAACCTACTTTAACACCCTGGTTGTACGAGTAGTAAGCAAAAACACTAAGCTGTTGTCGTTTTAGTGGCGAGAGGATGGCGGACAATATGGGAGGCTCGATGCCTCCTATATTTCTAAACACAACGCTGATTGCAGTGATGAGGTTTAATCAATGAGGAAGGCTCTTACTAGTATTTACAGTCCTCACCGTACAAAGTCTTTTGGGAGCCATCTAGGACATAGCGCACGCACCGACTGCTTTGTGCTTGCCACTGGGTAATTGCTATCGTAGCTGCCAGTACGAGCAGCATGGTAACTCCGACAGTGTTCGCCATTCGCTTCCCTTTGAACAAAAGGCGGTAACTCGTGCGGACAATATCAAGACCAAAGTAGGGCACCCGTAGCCGAAGTGGTGAGAATAGGGGGCGGTATAACCAGTAGTAGGCTCTCTTCAGGTTATTCCACTTTGAGCAGGTCTCTTTATGGAGGAAGTCTGAGACATCCACAACCAATCCCTTACCTTCCAGCATCATTACATTGCGACCGTGGACATCATGGGGATAGAGACCACGCCCACGCGCATAGTCTAAAGCCTGATCGATGTCCTGTATGACCCGCTCTGGGATTCGTAGTCCAAGATGTAGGCAGTCGTAGAGGGTTACTCCCTCCAGCCGTTTTAGGACTAGAAAGTTCTCGCCAGCGTACAGGCACTCGGAGAATGCCGGGTGAGAACCCAAGCGGAGGTAGACTTCCAACTCCTCCTCGAAGCCTGGACGACCAAGCGCGTAGATCTTCACCACCTGGAGAGGGTGGTCAGGATGATAGACCACTGCGGCATAGTTCCCTGTTCCGAGTAGCTGCCAAGGAGAGGGAATTTTGTGGACTTCCACCGGATTGTGGGCAGTAATGCTCTCGATTCGCAGACCGGGAAGTAGTTCTTGGTGGATACTCTCGATCAGCCGATTCATGGGTGAGCTATCCATATTAGGTTCTCAAAGGGAATCAAAATGCCTCTGCACCTACTCCATTCGGTGCGTCATAGGCACTGCATTTGTCTTCAAGTTACACGTTTACGATTTCGGAAAGCGCTCAGTTGCGAAATCTTAAGTGAAGTTATTGAATCTATAAGCTACGGAGAGATGGCAAACGCAAACTAGACTAGGTGAGAGAGATACTTGAAAGCCCCAAATATCATAAAAGACGCTGTGAGCAGTTGGAATGACGATTCTGATAGCGTCACATACCTTCAGAGATTTACGGAATTTTGGATTTCAGTAGGAATGATGGAACAAGGCTATCTGGTGGACAGTACTCCCCTTACAGGAAGGTTACCGTTGCCTTAGCTGCTCTTCAATCTTTTTGTTAACTGTGGGTAATCTGGAGATATTTCCCATGCAACTCAATTGGCTAGACCGTATCGGTGACTGGAATCCGCAACTGTTTCGGGAATTAAAAGGTCGCCTAAATCTGCGAAATGTAGCGATCGCACTGGTGATGTCACTGGTTTGCCAGATGCTCTTTTTCCTAACTTGGTCAGGGCAGGTTCCGAGTGAAAACATGCACATCTCTGACCCTTACTGCAAGGTACAAGCCACTTATTTCTCTTATCAACAGCAAGATCAGAAACTGCAAGCTCAATACAGACAGCTACAAAATCAATTCAACCACTACACTACGCCGCAACACTACAACCCCGAAAAAATCCAAGAACTTAAACAAGAGATAGAAGTACATAAGGGGAAAGTCAAAGACATACAACTTAAATACAATGGCGATTGCCCTAAAGATGCGATTGATGTAGAGAAGTGGTGGACAGACCACTATGCCCAGATGTTTACAGGGCTATGTGTGATGCTGACGCTTGCTCTGTTAGTGGTGGGTTGCTATATGCTCATCAGCGACTTGGCAGCAGAGGAACGCCGTGGCACCCTAAACTTTATCCGACTCAGCCCTCAGTCTAGCCAGAGTATTTTGAGCGGCAAAATCTTGGGAGTCCCGATTTTGCTTTATTTAGCCGCTGCACTAACGATACCCTTCCAGCTATGGTTAGGGTTCTTAGCTGAAATTCCGTTGGGTGAAGTGATCAGCTTTTGGGCAGTTCTGACTGGTAGCTGTGCATTCTTCTACAGTGCAGCCGTGTTGCTTGGCTTAGTTAGCTATTGGTTTAGTGGGTTTCAGTCTTGGTTCGGCGGTGGCGCCGTTTTAGCTTTCTTGAGTTTTATCAACTATAAAGCGATCGCCTATAGTCCAGCGGATTGGCTTAACTTATTTAGTCCCGTCGTTCTGCTGCCCTATTTGGTTGATAGAACGGGTTCAGCCTATACACAGCTTCCCTTCTCTCAAGGTGTCATCCAAGACTGGCAGTGGTTCTACTTCCCCTTAGGTGCATCTGGCATCAGCGTTATCATCTTTGCACTGCTTAATTATGGGGTTGGGACGTACTGGATTTGGCAAGCCCTCAATCGACGTTTCCGCAATCCCACTACTACGATGCTGAGTAAGCGGCAGAGTTATTTCCTCTCAGCTTCGTTTGCTGTAGTCACTCTAGGCTTTGCTGTTCAATCTACTGGAAAACAGCACACGCCATCGTTGCTCGATAACTTTATTACCTTGCTCTCGATGAACTGGCTGCTACTGGTTGGTTTGATTGCCGCCTTGTCACCTCACCGCCAAGCTTTGCAGGATTGGGCACGTTATCGACGCGAACGAACTTCTGGTCGTAAAGGCTTCTGGAAGTCTTCGTTGGTGCAGGATTTAATTCTTGGTGAAAAGAGTCCTGCTGTAGTTGCGATCGCAATTAATCTTGCAATCATCGCCGCTCCGGTTGCACTTTGTAGCTTGATTTTACCTGTCGGTTCTGACCGTTATACCAAACTACAACTCCTTTCGGGTTTAGTTCTAAACCTGACATTTATTTTGATCTGCGCTGCGCTTACTCAGTTGATGCTGTTGCTGAAAACCAATAAGCGGGCAATTTGGGCATCTGGAACCGTAGTCGGGATGACGCTTCTACTCCCAGCGCTTTTGGGTTTACTGTCAATTCATCCCGGTCAGAACGGTGGAGGATTGTGGTTGTTTACAAGCGCTCCGTGGGATGCTCTCAGATATGCAACTACAACATTAATTGCTCAAGTGCTTGTTGTTCAGTGGTCTATCCTGAGCTTATTGAGTTGGCGATTGACACGGCAACTGCAGCAGGCTGGAGAGTCGTCTACTAAAGCGCTGTTTGCCGCTCATCCTTCAGTTTAAGTGAATCAGTAACACGTCACGGAACGGGCGCACAACCGTGCGCCCCTACAAATCCCTACGATTTTTTCTTTAACCAGCTAAACATCGCCCGTAAATCTTTGCCAACTTCCTCAATTGGATGTTCGGCTTCCTGACGACGCATAGAGGTAAAGCCAGGTTTGCCTGCCTGGTTTTCCAACACAAATTCACGAGCAAATTGCCCAGATTGAATTTCTTGCAGAATTTTCCGCATCTCGGCACGGGTTTGATCGGTAACGATGCGAGGCCCACGGGTATAGTCGCCATACTCAGCGGTGTTGGAGATGCTGTCGCGCATCTGGGCGAGTCCACCTTCCACAACCAAGTCAACGATGAGTTTGACCTCGTGGAGACATTCAAAATAAGCTAATTCTGGTTGGTAGCCAGCATTGACGAGCGTTTCAAAGCCAGATTTGATTAATGCACTTAAGCCGCCACAGAGTACGACTTGCTCTCCAAATAAATCAGTTTCGGTTTCTTCGCGGAAGCTAGTTTCTAGGATACCTGCACGGGTTCCACCGATACCTTTAGCGTATGCCATTGCGCGATCGCGTGCTTGACCTGTTGCATCCTGATACACGGCAAATAAACACGGAACTCCTTCTCCCTGTTCATAAGTCCGGCGTACCAAATGTCCTGGGCCCTTGGGCGCAACCATCACGACATCGACTTCGGCTGGTGGGACAACTTGACCAAAGTGAATATTAAAGCCGTGGGCGAAGGCGAGTACCTTTCCTTCCTTGAGATTTGGCTCAATTTCCTCTTTGTAAACCGTTTTTTGCACTTCATCGGGTAAGAGAATCATGATGAAGTCAGCGGCGGCAGCGGCATCAGCAACCGAGTGGACTTTTAAACCTGCTTCCTCGGCTTTTTTTGCAGACTTACTGCCCGGATACAGCCCAACAATGACGTTCATGCCACTATCTTTGAGATTGAGGGCGTGAGCGTGACCTTGAGAACCGTAGCCGATGATTGCAACCGTTTTATCGGCGAGTAGGTCTAAGTTGGCATCCGTGTCGTAGTACATCCGGGCCATAGAAGCATCTCCTTCGAGCGAGCGTTGTGAGTAATTGCGAACTCTTGATTTTACCCCAAAACTTGTAGCAAGCCTTTGGTTATAGCAGTCAGCTTTCAGCAATCAGCTTTCAGTCAAGTAGGCGAAGGGAGCGAAGACTCGCTCATAGAGTCAATGTCTTAACCTAATTGGACTTGATTAGCGACAGCTATAAAAATCCTTCGTTGCCAGTGGTAGTTTATTTATCGTAGGGTTGAGTCTAAACTGTGCCTAGACCCCAAACGGGTACTCAAGAGGCTCAATGACTACTCTGCAATCTCTGTTTCATCACCTTGCGATCGCTTCTACTGAGTACGAACTGCGGTCAGTGTTCCTCGATACCGCAGGTGAACTCTTTCAAGCACAGGCTTGGGGTTTTACGCTTTTAGATCAGGACTTTCAGATCGTAGAAACCGATAAACGGGGTTTACCGGATTCATTTGTGGATTGCTACAACGAAGTGGGCATTCCAAAAGACCCGGTGATGTCTTCTGTAATTGAGCGACATGCGCCAGTACACAATCATTTAGTTCTATCTCCAGAGAACTGGAAGCGTAGTGCAATTTATCAACACGTTGCCTTGCGCTACGGCATCGAACACATCATGATGGGGCCGCTTGTTGGTGGCGGTCATCTTGTTGGAAAGGTCTATTTAATGCGTAACAGCAAGACGATGCCGTTCAGTACAGAAGACGTCAGTCGGCTTAGTGCCTTATGTACTCATTTATCAGTCTGTTTAGCCACTCTGCGTGCAAGCGCAACTACCCCTGATTCTGGGCTGGTGAAATGTCTGACTCCGCGTGAGCTACAGATTGCTGATTTGGTCGCTCAAGGGAAGAGAACTGCTGAAATTAGTACAACTTTGGGGATTACTCAGAATTCAGTGAAGCAAGCGCTAAAACGGATGTTTCTCAAGCTCGACGTTTCAACACGAGCGGAGATGGTGGCTCAACTGCAATGGGTTCCAAGTTCCCAGAGAGTGGGACTATTCCGATAAAGTTTGCACAAGTTTTAATAAGAATCCTGCGACGCTTCAGCTTCTAAGCGGCTGTGGGGAGGCATTTTGCCCAGATTTTTTTCAGGAAGGGTAGAACGGGATCGGCGTATTGAGAGTTGTGTTTTGTGCGATCGCGTTCAATTGCATTCCACAAGTATTGTAACTGTTGCTGGGTGGAGCATTTTTGCAGTTGACAGGCAATGGCGTTTTTCCATTGTTCCATCTGGCGGTAGCTGATGAATTGTCCTCCTTTGTCGAGGCAATGGACGAAGATAACGTAGAGCCAGGATTCGATTTTTATAATTAGTGATTCGGGAATTCTCAGGAATTTGGCAATTTGATGCTTGGTGATGCGGAAGTTTTGTGCAGGCTTGATGCGGCGGAATAAGACTGTCATGGTTGCTTAATTTCTTGTTGAGTTTGTTGAATAGACCTCCTGCATAAATCATGAAATGCCCCCTAAATCCCCCAAAATTGGGGGACTTCAATTCTATATTCCCCCCAGAATTGGGGGCTAGGGGGGCGAAAATTATATTCGTGCAGGAGGTCTATTCTCTTGCGGGTGAGGGCATTAATTTAAGATCTGATTTAAGTCTTCTTCTTGGTCAGTTGTGAGTTGAAGTTGTTTGTTGGGAACATCAAAGAGGACTTCAAATTCAGCAGCAGGCATGAAGCGGTTGAGAAAGCGTCGGTGGTCTTCTGCGTCTTGGCGGTGGAAGAATCTCGCCACTGTATACCGTGTCAAAATCTGGATAATAGATCTCTTGCAAAAGTCGATTTTTAGCTGTAGGGCGAAGCATTTGCGCCCAGATTTATCGGTAAAATCAGGGTTTTTATCCGCAAATGCTTCGCCCTTTTCGGATTTATGCAAGAGGTCTAATGTCTTCAGGAAAGGCGATCGCTAAAGTGAGCGCAGTGTCGCAGGACTGCGTAAAATGACAAACTGGTTAAGAAAAGGCAGCGATACCCTAGAGCGCTCTGATCAGTTCAAGGAGCGCTGCCCTTCTTTGAATATCCATGCTTAGTGTAAATTTGTTTGCGGTAATAGTCAATTGTTTTACGGAAAAGATGAAAAAGTCTGATCGATCGCCGCTAATGAGACTAAGAGTGCAGCAATTTCTCACCCAAAAGGAGTTGGCGGAGGCACTGGGCGTGACCGAGACAACCGTAAGGAATTGGGAAGCAGGACGATCGGTGCCAAAACTCACCCCTGTTCAGTACAAGACTTTGCTGGAGGTTCTGAAAATTACGTCAGATGAGTTGCCAGATCAGTTTGGCTTTCCAGATAGTCAAAATGGGTAGAGAGATGCTGTAAGTAGTGAAAGCCAATACAATTGATTGTCAACCCATCCTACGGGTTGGATAGGGTTAAGTGAATGGATTTAGCAGGGAAATGCCACAATCTTCAAAATCACGAGTGTTTCGCGTTACCAGAGTGAGTTGATGTAGATGGGCAGTAGCTGCTATCAGCATATCTGCCTGAGTGCGAGGTTTACCTTGAGTTCGTAAGCGACCCCGCAATTCGCCTGAATGATGAGCAATCTCAGCAGTAATTGGGATGATTTGGCAATAAGTTTTTAGGAATTCCTGAAACCAATTTTGTACTCTGGCATTCGGTTTTGATGCCAAACCGTAAGCAATTTCTTCTAGGGTAATTACACTTAACGAGATTGATGAAACCTGAGCGCTCCACGCTAATACCCCTGGATTAGGTTGGGGACGTGCCAGTTCGCTGATTATATTGGTATCACACAGAAATGTCACAGAGACTATTAGTCAGCAAAAGGATTGAAACGATCCTCGCGAGGAGGAATTTCTAGGGTATAGTTTTCCTCTGCACAAAGCTGACGCAATTGAGAAAAGGCATCTGCTAGAGAGGGTTTGCTCTGCTGTTGTTGCCAAGCCAGGAAATCCTGAAAGAGTTCGGCTTCCACAACGGCTGCTACCAGTTTGTCGTGATTGTAAATCAGTTGAGGTTCTGAAACAGCAGCACTCATGACTTCAGAGAATTTCTGCTGGGCTTCCTCGATTTTCCAGTTCATAGGGTTCTAATCATATCTACTATTGATTTGTAATTAAATCCTAGGTTAGATTTGGCGATCGCTTCTCAGTCTAGCTGATGTGCTTTCCTAAGATTGGCGAAGACCTGGACGAAGAAGATGAGGTTAGCGATCGCGAAGCGCTGCTGCTTACAGCCGATCACATTAATGACGCCACCTATGAGGAAGAATAGAGCTAGAGCATCGGTTCATAATGGTACGGGCAATCCTCCGGGGTTGCCTCTCAAGGGTTTGGGGCAGGCACGGAGACACTGCTCTCAGCCAGCATAGGGATTGCCTTTCGCCTCAAAAGAGACCTGGATGTTTCCTGAACTATCTCTCAGCTGACTCACTGCATCGATTAAATCTTGCAATCGCTGTTTGGCTTCATTAATAGGAATCATAGCCATCAACTTAGTAACGTTTAAACTCATTAAACTTTCATCTATTATGAGCGATCGCATTTCACCGTTGGCAAGGATAGTGATCGCTTTTTCAAGTTCCCGGATAGCTACAACCCCATCAGGAAAGATGAGGGAACACAGCCATGCCACATACAAGAGTCAATAGGTAAACTGACTTGCTCCTAACTCTCCTCCTCTCTCTGTGTTGAAGCTCCACCCTTCCTATCCTGAAGTTGGTTGAGGCGATTTTGGCGTAGGTGGGCTAAGGTCTTACCTAAAGTATATCTTCAGACACATGGCAAGTAAATTAAATATTTCTTAACTTGGTAAGGAAAGGGGCGCAAAAAAGTTAATGAGGCAACACGTAATCCTTTGAGATTGGTAGTAAAGACGAGATATGTTGAGAAAGACGACTCAAATCCCGGATAAGCAGCAGGCATTGGAACAATCTATATTCTTGGGTAAGCTCAGAAACGCCATTTGGCTTCTAGGTGTATCGTCCTGGTTATTTGGAATTACAGATAGAAGTATTGCGTCTTTTTCTGATGGATATCTTTCTGCTTCAGATATTATTCAACTGTCCACAGCCTCCTTTTTCTTTGTAAGTTGGCTGTTTTTAAAGCCGTCACGGATTGAAAACCAAAGTGAATAAGTCAGGAGACAACGCATGGCAAGTCCCATCTCCTGAATATTTGAACCAGATAAGCAAGAATAAATTGCTTATAGTTTAGGTCAGTGCCATCAACTTATGAAAGATTAGCGATCGCCTGATCAATTAACTGAGAAAGCAGTTCTCGCTCAGCTACTGAAAACCCTGCCATCGCTTGTTCCCGAATTTCTGCGGCAATGGGTGGTAGTACTGCTTCTAGCTGCTTACCCGCTTCTGTCAGCCAAATCCGCCAAATCCGTCTGTCGCGAGTATCACGTTCCCGACGCACGAGTCCGCGTTCCTCCATTCGATCTAGCACCCCGGTTAGAGTACCGCCTACTTGTTGCAATCTCTCCCCAATAGTAGAAGTTGCCAAGCCATCTTCTTCCCACAAACAGCACAGGACAACCCAGTGAAACGTAGTTAGTCCAAAGGGTTCTAATCGCTCCTGAAACGTGCGACCAAGTATTTGAGAGAGTAGTTTAATCCGATAGCCGAGGCTATGGGGAGCTAAAACTTCATCCCACTGTGCCAAATGTCTGCGATTTACAGAAGTAGAAGGCATGGAGCAACAATTATTTAGTATGCGTAACATCAGCTTAACATTTAGCGAGGAAAACCAAAAAGCTGATAGCGGTCAGCTATCAGCTAGAACTAGGAAGAAGCTTTATCAAGCAGACCAATCTCCACGTAGATGGGGCGAATCAAACGCCTTAATTGAGGCAACTGTTTGGTAAAAGCTAAAGAACCTAAAATACAGCAGAAACCACCAATCATTAAGGTGTCTGGAGCGCCAATTTTATCAGCTAATGCTCCAGAAGCTAAATTGCCAAAAGGTAAGATACCTAAGAACGACATCGTGTACAAGCTCATCAATCGTCCACGTTTATCGTCCTCCACAATGGTTTGTAAAATTGTATTACTAGAGGCAATTTGTAAAATCCCACCAAAGCCGACCAGGAACATCATGAATAGAGACAACCAGAGAATACGGGATTGAGAAAAAATCACTAGCCCTGTGCCAAAAATAGCAGGAGCAATGGCAATGATTTTGCCTAAACCAATTACAGTAGAGCGAGAACTTAGATAAACACCACCTACTAACGCTCCCACTCCCACAGCAGCCATTAAGAAACCGAGAGTTTCCGCACTACCTTGAAGGATATTTTTAGCAAAAATTGGAATTAAAATTGTATAGGGCATTCCCATAAAGCTGAATAAGGCAAGCAGTAGTAAGATTGCCCGAATCGGTGGGAAGCCAAAGGCATAGCTGAATCCTTCTATTAACCGTTGCCAGACATTAGTTGTTTGTGTGGCTATCTTTCTCGGCTTAAGCTTCATGGCTAACAAGCCTGCAACCACAGCAATATAGCTAAGTCCATCAATGAGAAAACAAACACCTGTCCCAACGCTGGCAATCAGCAACCCGGCAATCGCAGGACCCACTAAACGCGCACCGTTGAAGACAGAAGAATTAAGCGCGATCGCATTTCCTAAATTTTCTTTTCTTTCAATAATCTCCGGGACAAAAGCCTGACGAGCAGGTGAATCAACGGCAGTGATAAGACCTTGAAAGAGGCTCAGCAAGATAATGTGCCAAATCTGAATGACACCACTCAGCGCTAAAGCCGCTAACGCCAAAGACTGAATCATTGCCAGGATTTGGGTGGTAATTAAAATACGATGACGATTCCAACGGTCAACTATAATCCCGCCAAAGGGAGAAATTAAAAAGCTAGGAATTTGACTGGAAAATCCCACAATTCCCAGCCACAAAGCTGAATTCGTCAGATCATAAACCAACCAAACCGTAGCGATTTGTGTCATCCAGGTGCCAACTAAGGAGATGGCTTGTCCGGCGAAAAAGAGACGATAATTTCTCGATTCCAAAGCCCGCAGGATAGGCTTCAACTTTGATACCCCAAAATTCATTGTTCGAGCATTCCATAGTCCAAGTTATTGTCTCTTTGAGTTAGTTTTTGCAAGGCTAAGCATTTGATAAGCAGCCATTCATTTCGTATGCGTAATATTTAGTTAAAAGATTCCCTTGCCAAAGTAGTCCGCTGAGGGTTGTTTAGAATGCGTACTATCCATGTAACAAAACTTAAACACCGCTAGCATCATCCATTTGGGTGAGGTGGGTTTTAGCCGTTTCAGTAAGCCGGATTTTAATTGCTTAGCGTGCGTATTATTACGGTAACATAGTTTCTTGTAATAAATCAGATTTACTGCTTATTAATGTGCCATTAACCTGTTCATAAACCAAGTAGGAAGCCTAGCGTTTTATACTCCAATGCGATCGCAATTGATGAATCTAGCAAGCTACTTTAGGCGTAAATATCGGTTTATGGCGCGTTTTTCCCTCCCCTTCCTGATTTCCTCTTCTATATTTTTCGCTACCTGCTTATTGGGTAATGCAACAGCCAATAGCGCCCCCATCCGCAGTTTTGCCCCAGTGAATCGTTATGTTGTTGGTGGTGCAGTTGCGGAAATTATCTCAGCAAGTCCAGACGGCAACACCCTTGCCTTTACCAATGCAGGCGATCAGAAAATTGGCTTTGTGGACATCACAGATCTAAAAAATCCTCAGCCATTAGGAACGGTGGATGTTGCCGAACTGGGAGAACCCACATCTGTGGCGATTACGCCGGATGGACGCTATGCTGTGGCGGCGGTACTGAATCTGATTGATGAAAAGACACAAAGCATTACTGACCAGAAGCCGGGAACGTTAGTATTTATTGATCTAAAAACGCGAACCATTGCAGGTCAACTGCTGCTACCAGGAATTGGGCCTGATAGTGTGGCGATTACACCGGATGGGAAGAAGGTAATTGTCGCGATTGAAGATGAGGAAGATGTCGAAAATCTACCAGGTCAGCGTCCAGGTGCGATTAATGTCGTTACTATCAACTACAGCAATCCTAGCCAATCAAAGGTTACTAATGTACCTTTAAATCTCAACGGTGTAGCTGGAGTGAATTATGTTGAGGATGTCCAGCCAGAGTATGTGGCGATTAGTCGGGATGGCAAAACGGCTGCTGTCACCTTGCAGGAGAATAATGCGATCGCAATTTTAGATATCCCCTCAGAAAAAGTCACACGCATTTTCTCAGCAGGTACCTCAAAGCATGAAAAAGCTGACCTAGAAGCGAATGGTGATATCCGCTTAAATCAAGCGTTTGAAGGACGACGAGAACCTGACTCAATTGCCTTTACAGCCGATGGTAATTATTTAGTCATTGCTAATGAAGGCGATACAGACCAAGAAAGCTTTGGAGATGGCATTTATTCCGGAGGACGTGGTTGGTCAATCTTGGACTTAGAAGGAAACGTTATCTACGACAGTGGCAGCAGCATCGAAGAACTCGCCGTCAGGATGGGACAATATCCCGACAACCGTTCCGATAAACGTGGTATTGAAGTCGAAGGTGCAACTGTTGCCAAATTCGGTGAGCAAGAATTTGCCTTTGTTGCTTCGGAACGGGGTAGTTTTGTGGTTGCCTACGACATCAGCGATGTCAAAAATCCCAAATTTGTGGGTTTCATGCCTACAGGTATGTCGCCAGAAGGTGTACTGGCAATTCCGAAGCGGAACTTATTGCTAACAGCCAATGAAGGCGACGGCACGATTGATATTTTCCAAGCAGAAACCACTGTTGCTAACCCCTACACTGAGCAACAGCCACTAGTAATGAGCGAAAGCCAAGAGACACCTTTTAGTGCCCTCAGTGGTTTGCAGCCAGTCCCAGGTTCCCGCCAGCTTTATGCTGTACCGGATAGTGCGATCACTCCATCTCGAATTTTCACCTTTAATCTTGATGGTAGTAAGGCATTCGTCAGCCGCGCCATGATGATTACCAAGGATGGCAAACCAATGTCGTATGACTTAGAGGGCATTACTTTAAATCCTGCTGGTGGCTTTTGGCTGGTGAGTGAAGGCGACGATAGGGAAGGACAACAAAAACCTAACCTATTGCTCAAAGTTAGCGATCGAGGCACAGTTGAAGAGGAAATTCCCTTACCCCAAGAGGCAGCAGCAATTGTCACTCGCTTTGGCTTTGAAGGCGTAACGACCAATGCTGATGGCAGCAAAGTTTATGTAGCTGTGCAGCGAGAAATGAAAGATGACCCGAAAAATCAAGTTCGCATTGGGGAATATGATATCGCAAGTAAAACCTGGAATTTTTACTTCTATCCTCTAGATACTGATAACGTCGATGGCTGGGTAGGTTTGAGTGAAATAGTCCGCGATACGGATGGCAGCTTTTTGGTTGTCGAACGGGATAATCAAGGAGGGGCAAATGGGGCAGCAAATGCACGAGTCAAGCGAGTCTATCGCTTCTCCTTAAATGGAGTTCAACCTGGAGGGACGTTGCAAAAAACTCGCGTCATTGATTTATTCGCTGACCACAATTGGCTAGAAGAGAAAGTCGAAGGCATGGCAGCGACTGAAACGGGTTATTGGATTGTCAGTGATAATGATGGCGGCCAGATGTACACTCGACTCTTGTTTGTGCCGCGTTGAGTCTCAATAAGTGCAACCTCAAAAAATAAGCACCCACTTCTAAAACTGAAGTGAGTGCTTTCACCCAAAAAATTGTAATTAAGGCAAACTGCCTCAACTAATAAGCATCTTGCAACTCATAGAAGTCAGGCGAGATGTAATCCTTCCGCAACGGCCAACCTACCCAATCTTCTGGCATCAAAATCCGCTTCAGGTTCGGGTGTCCTTCATAGATAATCCCGAACATATCGTAGGACTCCCGCTCTTGCCAGTCGGCGGATTTCCAAATCCAGTACACTGAGGGTACTTTCGGATTTTCTCTAGGTAGGAAAACTTTGACGCGCACTTCCTCAGGCTTGTCAGCATTGTCACTTAATTTAATTAAGTGGTAGAAGCTAACTAAATTGTCTCCTGCCCCCACATCGTAACCGCCTTGGCACTGGAGGTAGTTGAAACCATAAGCGTATAGTGCTGTTGCGATCGGGATGAGAAATTCAGGTTCTACCTTAATAATCTCTACACCCAAATGGTCACGCTCTAGAGCTGTATGCTCAAAGTCGTTCTCCGTCAACCACTGGGAAACCTGACCAACTTCTACAATCTCAGATTCGCCACTAGTAGTCGGTGATAATTCACCTGCCCCTTGATCTTTTCCTTTAGTAGCTTCTTGTTTAGAATCTTCTTCAGCCACGATCAACCTCCTCTTTGACTGTAGACTTGAGCGCTGGTGGAACTGGCATACCCATCGCTTCACTGAGTTCCTTGGGAGGAGTATAGCGAGTCTCAGATCGTAGATATTTCCCAGTCAATATTTCCGGTGCAAGCTCCATCTTGTGGGTCGTGCTGTAGTACCGATGGGTTTGATTGAGCTTTGCTCGTTCCTGCATGGACTCATCCGCGACTTTCTTTCGCAGCTTGATGATCGCATCAATAATCGCTTCTGGACGAGGAGGACAGCCAGGGATATAAACATCGACAGGAATCAATTTATCCACACCGCGCACCGATGTTGGAGAGTCAACGCTGAACATCCCACCTGTGATTGTACAGGCACCCATTGCAATCACGTATTTTGGCTCTGGCATCTGTTCGTAGAGACGCACCAGTGCGGGTGCCATTTTCATTGTGATTGTGCCAGCCGTGATGATTAAGTCGGCTTGCCGAGGGCTGGAACGAGGAACCAAACCAAAACGGTCAAAGTCAAACCGGGAACCAATTAATGCTGCAAATTCAATGAAGCAGCAGGCTGTACCGTACAGCATTGGCCACAGGCTGGAAAGCCGCGCCCAGTTGTAAAGGTCATCGACTGTCGTGAGAATCACGTTCTCTGAGAGGTCTTGCGTGATTGATGGACGCTCGATGGGGTTGAGAATTCGCTCTTTGTGCTGCTCAGCCAAGGCTTTACTATCAGTTGTAATGTTTTGGTTCATGACCATTCAAGGGCTCCTTTGCGCCATGCGTAAACAAGAGCAACAACTAGAATTGCTATAAAAATAAGGGCTTCAACAAAAGCCAGTAGTCCAAGGCGATTGAAGGCGACTGCCCAGGGATACAGGAATACAGTTTCAACATCAAAAATGACAAACACAAGCGCAAACATGTAGTAGCGGATGTTGAACTGAATCCAGGCTCCCCCTATAGGTTCCATACCAGATTCGTATGTAGTGCGTCGCTCTGGAGAGCGTGTGCTAGGTCGCAGAAGCTTAGACGCAGACAATGCCAAGAAAGGGACTGAACTGCAAGCCAGAAAGAAGCCTAAGAGATACTCGTAGCCGCTAAGAACAAACACAATAGGTAACTGCCCTAGAAATTTGCGTTATTACTTCTTCAACATTCTTAATTATAAGGGGTTGGCTGTTTTATCCGAATTAGAGAATCTGAGCGGGAGCATTGTGAAAAGTAATCGTACTAATTGGTCAGATTTTAGGGTAGTTTGCCTGAATTCTCCCAAAAGAGCAAATTACTCCTTTATTGTTGACTGATTCCTGTGAGCAATCTCCTGCTGCCCCCACTATGGTATTGGGAGCAATCGGCAGACAGTGTACGCTAAAGCGATCGCAATTACTAATAATAAACATACAAGCCCTCTGCATAAGAGCCTTTTGCTATACCTGTTGCTAGAGGGTGATTAATTTTACACCAAGTTGTACTCAGTAGCCTTTACCTCTATCTCTTGGGAGGTGGCGATAGAGATGCTTATCTTACCAGAGTATTAAAGTGGTTCAGGTATGCGATAATTTTTAACATAGATTTTAAGATTTGCTTCCTAATTGTTTTTTGTAAGTAATGAGCGAGCAAGCCAAAGAGCAAACCCTTGCTGAACAAGCACCAGCTCAATACGAATGTCGCGCTTGCGGCTACGTCTACGAGCCAAGTAAGGGAGATAGTACTAGGGATATTCCGGCTGGAACGCCTTTTGAAGAGTTGCCAAGCGACTGGCGTTGTCCGGTTTGCGGGGTTCGGACTTCTCAATTTGAGAATGTCGGTTCAATTGGTACCCCTTCTGGGTTTCAGGAAAACTTGAGTTATGGCTTTGGTGTTAACCGTCTGACCCCAGGGCAAAAAAATATCCTGATTTTCGGGGCTTTAGCCTTAGGCGTTATATTCTTTCTGAGTCTGTACGGCTTGCGCTGAGCGAGAACGTAGTGGGGGTTTTTAACAAGCCAGAAATTGGTTCGTCTTGCTAAGGGTGTGTTCTTTAGCAAACGGTTTATGCCCCGCTCAGACTCGCCGAAATCCCCGCTCTCAAACTCCTTTCTGGGCGCAAATTTCAGGAAATCTGAGAAAGCGCTGCCATTTTATAAGGATAGACAATTCGCTTTTACCAGTTCTGGATGATATGACCTATTTTGTGAGAACGCTGAAACAAATTGTAATAGTAGTGGCGATCGCCTTCTTTTGTATCAGCTGTAGTTATACCGAATCTCTGAGCTATAACCCTTGGCAGGTTGTTCCCTTGCCAACGGAGGCTACCCTACAAGATGTTGGTTTTACAGGCGACCCAAATCATGGATGGGCAGTCGGTAGTAATTCCACAATTTTAGAAACAATAGATGGCGGTAAGACCTGGCAAGAGAAAGGATTGGCACTTGGTGAGCAGAATTACCGCTTTACCTCGGTAAGCTTTAGTGGAGAAGAAGGCTGGATTACAGGCGAACCTTCTATCTTACTGCACACTACTGATGCTGGGGCTTCTTGGTCTCGCATTCCCTTAAGTGAGAAGTTACCCGGTATACCGGATAAGATTGTCGCTCTTGGCCCTAAATCGGCAGAAATGAGTACCGACATTGGTGCCATTTATCAGACCAAAGATTCGGGTCAGACTTGGCAAGCGATGGTGGAAGAAGCGGTTGGTGTTGTCCGGAATATGTCACGTTCTGACGATGGTAAGTACGTTGCCGTTTCCGCTAGAGGTAACTTCTACTCAACCTGGGAACCCGGTCAGAGTGCTTGGGAGCAGCACAATCGCAAAAATTCTAAGCGCCTTCAGAGTATAGGATATGGGAAAGATGGACGGCTTTGGGTACTCTCCAGAGGTGGTCACTTGCAGTTTAGCAGCCCTGAAGACCCCGAAGCCTGGGACGACCCTCAAACTCCAGAGTTTTCAACAAGTTGGGGGTTACTGGATTTAGCCTATCGAACACCTGAAGAAATTTGGGTAACAGGTGGTAGTGGTAATCTCTTAGTAAGCTTGGATGGTGGTAAAACTTGGCAAAAAGACCGTGGGATTGAGAATGTTCCCTCAAACTTGTACAAGATTGTCTTTGTAAGCCCAGAACAGGGATTCATCATTGGTCAGAAGGGTGTTTTACTAAAGTATGAGCCGTCAGAACAAGCGGCTTGATCTACAAGAAATTGCTTGAATCAATACAAGCAGATTTCGTATGATAGTGAGTGAGTTTTCAACTGTTAAAAGGAAGGAGAAACAGCTATGTCGGGTACCACTGGAGAGCGTCCATTTGGAGACATTGTTACAAGTGTTCGTTACTGGGTAATTCACAGCATTACAATTCCTGCATTGTTCATCGCAGGCTGGTTATTTGTCAGCACAGGTCTTGCCTATGATGCGTTTGGCACACC
This sequence comes from Symplocastrum torsivum, assembly GCF_059505465.1. Lineage (NCBI taxonomy): Bacteria > Bacillati > Cyanobacteriota > Cyanophyceae > Oscillatoriales > Microcoleaceae > Symplocastrum > Symplocastrum torsivum. Next base: position 27,909 of record NZ_JCACKQ010000031.1, on the reverse strand, counting down.
GCGCCCTGATGAGTATTTCACCCAAGATCGGCAAGAAGTGCCAATCGTGAGCGATCGCTATAATGCTAAACAGCAAGTCGAACAATTTATCAAGTAAGTTTTTGTAAAACAGGTTGAAAACTATGACGAGCAATACACCAAATCAGCCAGTTTCCTATCCAATTTTTACGGTTAGATGGTTGGCGGTTCACACCTTAGCTGTGCCCACAGTCTTCTTCTTAGGTGCGATCGCTTCAATGCAGTTTATTCAACGCTAGGAGAAACGATTATGCCAGATCGCAGTCCCAATCCAAACAACCAACCAGTTGAACTCAATCGGACTTCGCTTTACTTAGGTCTATTACTGATTTTTGTTCTTGGTATTTTGTTCTCCAGTTATTTCTTTAATTAACTGGGTTTGAGTCTAATCATTGTTGTTTTGAAGTAGGAGATAAAGCTATGTCTGGAAGTGGAAAAATCCCCTTGTGGATCGTTGCAACTGTCGCAGGAATGGCTGTCCTCACAATTCTTGGTATTTTCTTCTACGGCGCTTACGCAGGACTGGGTTCCTCTCTGTAAGGCTGACCTAGAATCGACGTTAACAAGCAATTGATTTGATGCTTGGCGTGAAACCTAAATACTGAAAAAGTATCTACCGCTGGTTTGATCAAACTGGCGGTATTTTAATAAGTATGTGGGTTTGGGGAAAATAGCAGTTAGCGTTGAAGAAGGTAGGAGGTAGCTCTCCGGATACTAAACCACTGCTCGACTTGATTGATCCAAGAGCAGTGAACGGGGGATAAAGGATAAATTTCCGTGGAATAACTGAGGGGAGGAGCACTCAGGTACGGTTACCCTGTAGTGTCGCGATGTATGTCAAAAAGTTACACCTGTCCCATCGAAGCTCTCTGTTTGTAATAGACTCAAAGCTTTGTGTATTATTTGGTTTGGTACGGAGAGAGAGGGATTCGAACCCTCGTTAACGTTACCGCTAAACAGCATTTCCAGTGCTGCGCCTTCAACCACTCGGCCATCTCTCCAGGGGAGATTAGAAATGTGTGACTATGAGTTTTATAAACTCAGCACACGATCTAAGATTATACACTGAAGTAATGAAAAAAACCTATACGATTCAAATTTGCGATCGCCAAAACGGCACTCAGCAAACTCTACAAGTACCATCTGACCGCTACATCCTGCAAGCGGTGGAAAACCAAGGAGGGAAACTACCGTTTGCTTGCCGTAATGGGGCGTGTACTACTTGTGCTGTTCGAGTTCGTCGTGGGGAAGTCTACCAGCCAGAAGCTATGGGGCTTTCTCAAAAGTTGCGCGATAAGGGCTATGCTCTGTTGTGTGTCAGCTATCCCTGCTCTGACTTGGAAGTTGAGACACAGGATGAAGATGAAGTCTACGAACTTCAGTTTGGTCGTTACTTTGCAAGGGGAAAAGTGCGATTTGGACTGCCACTGGATGAGGATTAGGGATTGGGAATTGGGGATTGGGAATTGGAGACTGGGGCTGGAGACTGGGATTTGGGAAAAATTTCCAGCTACTTTACTTCCAGGTTGCTCAAGCTTCAGTTCCCTATTCCGAGTTTCAGGAAGCGGCTTAGTGCAACAAGGCAGAAGGCAGGAGGCTCTTATGCAAAAGCAATATTGCTTGTACAGTAAGCCTTTTAGCTTTTGTCAACTGGATAGTTATTTCCGCCGTGCTGCACTTAGTCGTCTTCGGCAATGCTGTATTTTTTTTAGCTGTCTGCTATTACTAGTGGGTTGCCAATCTAAACCAGCCAAGAATGGAATTACTGTTCAGGTGCAGCGGGTGGTTAGTGGACAAACAATAGAGGTGTTGAACACTAACCAACAACCGCCAGGAATTGAGCGAGTACGGTTGATTGGTATTGAAGCACCTGACTTAAAGCAGCAGCCTTGGGGTTTGATGGCACAAAACCGCTTGGAGAAGATGATTAGCGTAGCAACGAGTCAACAACTCGTCTTACAGCCAGTTTTCCTAGAACCTGACAAACAGGAAAAAGATAGTTTTGGTCGGTGGCTCGCCTATGTTTGGTACGATGGCAAATTGCTTAATGAGCAATTAGTAAAAGATGGGTATGTTCTTTCTGCACCGCGATCGCCAAATGACAAGTATGATGAGCGCATTGCCAGAGCGCAGGAATACGCCAGAATCATGGGATATGGCATTTGGAACCCACTTAAACCGATGCGCTTGACCCCAGCAGAATTTCGTCGTTTGCCCCTCAACCCAACGCCTTAACGATGAGCGAACCTACGTCTGAACAATTACACATCTTCCTAGACATTGCCACCGAAGCCGCCCTAGCCGCTGGTGCTATCTTGCAATCCTATTGGGGTCACTTGGAAGCTGTAGAAGAAAAAGGGCGTCCTGGGGACTTAGTCACCGTTGCTGATAAAGAGGCGGAAGCGGCAATCCTCAAGGTACTAAAGCGTCATTTTCCCGAACATTCCATCCTGGCAGAAGAATCGGGTCAACAAGGAGATAAGGAGAGCGATTACCTCTGGGCGATAGATCCTTTGGATGGCACGACCAATTATGCCCACCAGTACCCGATTGCTGCTACCTCCATCGGTTTACTGATTTCCGGCAAGCCGCAGGTGGGAGCAATTTACAATCCCTTCCGTGATGAATTATTTCGTGCTGCCAAAGGCTTAGGCGCAACTCGCAATCGACGTCCAATCCAAGTATCTCAGACTCCTGAACTCAGTAAGAGCTTGCTTGTTAGTGGCTTTGCTTACGACCGACGTGAGACTTCTGACAATAACTATGCCGAGTTTTGCCACCTCACTCACCTAACTCAGGGCGTTCGCCGTAGTGGTTCCGCCTCGCTGGATTTGTCTGATGTTGCTTGTGGACGACTAGATGGCTATTGGGAGCGAGGGCTTTCTCCTTGGGATGTCGTGGCTGGAATTATTCTAGTCGAGGAAGCTGGGGGGAAAGTAACCGCTTACGACGGTAGTCCATTGTTAATTGATTCGGGTCGAATCTTAGCAACGAATGGTCAGATTCACGACCAACTAAGTACTGAACTTTTACAAGTTCCTCCACTATCCTCTTGGCAGTAATTCTAAGAGTTAGCATCCCAAATGGCTATCGATTCAACAAACCCTCTTGTTAAAAGTCACTCAACCATTCTTCAGGCGAAAGCCAACTTCCTAGTAAACTCTTAATGTAGATCAAGCTAAGGTCAAGGCTTTGTCGATTCCACCGAAATCTAAGACATACTAGAAACAATCCCTTGCGGCACAGAGTTTGGACGGCGCACTATGTCTTTTACAATTGATCGCGGACTATTTAAGTTAGATTTCACAGACCACCACGCAGTTCTAGGGATTCCAGTCAACGCGGATGAAAAGGAAGTTCGGAAACGATATCTTAAGATTGCCCGCAGACTGCATCCTGATAGCTGCAAAGCCGGAACCGAAGCGGAGAAAAAACTAGCAAATCAGCTGCTATCGAAACTTGTTAATCCAGCTTATGAACAACTGTCTCAAACCAGTCGTGACTACATTGTAAGCCTGGGACACATGGGTAGACGGTTGGCTGTAGAAAAAGAAAAAGGGAAAATTCCAGTAGCTAGCGAGGCTGCAAAACAATTAGCTCGCGCTGGTGCAAGTTTAGACTTTGCTTACAAAAGCGCGGTACAAAACATTGCTTCCAAGCAATATGAATCTCTTGACCAAGTGTCAGATAAAATTGCTGAAATCAGCGAACTCAATTTAGTTTACCTAATGCTTAAAGGGAGCAAGGGCGAAAGCATCAAACAAGAAGGGAAAGCCGGAACAACTAATCCTGAGCCAGCTAGGTCGAAGCCTCCTAGCCCCCCACCCAAGCCAGAGCCTCAGCTCGACTCTACGGCATCGAGAGTTCCTGAGTATATCCGTCGTGCAGAAGGGTATATGGTGAAAAATAACTTTGCCTCCGCTGTGTTGGAGTTGCGTGAAGCGCTTAAGTTAGATCAAACCAACAGCAACGGTCATAGCTTACTGGGAATTGCTTATTTGAAGCAAAATCAGATGGCAATGGCTAAAGTTCACCTGAATAAAGCCTTGCAATTGAATCCTAGGGATGAGAGAGCAATTAAGGCAAAACAGTATCTTGAGAAGTTGATAGAGAAAAATGGTTCTACAAAGCCAGCAAACTCTTCAAAACAACCTCAGAGCAAGCCGCCTGAAAACCCCTCTACAAGCAAGGGTTTATTTCGTAATCCGTTCAAGAAGAATTAATGGTTCATCAACCACCAGCGGGTGCAAGAGATTTGCTGCCTCTCGAAGTTACCCAAAAACGCTGGATTGCCGATCACTTGCAGCAAGTATTTCACCGCTGGGGCTATCACCGGATTATCACATCAACTCTAGAGTGGTTGGATACACTGATGGCAGGGGGTGCGATCGCACGTTCAACGGTTATCCAGTTGCAGGATGCTGAGGAAGGAACGCTGGGATTGCGTCCGGAACTAACAGCTTCGATCGCACGAGCATTTGCAACCCGAATCGCAGGCAGTACGAGTGAAGCAACGTTAGCCTTGCCGCAACGCCTCTATTACAATGCCAATGTCTTTCGCCGCCCTCCTGTTGGTCACCACGGACGTCAGTTGGAGTTCTACCAGTCGGGTGTGGAACTGCTAGGGGCTGGAGGTGTATTGGCAGATGCAGAAATTCTCCTATTATTAGCAGACTGCTTGAATCAGCTTGGTTTACAGCAGTGGCACTTGGTTTTAGGGGAAGCGGGTTTGACGCGATCGCTTCTTTCTCCCTTCCCACCCCCAGTGCGAGACAAAGTGCGTAAAGCGATCGCTGATCTCGACCGCGTTGCTTTAGAGACTTTGCCCTTATCCTCAGAATTACGCGATCGCGCCTTGTTCCTGTTTGACCTTCGGGGACAACCTGCTGATGTCTTACAAAAGGTTGCCAGTCTGGATTTAGATGCATCAGAGCAGGAAATTGTCAACAACCTCAAATCCCTGCTGGAACTGTTGCAAGAAAGCTCTCCCTCACCACTTGAGCCAATTCTTGACCTCAGCTTAGTTCAAACGTTGGACTATTACACGGGGATCGTCTTTCAAGTTGTCAGTGATACCGAGGCAAATCAACGCCTATTAGGCAGTGGTGGTCGTTATGACCAACTGCTGGGGTTGTATCATCCTCAGGGACAAACTTACCCAGGTATCGGTTTTTGCCTAAATATTGAAGACTTGCACTACGTTTTGCTCTCAACCCCTCAACTACCCCGTCAGATCCCAACAAGTGACTGGTTAGTCGTCCCAGAGATACCTCAAGCAGAAGCAGTGGCTTTTGCTTATGCCCAAAAACTTAGAGATTCAAAGCATTTGGTACGGGTAGAAATGGATTTGGGAGGACGTTCACCCAGCGATATCCGCGAGTATGCCCGACATCACCGCATTACTTACATTGCCTGGGTTAAAGCTGATGGCACACCAGTAATCGAAACTCTCGCCTAGGCTTTTGTGGCAAACGTTTCTTACCAGTTGCCTTCATCACGGGAGACAGGGGAAGAGTTTTTAGTGGTGGGTTATTTGTGCCGAGTTGGTCTAGGCACAGGAACTGGAGGAAGTCTTTGATGTTGGTAGTCTAGAGATAGCTGATTGCAAGAGGGCAGAAGGCAAGAGGCAGAAGGCAGAAGGAAAGAAAACTTTTAAGGTAAGCTTTTTAACCTTTTTCAACTGCATAGTTATTTCCGCCATGCTGCACTGAGTGATTCAGCTAGTGTTGCCAAATCCGATTTAAGAGAGAAGACTGTGCCACATACGATTGTTACGAATACTTGTGAAGGTGTCGCCGATTGCGTCGATGCTTGCCCCGTGGCTTGTATCCACGAAGGCCCCGGTAAAAATACAAAAGGTACTGACTGGTACTGGATTGACTTTGCCACTTGTATCGACTGTGGGATTTGCCTGCAAGTCTGCCCAGTAGAAGGAGCAATTGTCCCGGAAGAACGACCTGATTTGCAGCAGACTCCATAGTAAAGTCACGCTCAACGCATCAAACTAGAAGGAGGAAAAAGGGAAAAGGATAAAGGAATCTTTCTTGACGCAAGCCCCTTGCCCTTTCACCTTTCTCCTGACTTCATGTAGAAGTCTAATGTATTGGATACAAAATGCGATCGCTAGAAGTGGGCAGAGTATCAATCTCAGCAACATTAGCCAGCAGGAGAGTGCAAAATAAAGACAACGCCTGCCTCTTCCTGTAGTATGAGCCACTGCCTCAATCCTGATTGCTCTAAGCCACTGAATCCAGATGACGCAAAGTTTTGCCTAGCCTGTGGCACAAAATTATTACTGAAAGACCGCTACCGTGCCCTAAAGCCACTGGGTCGAGGCGGATATAGTAGAACCTTTGAAGCCGTAGATCAACACCGTCTCAACCATCCTTGTGTTATTAAACTCTTTCTGCTTCCACCAGAGCAAGACCAGAAAGCAACAGAGTTGTTTAATCAAGAAGCCGTGCGACTGTATGAATTGGGCAAACATGACCAAATTCCTGAACTCTACGCCCATTTTGAACAAGATAGTCGCTTGTATTTGGTGCAAGAGTTCATTGATGGGCAGACTTTACTGGATGAATTAGAAGATAGAGGTGAAGCGGGAAGTTCACCCTATCAAGGAGAACAAATTCGGGGGATTCTAGCGGATTTACTGTCAGTTCTGCAATTTATTCATGACAAGGGCGTTATTCACCGAGATATCAAACCAGCGAATATTATGCGTCGTCATAGTGACGGCAAATTAATCTTGATTGATTTTGGTGTGGCTAAACTGGCAACGGGAACATGCTTGGTTGCTCAAGGAACGCTAATAGGCACATTGGGATATGCCCCCACTGAGCAACTCCAGTCTGGTAAAGCCTACTGCGCTAGTGACTTGTATGCTTTGGGGGCAACTATTGCTCATTTACTAACTGGAATGCCGCCTTTTAACCTCTTCAATCCTCTAGAAGGCTGCTTGGCTTGGCGAGAACATTTGCCATTGGGGGCAAAGGTTGACCCTCAATTAGGAGAAATTTTGGACAAACTCCTCAAAAATTTAGTCAAAGAGCGCTATCAATCCGCTTTGGAAGTATTAGAAGATCTAAATTCAGCTCCCATTGATCATTCTCCTCCCCAGGCGCTTGATGTTCCTCTGGAATCAGAACGAGGCATTGATTACACAAAACTACGAGATTTACTCGCGGCGGGGAAGTGGAAAGAAGCCGATGAGGAAACACGTCAAAAGATGCTGGAAGTCATGGCACAACAGGAGCGAGGTTATCTGGATAACGAAGATATCGAAAAGTTTCCCTGCAAAGATTTCCAGACGATCAATGAGCTGTGGAGATATTTTAGCCGCGATCGCTTTGGCTTCAGTGTGCAAAAGCGCATCTGGATGGATCAAGGTGGCAAGCCTGGGGTTTATGATTCCAATGTCTATGAAAAGTTTGGCGACAAGGTTGGTTGGCGAGTGAATGATAACTGGAAGTTATATTCCCAACTCAATTTCTCTTTAAATGACCCTCCTGGACATCTTCCGTTAGGACTTAGTATTGGCTGGGGTACTGGCGCTATCGAGTTGATAGGAGTGGAAGGTGCTGTCGAGGTTGATCGGCTCTTGTCGCTTGTGGAAGCTTGTCAACTTTAAGAAAAGCGATCGCTTTTGTTGCACTCAGGCAAGGCGTTGAAGTCAAGCAATGGGAACATAGTCAAAGCGATGATGCAAGCACGGCTTAAGCAATTCAAAATTTAAGATTCAAAGGCTAAGTTGCAATCACCTATGGAACCTCTGTCTGATACGGAACGAATTGCTGCCCTGCAAGCGAGGAACGCTGAGCTAGAGTTGGAACTTCAACAAGTAGAAGAGACGTTACGCAAGCAAGCCGAGGTAACCACCGAAAAAGCACTCTCATTGCTGCGAACCACCTTAGAGGCTACCGCTGATGGAATTCTTGCAATTAATGCACAAGGTTCTGTCACTCACTTCAATCGTAACCTTGTAGAACTATGGCAGGTTCCTGAGTCCATCATTACTTGGCAAGCTGATTGGCAACTATTGCCCTTTCTGCAAGAGCAGTTAAAGGATTCAGAAGCGTTTCTAAGCCAGGTGAAAGCCGAGTATGCTCAACTTGATTTAGAAAGTCACAGCTTTCTAGAGTTTAAGGATGGCAGGGTTTTCGAGCGTTATTCAAAACCTCAAGTTTTAGGTGAAGACATCATTGGTAGAGTCATTAGCTATCGTGATATTACTAGTCTTAAAGAGGTAGAAGCAGCGCTACGGCAAAGTGAAGAGCGTTTCTCCAAAGCTTTTCGAGCCAATCCAATATCCAGTGCAATTAGCACGTTGTCCGAGGGACGAATTCTTGACATCAATGATAGTTTCCTCAATTTGGTTGGCTATAGTCGAGAAGAAGTAATTGGTCGTAATATCAGCGAGTTAAACCTATATGCTGATGAGAGCGATCGCGAAGTGGCTTCCCCTTGGGAGCATCGCGATCGGGTTCGTCAACTGCTGCAACAACAGCAAGGGATTCGCGGTTTTGAGTTTCGCTATCGCACTAAATCGGGTGAAATCAGAGATGGGATCGCCTCTTTTGAAGTGGTTAATTTAGGTGGCGAACTCTGTCTTTTGAGCCAAGTGTGCGACGTTACTGATCGCAAGCGGGTTGAAACTGAACTGCAACAGAGCCAACGACTGCTGCAAGAAATTATCGATGCTGCTCCGATGAGGATTTACCTGAAAGACTTGCAGGGACGATACCTGATATATAACCGTCATTGCGAATCTGTAACAGGCTTATGTTGGAAGCAGGTAATTGGCAAAACTGACAGGGAACTCTTTGAGCTAGAGATTGCCAATCAGTTTCAATCCAATGACCATGCTGCGTTGGAAGCTGGACAAGCGATTACTATCGAGAGAAACTTACAAGAGGCAGATGGTATTCACACCTATCTCACAATAAAGTTTCCTGTATTTGATGCTGATGGGAATCCCTACGGAGTGTGCGGTATTTCAACCGATATCAGCGATCGCAAACGAATCGAAGAGGAACTCCACCAAAGTGAAGAACGCTTCTCCAAAGCGTTTCGAGTCAATCCGGCTGCAACCACGATTACAACGATTGCAGACGGTCGGTATATTGATGTCAACGACAGTTTTCTCAGGCTCTTGGGCTTCAATCGAGAGGAAGTGATTGGCAAAACGAGTGTCGAGTTGGGTCTATGGGTTCGAGAGCGTTCTCAAGTCATGCGACACTACATCCAGCAGCTTCAACACGAGCCTATCCACGAGTTAGAAATACAATTTCGCAACAAGTCCGGTGAAATTCGCGATGGCATCACTTCGACTGTGTTGATTGACTTAAACGGCGAAATGTGTATATTAGCTCAGCTTTATGACGTAACAGACTGTAAGCGAGCAGAAGCAGCGCTGAAATATCGACTTGATTTTGAAGCACTCTTAACCAACATTTCTACTCAATTTATTAACCTAAAAGCAACAGAAGTTGATCAGGCTATTAACCAGGCTTTGCAGGAGATTGGAGAGTTTGCTCAGGTTGACCGTGCTTGTATCTTTCTAATCTCTAACGAACGATTTTTTAATACTCATCAATGGTTTGCTGATGGAATTCCCCCACTCGTCTACCCTCAACAAGGGCTAGCGTTAGAAACGATTCCCGACACAGTAGAGCAGTTGCGTCAGTTTAAGACCATCCATACTCCCCGTGTAGCAGACTTACCAGAACCAAGAAAATCGCTATCCGAATCGTTTGAGGTGAAGTCCTATATTGCTGTGCCTATTGCTTACGAAGGTTGCTTAATTGGCAGCTTGGCATTTAACTCGATTCGGACAAGCAAAACTTGGTCTGATGAAGATGCTGCACTATTGAGGGCATTAGCAAATATCTTTGCCAATGCCTTGATGCGGAAGCATTCCGAAGAAGTCTTGCGCGAGAGTGAAGAACGCTTCCGGCAGCTAGCAGAAAATGTTAATGCGGTATTTTGGATGTCCTCAATCGACGGGCAACAGTCACTTTATGTCAGCCCTGCTTATGAAAAGATTTGGGGGCGTTCAGTTCAAAGCCTTTATGAGGGAGATGTTCAAGATTGGCTTAATACCATTCACCCAGACGATCTCGCTCAGGTACTTACATCTAGGGAACGTCAGAACCGTGGTGAGGTGATTGAGAAGGTTTTTCGCATCATCAAGCCAGACGATTCCATTCGCTGGATTCGCGATCGCGCTTTCCCGATTTGCGATCCTCAAGGACGGCTTTATCGAGTTGCAGGAATTTCCGATGATATTACTGATCGTAAACTTGCAGAGGATGCACTCAGAGAATCGGAAGCCAAACTCAATGCGATTTTAGACAGTGCAATTGCCGTCATTGTTCGGTTCCAGGTATTTGCCAATCTCGATTGGAAATTTGAATTTATTTCCTCTGCTGCGGAGATTCTTTATGGATATACGCCACAAGAGCTAATGGCTGATAGAAATCTCTGGATTTCACGAGTGCTACCAGAGGATTTAGAGAACGTTATTGTGCCAAGTTATGAAAACATCTTTGTAGAGCGCACAGCCCAACTAGAATACCGACTCAGACATAAAGACGGTTCCTTGCGCTGGTTTTCGATGACGATGTTTCCTCAACGAGATGAGACAACCGATAGCTGGGTTGTCACTAGTGTTGAAACTGATATTAGCGATCGCAAGCTTGTAGAGGAGCAACTCGAAGCATCCTTACGGGAAAAAGAAGTACTGCTCAAAGAAGTGCATCATCGTGTCAAAAACAATTTGCAAGTTGTCTCTAGCTTGCTCGATTTGCAATCACAGCGTATTCAAGAGCCACAGGTTCTAGAGGTGTTCCAAAACAGCCAAAGCCGTGTCAGGTCAATGGCACTTATCCACGAGAAACTGTATCAATCAAAAAGCCTATCTAGGGTGAACTTTGCTGACTATATTGAGAGCTTGGCGATGCATCTGATTCAAAACTATGCTGTTGACCCAGATAGAATTAGCTTGCAGCTCAATCTTGAACCCATATTGCTCAACCTTGATACGGCGATTCCCTGTGGTTTAATCCTTAATGAACTGGTTTCTAATGCTCTAAAACATGGTTTTCCAGGAAATACGGGCGGAACGATTTGGATTAGTCTATGCTCTGTGGGTACTTCTGTCTCCTGTGACGGAGGTGATGACTTTGAACTGGTTATTGGAAATAATGGAGTAAAATTACCCGAACTACCAGACTTCTCCCGTGCAAAATCTTTGGGATTGCAGTTAGTGCGTGTCTTGATTCAACAACTTGAGGGGCAGATTGAAGTGAGCCAAAGCCAAGGTACAGAATTTAAGCTTCGCTTTAGGGAGCTAGAGCATTTAATAACTTAGGACTTACGCACCATAACGCCAGTTCAAGGTTTGAGATTCTGACACTCGTTCCTCACTATAGCTCCACTTCACGCGATCGCTCAGAAGGACGTAATCTCCTACTCAGTGCGTAAGTCCTGAACTCTTGAAGGGAGAGAAATAAGTTTAGACCTTCGTCTCAAGGTTAGAGAAGAGCTGCTGCATTGCCGTTGTATAAGGTACCAAGAGAGACTTGTACTCGTTTGACACCCGCGCCAAGACTTCATCCATGAGTAACTGTGTCATTTGTTCAACGAGTTCCCAACTTACCTCGACAGCTGGAAAGACCATAATGCACAAGGGAAGCAGTTCATCCTGCACAGATGCCATGCTCTCTTCTAGAACACATAGCGACAAATAGCCTTGAAACATTTGCAAGTCTCTCACAGTAGAGAGCTTCACTTCTCGATTACTCAGCCCGCCGCGACGGCTACGATGATTGGAGTACAATTTGACAGATCGCTGGTAAACTGCCTCAGCAATGTCTTGACTCTTTGGTAATAGTTGCTGAACAAGGGCTAGACGCGGTGAGTCAAGCTCATGCTTTGCCGCCGCTGCACAGACTCGCTGCCAAGGGATACAAACCTGCTCTTCAACGAATTTGAAGTAGGGACTGACTAAGACTTGCTCAGCAAGTGTCAGCCGATTTAGCACTAACTTAGAACTCAAGTGAAACTGTGTACTCAGAAAGCCAACAGCGCGTCTATCAGGTGATGACAGATGCTGCTCCTGAAATTCGAGTAATACAGGTTCAAGTACGGTGGCTAGTTGTTTAACCTCTGACACAGATAGCCCTAGCTTTGCCGATGATGCCTCAACATTACTAGAGAAATCAATCGTCTCAGCCTCTGACTTAGCGACCTGTAATGCCGGGGGAGGCGACTGCGTCTGGTAAACTTCCAGTACCTTCTCATAAACCTGCCCCGCTGCTTTAGCGATTCCCTGAGATTCGGTCAGGTTGACAATATTCGGAATGTAAGAGAACAGGACACTCGTCTGTATCCCAGCACACTTGCAATTAATCTCCACGCTCCGAGAAAGTTTAGCAATAGTTTGCACTCGCCCCTGTGGTGATGCCGCCTCAACTAGCTCAGAAACGGCACATTGATTGCTTCTTATAGAGAGCGTTGACAAGTCTGGAACATAGCGCTCAGCCCAAATCTGGCTCAAGCTCTCAACAGAAGTCGTATTGACCAGTTTTGTACTTTTTAGCACAATTTTCTCCTCAAGATGTATCAGGACATTGAACAGAACACCCTTGAGCAGATGGCTTCAACCGTGATTGCTATGGTTCCCTTTGTGGAAATGCATGAGCTTTATTTTTAGAATTGTAAAGCTCTATCTCTAGATCTTAAGGGGGATAACAGACAGTTACCATAAGCAAATCAGCTTACATCGCTCTGGCAGCATCTAGAAAGCTTTATGGGACAAAATCAAGTTGAGGCTAATCCTAATGCCCAAATGAAGCTAAACTAATCGCATTTGTTCGGGATGTTCGAGCGGCTCACCCCGACGAAAGAGCAAGAAGTAAGGGAGTGCCTCAAGCATGGCCCATACAACAATCTACCTCCTCGTAAGCATCGACAAGTTAATCTTGATGGTGTATTTCTGCGATACTCAGGAATGGCAATTTCGAGTCATTAGTCCTGGTGGTGCAGTTTTTGGAGAACACAAACTTTATTATTCGGCTCAAGCTGCGGAGAGAGCCGGACGTGAGTGGATTGAGAGAGGAAGCTGAAATCTAACTTTACTTGACTAACTGTAATTCCCGAAGCGATCGCTCTAGAGCAGCCGCTTCAAAATTGAGTTTCATTGCTCCATGAAAGTTGGGTTTCACAGTAATGTCATCAATGGTGTAGACATTCACAAACCCCACTTGAATGGCTTTCATCTTGGCTTTTCGAGGCACAAACTCAACATATTTTTTTAAATACCCTGAACTCAGATTGAGGGCAACATCAATACGGTGGTAATTGCCGACATTGACAAACCCAAACATCTTGATATCCACTTGAGATTGTTCTTCGTGAATTATCTCTTGCAGGCTAAATACTCCGGTATCAATCAGTTCTTCAATTTGACCAGGGTCAGCTAAGTTTTTTTTGAATAACCCAAGCAACTGAACTAAACTTTTTTCATCTTGATTCTTTAGTGCCATCTCTAGGCTAATGCCAAGTTTCTCCTCATTGACACTCGCACTGAGAAAAGCAATTACTTTATCCTTAAAACTCTGAGTTTCTTTAGGTTCGTCCTTTGACGGCAGATTTGAGTTATTACTCGCTTGTGCAAGTCCAAAGTTGACAAAGAGGTTATCAATTCCCAAGATTTGCTTTTGGACAGCGAGTAAAAGTGTAGTTCTGAGATTAGACCGAAATTCACCAATTGGATTGAATAACCACCAAACCTCACGAACCGGAGACGTTTGTTGAAGATGCTCCCCTCGGTTCCAACGATTTTTCATCTGCTGATATGAAATGTGGCAATCAAGAAAACTTACCTGCCAATAAGGAAGCTGAATAAAAAGTTTTCCTGAGTCAAATTTAAATGCATATCTAAGATTGTGAGCAATTTGAATCTCAATTTCATACAAATGAAAAATGCTAGTGTGTTGACCTAAAATACTAATTTGGAAATCCCGAATGAAATAAGCTGCTGCTTCTATTTGTTTGATAACTTGCTTTTTGATTGACTTTAAAGAAAGGCTAGAGTCTAGCTTGAAAGAAATTTTATAAGTTTCTTCTAGTCGTCGAAACGTGTTATGAGTAATCTGCCTACGCCTTAAGGCTTCACTCACCTCATGGTCTTGGTTAAGTAAGCATTCAGTTGCATATTGCTGAAAGAAGTGAAGAAAGTCTGCGTTGTTTTGAGTTGGGTCAAGTGTTTTAGTCATGATATAAACGTCCTAAGTGAGAGCGATCGCACTAATCACGCTGGTCTTGAAATACAATAACCATATCTTCAAATCCGGATGTCGTAGTGAACACGGGCGAACTTACTCATTAAGGACAAGTGTGGCGACATTAAAACTTCTCTCCTATCATCTCCAGGTAATTCAAGCCCATGCAGAACGTACTTATCCTGAAGAGTGCTGTGGCTTGCTATTGGGTGAGCTTAGAGGTGATATCAAAATCTTAGTGGATGTCTTGCCGACAGAGAATAGTTGGGATGCCCAAGCCGCTACGTTTCAAGCGATTGAGGGTTCAGCTCAGCTTGAGTCTAGCAAACGTCGTCGCTTCAGCATTGCACCGACTGTGATGCTCAAGGCACAGAAAGACGCACGCGATCGCAACCTCAATATCATTGGAATCTACCACTCTCACCCTGACCATCCAGCCATCCCTTCAGAATTTGACCGTGCGATCGCATGGCAGCAATACTCGTACATTATTGTCAGTGTCCAAGAAGGAAAAGCGATCGACCTCAAAAGCTGGAGTTTGGATGATGAGCATCAGTTCCAACCGGAAGAAATTTTTACAGCTTCGTCCTCAGCCGATTGAAAACTTATATTAAAAACTATCAAAATAAAAAGACAAGAAGCATTTAGATAAGATATATGTCTTGTCTCTAGCTCTACTAGCGAGTGAAATGCTCAACCCAAATCTGGATGAAATCCAGCTCCAAAAAGAAGAATACGAACGCTACTCCCGACACTTAATCTTGCCTGAAGTCGGACTAGAAGGGCAAAAACGCCTCAAAGCCGCCAGCGTTCTCTGCATCGGTAGCGGTGGACTCGGTTCGCCCCTACTCTTGTACCTCGCAGCTGCGGGGATTGGACGACTAGGACTTGTTGATTTTGATGTCGTTGATAGCTCGAATCTGCAACGCCAAGTCATTCACGGAACCTCTTGGGTAGGGAAACCAAAAATTCAGTCTGCCAAAGACCGGATTCTCGAAATCAACCCCTATTGCCAGGTTGACCTTTACGAAACTCGTCTTACCTCAGAAAACGCTCTAGATATTCTTGAGCCTTATGACATTGTGGTGGATGGTACGGATAACTTCCCCACCCGCTACTTAGTCAACGATGCCTGTGTGCTGCTCAACAAACCGAATGTTTATGGCTCGATTTTTCGGTTTGAAGGTCAAGCCACCGTATTTAACTATGAAGGTGGTCCAAATTACCGCGACCTCTACCCGGAACCACCACCACCAGGAATGGTTCCCTCCTGTGCAGAAGGTGGTGTTCTTGGCATTTTGCCAGGAATTATTGGTGTGATCCAAGCAACGGAAACTGTCAAAATTGTTCTGGGTCAAGGTACAACCCTTAGCGGACGGTTGCTGCTTTATGATGCCCTGAATATGAAATTCCGGGAACTAAAACTGCGACCCAATCCAGAGCGTCCAGTCATTGAGAAGCTCATTGATTACGAGTTTTTCTGTGGCATCACTCAAGCGAAAGCAGAGGAGGCGAAGCAGCAAATGGAAATGCAAGAAATGACTGTGCAGGAACTCAAGGAACTACTCGAAAGTGGTGCTGATGATTTTGTCCTGCTAGATGTCCGCAATCCTAATGAGTATGAGATTGCGAAGATTCCTGGTTCAGTTCTCGTACCACTACCGGACATTGAAAACGGTACAGGTGTGGAAAAAGTGAAGGAACTGCTCAATGGTCATAAGTTGGTAGCTCATTGCAAGATGGGAGGTCGCTCAGCAAAGGCGTTGGGAATTTTGAAAGAGTCTGGTATTAAGGGAATTAATGTCAAAGGCGGAATTACTGCCTGGAGCCGGGAAATTGACCCCTCTGTGCCTGAGTATTAAGGGGGTTAGTTTTTGATGGAAGATTGGGATTAGGTGATTATAGACAGGAGTGACGCAGTTAATTGGTAAAAGCCTGATTCTATTGTCGGGGCTTGGCATTGCCAAGCCCTACATAGTATTGAAGTGCGTAAGTCCTAATCGAGTTATCTAATCCCCAGCCCTCATTACCCGCAAATGTCCGCAACCGAGTAGCATAGCCTATAACATCTTTGTGTAAAACCATCATGAGTAGGCAAAGTTGCCTCAACGTTACTCCAGGCATGAAAAGTCGCACTCTTCCACGATTAGTCAGATTCTGTGCAAGTCAACTTGCGATCGCAAGCTTGTTGGCTTTAGCAATTCCCAATCGTCCTGCGCTTGCATTAACTGAATTTCAAGTCTGTGCTAGCGAACTCCTACGTGCAGATGTCTCCCCAGAACGAGCATCAGTAGCGTGTTCACAAGCACTTGCCCCGAAGGATTTATCTGGGTGCGTCCTTAGAATCAGCTACCAGACACCGACAATTTCTGACGAAGCATTAGCCGCTTGCACACGAGTCCGACGCCCACTAGAGCTAGCAAGCTGTATGGTTGATATCAACACTCGTACCGAAGGTGCTGAGGTAATTCGGGTTCTAGATTACTGCCGCCGTAGCCTTCTTCCTGTGCGCTTTTCTGAGTGTGTGATTGGTTTAAGCCGTGCAGTAGACGCTTCTACTCCCGGAGCGCTAGATACTTGTATTGCTGCTGATGATTTTCCTCGCGAATTATTTCCCACTCTTGTGCCGCCACCACCCGCCAATCCAACACCACCAAACATTATTCCAAGTTTAGTTCCTGCACCCATAGTACCCATTCAGCCAAATGTTCCCATTAATCCCCTGAATCCGTGACGAACTGGCATTCCTGGTTCTTCTCCCACCCCTGGAGAAGTTGGGAGGGAATGAATGAGCAATAAGCCTAACGGCATACTTCGCTAGCGTACTCAGCAGGCTACAGGCAATCACACCTAACCTCTCAAAAATCTCAAACCTCCCAGAAATATTTCCGGGAGGTTTTACAGCCCTTATTAAAGGTTTCTTACTTATCTGACATCTTGCACCAAGCCCTCAGAATGGAATTGGAGGGGCATATACAAACAAAGTCCGCCGCCGGAGCTTTAGTGAGGACGGACTAACCGAAAATCAAGGGTTCTGTCAACTTTGAGTAGAAGTCTAATCTACACGACAGTCGAATTTCGCTTTGTCTCATAGAATCGACAAGCAACGTATCCTAGTGAGTAAAGCAAAGCTACGTTACTTGATGCTCCAACCACAGCACCCACGCCAGGGAGGAGTTCCACTAAACCTAGCCCAACCTTTACGGCTCCAGAACCTCCGACAGATAAACCGAAGATTGCCAAGACTTCGCCTCGTCTTGCTGGATCTTTAAGCGAAAATCCGTATGCTGCCGCAATGCGATAAATCATTTCTGCCTGTAGTGCTGAAACGGCAGCCAAATCAACGGCAAACAGTGTTAGCGCTAGAGGCGGTATGAAGTTAGTGAGTAAGCCAATTCCCCCGGCTTTTAATGAGGTATCGACAATAATTCGGTGAGCCAGTTGCTCAGGGGTTTCTAAAGGGTACTCCTGTCGCCGCTTCTCGACGTCTTTGGACACCTGCTCTACATCAACTTGACCAAGTGCTGCCATTAGCCAGTTAATCCCTGGAAGCTTAGCCGCATATTTTACCAGGGGATTTTCAGCAATAGGAGTGACGAATTTTCCAACCGTTTGTGTCCCCTGTTCCACTAATTGCTGAGCCACAGGTGCAACTGCTTCTCCTACAACGGTGGTAGTCGTTGTAATGTTGTCAGCCGCCAACCGTACCGCTTCAGAAGCTAGCTTAGCTGTAGAAGCTGCAAGAAGAGTTGCTGTTGCGATCGCTTCACTCATTTGGTCAGTATCTAAACGCTCTCTATCTTGTACTGGCATGGTTTCTGTTGGCTTCTATAACTTTAGTGATTAACTTACCTTCACTCTACAAAGGTAAAGACTCAGTTACCTCTATCCCCTGGCAGTAATTCGATAGTCTGGAGGTTTTATCGGTTTGGATCAAGATGCGATCGCACAATTTTGCGTAGTTCGCTTTATAGAATTGATTTACTGTCTCTACTCAGGAGATAGCCACTTTGACTTCTAACAGGAATTTACTTATAAGGGAATAAAACCTCTCGAAAGGTCATAGATATTCTTCTTGTTCTAGTAATTTCTGTCCCCTTATAGTTATCTTTCTTTCGTGGAGCAATGCCATGCTGCCAAAGGTATCTAGCTTCCCTATCCATTACTACTAAACTACCTGCGGACAACAACAGAGATACCTTTTGGTGAGTTTGAGAATGCGTGAAATCCATCAAGCAGGGACTTCCTAAGCTTAAGGAAATAATCGTATTCCCAAAGCAGGGGACACAGTCAACATGGCTGATAATGCCTTGTCCGGGTTGATATTCGTTAACAATTAATTGATCAAAAGCTTTTTCTGTTAACTTATCATTAAACAGCCTATTTGCAATATGTTCTGCCCAATCTGGCAAAGCTCCTAAATATTTTGCAGAAGCTAGTGAGCCATTCTTATAATCATATCTATAGCCATAATGTTGAACCCGTCGTTTCAACTTCATTGACCATTCCTGTTGGTCTATAGCATGAATTAATTGATTTTGTTCCTCAAAACTGATGTACTCAGGAACGTATGTTAGTCCTGGAATTTCTATCGAATCAGCTTCAAGCGTCGTTGTTAAATCTAACTTACTCTTGTTTGGAGATAACATTGTTCCTCAGTATGCCTTCCGGAAAAAGTCGAGCTTGGAAACTGGGCTTAGGTAGATTCAGCATCAAACAGTATCTTATCTCGATCCTGTCTATGCTAATCATCCTGTCACCTGCTCATCAGCTCAATTCAGTTCTTGTCCCGGTAGAGAAACCGTTGCACGATATGTTCTGATGAAGATGCTCCAAGACGGAACACTATAATATTACCTTCAAGCGTTAGCTCAAAGCAAAACACTAATTATTGAACACCCTGATTAATTTTAGTTTTAAGCTAGTGCAGCGCGGCAGAAATAAGTAACCAGTTAACAACGGAGCAAAAAGTAGAAAGTATAAGCCTTTGTTCCTTCTACCTTCTGCTTTTTTGTACTAGCTTGGCTGGATTTTTGGGTTGAGAGGATAGTAATCAAAACAGTTAATCGCTTCCTCCGTTAATGCCATTGAATGGCGTACTGTACATTTTAAATATCGCTCTTCTGTCACTCTGGGTTCAAGTCAAGAGCAATAAACTCAATCAACTCTGGTCAGTAGCAAAGCTATGTGAGCGAGATCAGAAAAATCCCGGAACCTCAATCCTAGAAAAGTTATTTGCCAATGAGCGAGGAGCAGAACCTTGTCGATTCCGAATAGTGACTTGCTGTGATGTTAACGAGGAAGTTTCTGGGCTGATAAGTTATCGGGACAGCTTAGCAAAAGTGTTCTCCGGATACTTCAGCCCAAAATGTTCTCGTAGCGTCTTGCCTGTGTATTCTGTTCTGAATATCCCTCTGCGTTGGAGTTCTGGGACAACGAATTTTACAAACTCTTCAAATGCCCCAGGTAAATAGGCAGGTGAAATGACAAAACCATCACAGGCTTGGGCCTGAAACATCATTTCTAACTGATCAGCGACTTGTGTAGGAGTGCCTACTATCTGTGGGACTAGCACACTTGCCCCATACAGTTTGCCAATATCTCTTAAGGTTAAACCTTCTTCTTGACTCAGCTTTAAAACCAAGTCGAACATTCCTCGCATTCCGGGAATTTCTAACTTTTCAACAGGTTCATCTAAGGCGTGTTGTGAAAAGTCATAGTTTGTATGGTTAGACAAGGTTGATAGACCAACCAGGGGATGAACTAACTCGTTGTGCAAGGATTGCTTGGTTAGAGCGATCGCTTCTGTTTCCCCAACAAATGGCATCACGGCTGTTAGAATCTTGCAATCCTCTGGGGCACGTCCGTACTCTGCCATCCGCGACTTTAACTCGGTATAAGCGTCTTTGGCACGAGCAAGATTGGGTTGAATTGTAAAAACAACTTCTGCCCAACGAGCGGCAAATTCTTTCCCACGTCCAGAAGAACCCGCTTGGATAATCACGGGATGTCCTTGGGGACTACGGGGAACATTTAACGGGCCACGAGATTTGAACCATTGTCCTTGGTGGTGAATGTAGTTCACCTTGGAAGGGTCAGCAAAAATCCCATTTTCTCGGTCTAGTAAGATTGCCCCTTCCTGCCAGCTATCCCAAAGCTTGAAAGCAACTTCCATGAATTCATCAGCCCGGTCATAACGCTGGTCATGTTCTAAATGTTCCTCCAATCCAAAGTTCTGCGCCTCTGCATTGTTGACAGAAGTTACAACATTCCAAGCTACACGACCACGAGTCAGATGGTCTAAGCTGGCGAATGTCCGGGCAACTTGGTAAGGATGATAGTAGGTTGTCGAGCGAGTTGCCCCCAAACCAATGTACTGCGTACTCGCTGCCATCATTGCGAGAACCGGAATCGGGTCTAATCGAGCTGCATCTTGGTCACCGTAGTGCAATCCGACTTCCAAGTTCTGACCATAACCATCAGAAATTGCTAAGCGGTCAGCGAAGAAAACTAAGTCAAATTTCCCCTGTTCCAGAATTTGAGCGGTATTTTGATAAATTTCGGGTTGAAAAAAACCCAATTCAGTTTGGGGATGCCGCCAGAGAGCATGGCTGTGGGCAACGTGTCCAGCAATTAAGAAAGCCGATAAATGTATCTGTCTCATTTTGTTTTTTGTCATTAGTCAGTTGTTCATCAATCAATGACCAATGACGTATGACACGTTATGAGTAAAAGTCAGGTGTAGGAAGCTGATTGTTAAGCGCCCAGTTACCTACAGCACGAACTTTGTAATCTATGGGGTCATGAAGTGTGAAGGTGCGGAGATTGCGCCAGTAACGGTCAAACCCGTATTTAGAAGCTGTCGCTCGACTTCCCATTACCTCGAACATCCGGTTGGCGATGTCTAATCCAACTCTTGTTGCAGCTACTTTAGCTGTTGCGATCGCGATCGCACATTCCCCCCGTTGTTCTGCTGTCAGTGACAAGTTCTTTTCCCACGCCGCTTGCAGCAACTCTCCAGCTTGATCTGCTAAGGCGGTTGCTCCCTGTAAGTGAACCCACATATCTCCGTAATGTTGGAGAATATACGGGTCTTGGGTCGCACTATCCACCCCAGAGGTTAGCCAAGGTCTTGTTTGGGTTCTGGTGTACTCTTTCGCCGCTTCAAAGGCACCTTGGGCAACACCAAGATAGATATTTGTAAAAGTTATTTGTGTCAAACAGGAACGGATTGTTTTGAAGGTATTGCCATCGGAACTGGGCAAAAGAATTTCATCTTTTTCAATTAGCACATTATTGAACGTGACACTACCACTATCCGTTTGTCGTTGCCCCATATTGTCCCAGTCATCATTAACAACCACACCCGCTCGCTGAGTTGGAACCACAACAACTATTAGTCCAGAGACACCTTCTTGTACAGCCGTTACAGGCAGCACATCAGAGTCTATAGAACCAGAGCAAAAGCTTTTGGTGCCGTTGAGACGAAACTTGTTTCCATCTGGGGTAAGAATCACTCTTCGGTCGAGTGGATTCAAGGCATTACACCAAAACCAGTTATTCTTTACAGTTTGAGTGTAATAGCGTTCTTTCTGTTCGGAGTTGCCAAATACATGAGGGGCAACAACTCCGAGATGATGGTAAGAGAAAACATGGGCAATTGAACTGTCTACCTTAGCAAAGTCCCGAACAATTTTTAAGATCGTAGTCCAGCTTTCTCCAATTCCTCCAAATTCTTTTGGAATAATTAGGTTGAGTAAGCCGCTTTCCCGTAATTTGTCGCGTTCATATTGCGGAGTTCCTCCCTTAGCGTCACGCTCAACAGCAGTTTCAGCAAATTCACTAGCTAAGGCAGTGGCGATCGCCTTATAGTCCGTCGATTCTTTGATCACTAGTTGCATGGGGCAAGACCTGATAACAATTAATCTTTTCTTTACAACCTATAACTTCTCTCAAGAGTCAGGTGTTCGGTGGTAGGTGTTAGGTTGTAGGTGATGAATTGACTTTCCCTACAACCTACAACCTCTCCTCATCAATAAGTGTCAAACATTAAACCTTATGGTATTACTTGTTGAGTGCTGTAATGCTTGGGCAAACAGAGGTTGCAATATCGACTCGTTTTGGAATTGCCTTTTGCTCTAGCATCCAATCGGCAGAATTCTGAATATCAGTCAAAACAAGAGGTTCTAGGGGAAGTACCTTCTCAACGGGTTTACGCTCAAAGGCTTGTTTGGCGGCTTTGGGTGAAACACTTAAAGCTTTCTCCAAAACTCCAGCGGCTTCGTCTGGTTTGGTCGTTACCCACTCACCCTCTTGCTTTATTACATCTAAGATGGCACTAATGGTAGTAGCTTTTTCAGATAAAGCTTGGCGGTGGACGACGTATACTCCGTAGTGAGGAGCGGCTTCCCCACTCGCAATTCGACGGGTAGGATGATCGACTTCTGCGATCGCTAAACCAGGGTCCCACATCGCCCAAGCATCAACATGACCTTGCATGAGAGCAGGCATTGCATCCGTTGGTGACATATAGGCACGCTTTACCTGCTCCTTGGGAACGTTTTCCTTCTCCAGCACTTTTAGCAGCAAATGTTCACCCCAACCCCCTCGGTTAACGGCAACCGTCTTACCCACCAAATCAGTGGGTGCTTGAATTGGAGAGTCAGCTCTTACTAAAAGTGCTTCTGCTTGGGGAACAGCGGGTCGGTAGGCAAGCAGACACACCGGAACCCCACCAGCTAACCCTGATATTGCAGGGATATCTCCACCAGCAGCAAGGTCAACACTACCCGCATTGATTGCTTCCAACACGGGAGCAAAATTTGGGAAGGGTCCGACCCATTCAACTTTAATGTTCTTGGCAGCTAGTTCACGCTCTAGTGTCCCACGTTGTCTAATCAGTGGGAGCAACCCCCATCTGACATAGCCAATCCTCAGGACATTTTGCTTGTCAGCACCAGAAGCTTGGGTTGCTTGTGGGCTTGTATTCTGGTTACTGACTGCTGGAGTAGTGGAACTGCTGGAGTTATTCGGAGCGCAAGCAGAGGTTGCCAAACCTAAGCAAAGCGTCGTCGCGAATAGCAAGACAACGTTAGGTGTTGAACGGAGTTTTTTGTGTTTAATCACGAGATGCTTGAACTGACTCAACATTGTCTACTCCAAAGGTGCTAACGCCGGTTCTTTTTTAGATTGAGCCAACTGATGATTTTTGACCTGCTGTATCCCATCGACAAAGTCATACAGTGATGCTTTGAGTCTTTGTTCAATCTCGGCTTCCAGGTGTACGCTGCCATCAGGATTGGTTTGGATTTGCGTATCCAACAGATACACGCCACCCAAGACATACCTCGCTCCAAGTGTCGCGATTACAGGCTTGAGAGCGTAATCAATTGCTAAAAGGTGCGCTAAGGTTCCGCCAGTTGCGATCGGAAGAATAACTTTACCGGAGAAGGCACCGGGAGGTAGCAAGTCTAAGAACGACTTCAATACACCCGTGTAGGAAGCTTTGTAAACGGGTGTCGCGATAATCACTCCATCCGCTTTTTCAACTAAAGCTTGTGCTTTTCGGATTGCGACACTGTCGAAATTGGCAAACAATAAGTCCTCGGCAGGCAAATCGCGAACCGTAATTAAGTCAATAGGCAATCCCTCTGAGGCAAGAACCGTTTTCGCGTATTCCAGCACAGCTGATGAGCGAGAAGGATGAGATGGGCTGCCTGCGATCGCAATAATAATAGTCATGTAATCATCCTCGATTTTTAATTGGACAAACTTGGGCGATTTAAGTCCCTGGTGTAGAGGTGGGATTAACGCTTTAGAAAAAGAGAAGGCTTAACTCAGAAATAAATTGCTTGAGTTACCACTGATTTAAGAAGGTTTCCAAACAATTTCTTCAACCTTGACTGGCTTGGGAATGAGTTTTAGCTTGAAAAAGGTATCCGCAATTTCTTGCTGTTCAGCAACCATTTCGTCGCTCATAGTTTCAAATTCGTAACCTCGCCGCTTCGTTACGACATCCAAGATGGCAGGTTCAACCCCTAAAATCGGTGAAAGAATCTTGACAACTTCTGTGGGGTTAGCATCTGCCCATTGGGCTACCATCTGGGTTTCTTCTCGAACTGCCTCGATAATGTCAGCATTCTTTTGGGCAAATGAACGAGAACCCAAGTAAAAATCTCGGTTAGCCGCTAATCCTTGACCATTTACCAAAACACGAACATCTTTCTGTTTCTGGACAGCAGCAAAAAACGGATCCCAAATCACCCAAGCGTCTACGTTGCCTTGTTCAAATGCTGACCTTGCATCAGCAGGTGAAAGGTAAGCCGGTTTAATATCACTAAACTTCAGTCCTCCTGATTCAATCGCCTTTACAACTAGATAATTGGCGCTTGAACCTTTGGTAAAGGCAACTTTCTTACCCCGCAAATCAGCTAAGGTTTTGATTGAGGAGTTAGCTGGTACAACAACGCCTGAACTTTGGGGTTTGGCAGCACCACCACCGACATAAACCAAAGGCGCGTCAGCCGCTTGGGCAACAACTGGAGGCGCATCCCCAGTACGCCCAATGTCAATGCTACCCGCGTTGAGCGCTTCTAGTAGTGGTGGCCCCGACTGAAACTCTGTCCACTCAACAGACACACCCAAAGGCTTTAAGCGTTCCTCCAATCCACCTCTGGCTTTCACAAGCGTAAAGGGATCAAATTTTTGATGCCCAATTCGCACGACTCGATTCTGGCTAGCTGTAGGTGTGCTATTGGGAGCGACGGACGTAGGAGCGCTACAGGCAGCTACCATCAGGCTCAACCCTAGCCCCACAGCAAACAGGAGCGAAAACCTCTTGACTAGACGCTGCTGGCACAGCCTCAAAATTGTATTTAAATTAGTAGCCAATCCTGAAAATGTCGAAATGTTTCTACCACGTCTGAGCAAAGCATGATTAGCCATTTGCCCCTCCTGTATTTGGTTAAATAAATTTAGCAATTTTGAGAATTTGTAGAGATAGAATTAGACATTATCTCTACAATCTCGATAGTTTCTTATAACCAGGGATGGCGCGGCGGATTGACACCATTGAGATGGTAATTTCCAACGGCGTAATACTTCCATCGCGCTGGGTCATGCAGCGTATGAGTCCGTGCATTCCGCCAGTGTCGGTCATAGTTAAACTGATTTAAAGTTGACTTTGTTCCTGCTAGTTCAAACAGTTTGTTGGTAGTAGCAATTGCTGCCTCGGCTGCTAAGGCTTTTGACTCGGCAACGGCAATCGAAGCGGCTGCTACATTTGCCTCTGTCATATCTTCAATTGCCCGATCAATAAATTCACCAGCCCGACTGAGAATTGCTTCGGCGGCGTGTAATTTGATTTGCAATTCGCCAACTTGATAAATGAGCAGAGGGTCTTCATAACCACGTTCTACATCGCTATCAATCCAAGGGCGTGTATGGTTGCGAACAAAGTCAATCGTGTCTTTTAAAGCAGCACTGGCAATGCCAACATCAACAGCGGCTTGGATAATTTGGGCGATCGCACCCATGGTTGTAGGACGTTCAAATGCTAGATAATGCGGAATCACATACTCTTCTGGCACTTGCACATTTTCTAAAATTGTCGTGCCGCTGGCAGTGGTTCGCTGTCCAAAACTAGACCAATCATCAATAACAGTTAGCCCTTCGGCATCCCGTTCTACAAATGCCACGATGGTTTGATCATCTTCATTCTTGGCAACTACGGGAATCCAATCTGCCAATAAGGCACCGGAAGAATAAAACTTTCTGCCGTTGAGAACATATCCAGAACCCGATGATGATCGCACAAGGCGAGTTTGAACATCTGTGACTGATTTGGTGCCCACCTCTGAAAAGGCATTGCCAAACCGCTTCCCCTGCAACACTAAATCAAAGAAGAAGCGTTTCTGTTCTTCAGTGCCATCTAGCCGCAGTGCTTCCACCATGTACAAGTGATTTTGTGGAATTTGACCGATGCTAGGGTCTGCTTCAGAGATAATTTTGACGACTTCTGCCAAGGTGACATTCGAGACAAATGCCCCGCCATAGTCTTTGGGTACGGTAATGCCCCAAAGACCACTTTCCGAGAATTTTTTAATTTCTTCAACAGGTAACTGCCGCTGTTGATCTCGTTGGGATGCTTCTTTGGCTAATTTTGGGGCTATTTCATGAGCAATAGCGATCGCTTCAGAGTCACTACTAATTAAATGTGCTTTCTGCTCATTACTAATTACTGATGTCATGCTGAACCTACCTCCCTTACACTCCAATTACTGAGAAATGATGAGCAACATCTCCTTTCACTCAAACTGTCACGAACACTTCTGGATTTGTACGCCGACTTGCCTCTAGTTCTCGTACCAAAGGAATTACATTCCGACCAAATGCTGGAAGGTCATCGGTATAGTGCAAGAAACCGCAGAGAATTAGATCAACTCCAACTTCGTAATACTCCCGAATTTTCTCTGCAACTTGCTCAGCCGTACCAATTAATCCAGTTTTGAAACCATCGTTGTACTGCACCAAGTCAGAAAAGTTAGAATTTGCCCACATCCCCTGCTTCTCACGACTAGAAGCGCCCGCATTCTTCACCGCTTCCCCAAAACCGTGGACGGCTTCCACATCCGCTTGGGCGATAATGTCCTCCAAAACTGCATGAGCTTCTGCTTCGGTATCTCGTACCAACGCAAAGGCATTCAGCGCAAACTTCACGGTTCGTCCCTCTTCACGGGCTAAAGCAGATATTTCCTCAACCTGCTCTCGCACACCTTCAACCGTGTTGCCGTTCATAAAATACCAATCGGAAACACGGGATGCCATGCGTCGAGCCGCTTTAGAATTTCCCCCTTGAAAAATTTCCGGGTGTGGAGCGGCTAGAGGCTTAGGTTTGACCCACCCTCCGTTAATCCGGTAGAAGTCACCCTTGAAGTGGAATTCATCCTCTGTCCACATCCCTCTGAGGACTCGGATAAATTCTTCAGAACGACGGTAACGCTCATCGTGATCTAACCACGGTTCGCCATAGATGATGAACTCATCCTTAAACCAGCCACTGACTACATTCAGGCAAAAGCGACCACCAGAGAGTGCATCAATAGTCGCGCCCATCTTCGCGACAACACCAGGATGCCATAAACCAGGATGCACCGCCGCAATTAGCTTGAGGCGCTTGGTAACTGGAGCTAAAGCCGCGACTGTAGTCAGTGCTTCTAGTTGATACTCAGCCCCATAACTGGCAATGAATCGGGCTTGTGCTAGAGCGTAGTCAAAACCTACTTCCTCTGCTGTCTGAGCGAGTTTGGCATTGTATTCAAACGTCCAGTCAGTACGTTGAGGAATTTTGCTGACTACTAACCCACCACTGACATTGGGAACCCAATAGGCAAAACGAATATTCATGATGTGACTACTAATAAAAGGCGAATCAGTCAGAACTTTAGCGACGTAGCTGAGGCGTATGTCACGCAAGTGAACAGTTGCTTTCAACGCAATAAATATCTTTTGCTTAGGCTACGTGATCGGGTTTTTTAGCTTGCCTAAGACAAACAACTAGACCATATTGGCAGAAATAAGTGACCAGCTTAAGCAGGTTCGGGAAACC
>NZ_JCACKQ010000030.1:0-62737 GCF_059505465.1 Symplocastrum torsivum | reverse complement strand
TTTCAGTGGAGCCTACTTTGTTTCAGTCTGCTTGGTTCCGCCCTCATAACCAAAGTGAGGATATTCCTAATCTCTATTGTGTGGGAGCCGGAACCCATCCAGGAGCAGGATTACCAGGAGTTATGAGTTCAGGCAAGATTGTGGCAGAGATGATTGGTCAGGCAGGATAAGTAAGTGGTAAGCCCTTTCATTCATCCGTCACTTTTCCTCGCATCGTCTTGAGTTGTGATCGCTTAGTTTTGCTATCCAGACGCTTTCTTTGAGAACTCCGAGTCGGTTTGCTCCTTTTGCGGAGTTTGGGGACTGCGATCGCACTTTTAATCAAGTCTTGCAGCCGTTGCAACGCCTCTTCCCGGTTCTGCTCCTGGCTGCGGTGTTCTTGAGCCTTGATCACAATCACCCCATCTTTGGTAAGGCGCTGGTCGGAAAGCTTCAACAATCGCTCTTTGTAACGATCGGGCAGTGAGGAAGCCACAATGTCAAAGCGCAGGTGAATGGCAGTCGCCACCTTATTCACGTTTTGCCCCCCTGCCCCTTGAGAGCGAACCGCACTCATCTCAATCTCATACTCTGGAATGCTCACGACATTAGAAATTTGTAGCATAATTTAACAATTGCCCAGAGATGAGTCCCACCAGTATTTGAGTAAATTTTGCTCTGATTCAGCTCTATCTATTATCTCCTGGCAGACCGAGTTGTAAGGGAAACAAGCCGATGGATCGATTGAACTTCAATGTACTTCAGCAGTTCTGGACGATCGCCAAGTCCTATTGGTCAGGGGATGAGAAATGGCAAGCCAGAGGATTACTGCTGGGGGTTGTGCTGTGTCTGCTGGCGTATACGGGGTTGAGTGTCGTGCTCAACAACAAGCGAGGGGTGCTGATTTCAGCCCTCTCAGCCCAGGATGAGCCACGCTTCTGGGAAACCGTGATCATTTTCATCGGTGTGCTGGTGATCTATGCACCATTGCTCGCAGCCTATACCTATCTGCGCGATCGCCTCAGTTTGCAATGGCGCAAATGGCTCACCCATCGATTCGTGGATAACTACTTTCGCGATCGCGCTTATTACAACCTGCATATCTCAGAAACCGAGATTGATAACCCAGATCAGCGGATTGCGGAGGATGTTCGCAGTTTTACCCAGGAGTCCCTCACCTTTTTGCTGCGGTTGGTGGAATCGGTGCTGTCAACGATCGCCTTCAGCAGCGTACTCTGGGGCATTTCTAAACCCCTAGTGTTTTTTCTGGTGCTATATGCCCTGATTGGAACTCTGGTTACAAGCGTCGTTTTTGGTAAGCCGCTTGTCCGACTCAACTTTGAGCAACTCAAGAAGGAAGCGAATCTCCGCTTTAGCCTAGTGCGAATTCGGGAGAATGCGGAAGCGATCGCCTTTTACCGAGGGGAGGAGCAGGAGTCGAATCAGGTCAAGCATCGGTTTCTGGATGTGTTTGAGAATGTCAAACGGCTGCTGGTTTGGGAGTTGAACTTAAATGTTCTGACGAATGCTTATGAGTTCATCCCCTTCGTCCTGCCTGCCTTGGTTGTCGCACCCGCGATTTTTGCTGGAGAAATGGAGGTCGGTAAAGTTTCTGAAGCACAGGGAGCTTTTGTCCGCGTCTTCTTCTCGCTCAATGTTGTCGTTGCCCGCTTCCAGCAATTGACCACTTTTGGAGCTGGAATTAATCGTCTCTATACCTTTGCAGAGTTTTTAGAACAGACAGAGGCAACCCAGGCATCCGATGAGGAAAAGCCAAGGATTCAGACAATTGAGGCAGATCGGGTGGCAGTCGAACACCTCAGCCTGCAAACTCCCAATTATCAGCGGACGTTAGTGGAAGATTTGTCGATAGAGTTACCCGTTGGACAGGGGCTTTTGGTGATGGGGCCGAGTGGTTGCGGCAAGAGTTCTCTGCTAAGAGCGATCGCTGGATTGTGGGATTCTGGTGAGGGTGCGATTGTTCGTCCTGAACCCAACCAGATTCTATTTCTGCCGCAGCGTCCTTACATGGTGCTGGGCACTCTGCGCGATCAACTGCTCTATCCCAATACCCACCTTGAGGTTGACGAGCAACACTTGAAGCAAGTTCTGGAACAGGTGAATTTAGCGGAACTGGATGAACGATTTGGGGGTTTTGATGCCCAGCAGGATTGGGCAGATGTCCTCTCGTTAGGTGAACAACAACGGCTAACCTTCGCCCGGTTGCTGCTGAACAAACCTAATTACGCGATTCTGGATGAAGCAACCAGCGCGTTAGATCTGGGGAACGAGGAACGGTTATATCAACATTTGCAGACGAAAGGGACTACTTTTTTGAGTGTGGGGCATCGCTCTACGTTGGCTTCTTACCATCAGTCTGTGTTGGAACTTTCGCAGGATAAGACGTGGCAGATAAAACAACCTCTGGCTCTTGTCGAAGAACAACCGGAGTTGTTGGAACTTCCATCACTGATTGACTGACAAATCTTGAAATCTCAGCTGTACCAGCAAGGGACTCAAGTCCCTTGCTAATAGATCAAGTCCTCTACAATTACCCCCAATCTTGCCACAGTAAATTCTTAAAAAAGCTTAGATTACATGACTACGGTTAGGCAAGACGAAAATGGCTCTATAAATCTTGCTGCAACGGTTTAAGCTCATCGGAAGTCCCCCGCGAGGGGGAACTTCCGCCTAAAACTTGGCTGACAGTTATAAGCGAGGTTTTAGTAAATTCCTAAAGAAAAATCCTTCCCCTTGTCCGAGATGAAACCTTACCGCAATGAAACGGATATCTGCCGAGGTTGGTAGTCAGACCCAAGTTTGTTGGCACAAAATCCAATTTCTCGACTTTGACCAGGTTCAATGACTTGTCCCCAATCCAAGGGGGTGACTACATAATTTGAGCCTTGGGGTTTGAAATTACCATTCCAACTGTTGTTAATTACCGCTTGATTCATTTGGAATGTCACTTGCCAATCACGCACACTGGTGTTGCTTGGATTAGTGACCTGCATACTCATACAAAAGCCGGATTGCCAATCTGACTGCATATTAGATGCTACTTTTAGCTGACCTCGACCAGTCGTCGGAACACTCACACTCGGTTGAGAGTTGGGTGCGGGATTGATAACAACAGGTTTAGGACTTGGTTGTGAACTGGAAGGTTGTGAGCTGGGAGGTCGTGAACTAGAAGGTTGTGAACTGGGAGGCTGTGAGCTAATGGGAGTGCTTGCAGAACTTTGGGCAAAACTGTTTGCCCTCAGCAATCCCTGAAGTATTTCTTGCTTGGGAGCATCGACACTCAGCCAGTCATCTTGCAGAATGCCGCCTGTATCAGTGCTGTTGGGATTCCAGCTCCAGTAGGCAAAGCTCAGATTTTTTTGACTGATGAAATCTACAAGCTTCCGCTGCCAAACTCCTTCCTTGGAATTCTTGTCTACCTGCCGTCCGCCAAACTCTCCAATTAAGACAGGAGCAATGCCTTTGGTGGCAATATAGTTCCATGCTGTTTCCCAGCGACTGGTGAGATTGTTAGGAAAGCGTGATTCGGAAAACCAAGGCTGATCGAAAACACCAGGACCATACTCGTGGGGAGAGTAGACCAATTTATTGGGACGTGACAAGCGTACTGGGAAGCGCTCAACACCCTCTAAATTTCCACCCATCCAGTGGACGGCTAGTTTTTGACCTGGAACGTTCTTTTCAACACCTTCTACGACGATTAACCAATTGCGGTTGATCGAGAGAATCGCATCGCCAGCTCGTTCTGCGGCTAGTCGCCAGTCTGTTTCTTTGTTGTTTGTACCCCAGCTCGCCCGACCGTGGGGTTCATTTTTCAAGTCTGCCCCAATGACGTTCGCCTGATTTTTGTAGCGGGTTGCCAACATTTTCCAGGTATCAATCCAGTCAGCTTCGGTAAATCCGTCACCGTACCACAATTCTGGAATGCGCTGGTCGTTGAGGCGGTGCGAGTCTAGTAGGATTAGTAATCCCTGGCGCTGTGCCTCCTGTATAACAGCGTCCATGACCTCTAAGGGTGATTTACCCTCAAGCTCTTTGTTGCTGCCAATGCTAAAGTCAATTCCCGTTACATCTGAGGCACGTAGGGATTGTACAGAGTAGGGAAGTCGAATCATGTTGTAGCCCAAGCCTTTGAGCTGAGCTAACATCTCCTTGTAGTCTCGCTTCCACAAGCCATGAGGGGCGTGCATCTCTGTTTCAATACCGAACCAGTTCACCCCTCTAAGTAGTACAGATCGACCGTTGGCATCGACAATTTTTGAGCGATTGGTGGAAAGCGGCGGCTGAATGATTGCGCTTGCGGCTGCATCCACAGGGCTTGGAGACGGTGAGATGATGCTGATAAGGGACGAAAAGGCGATCGCTAACCCAAACCAAAGCAGCCGCGAGTACGGCTTCAAGTTCATTCGTTTCGTTCTAGAAGCGTACTGCCTTCTGTCCGACGTTTTGGTGGCTCTTGTGTTGTGGCGAAACACAGAGGTTAGTTGAAGCTTGCTCAAGCAGCGATTAACCATCAGCATGAGCGCTGATGTAAAGTGGTTTAGCCGAGAGCGTGGCTGAAAAAATCTAGACATAGTTGTGAAAAGTAAAGCGGTTGACTCGGTCAGAACGAGAGAACTTGAGTTAACTCAACGTATGACTGGCTAAATCTTGTTAACATTTGCTGTCCGTCACCCTTGCTAACTCGACAACATCTAGCGGAATCCTGTTCCCAATAGTGGCTCTAGCTTGCTCTGCAAAAGTACCTTATAAATTGAGAATTGCAAGCTAATCGAGTTCTTCTTGTGTCTGAGTTTGCTCCCTTTATTTATGATGATACTCATAGCTAGCAAGAGCCACTCTTACCTATCACTAATTCTGATGAGATTGATTGATTCACTCAATCAATTTACCGAATCAAGTCTTTTTGCGATCGCATAAATATTTCTTGATAGGAAATATTTACAATAACTTTATCTAGTTATCCAATTCTTTATAAAACTCTTACATAAAACGGCTTATTCAATTCCTAAATAGGACTTACTCAATCAGCAAGCAGAAATAAACATAATTGCCACAATGCCCAATTAACTCTAACCAAGCGGGTTAAAGCTAATACGGGAAAAAAATTCTGGCACACCCTGAATGCCAAGGTTAAGGCGGAAGATAGCTCCCGCTCCCGTTCCTTCAGTAGCACGGTCATCACCACCTGCTGTAGTAATGAACATCTCAGTGTAATCGGCTCCACCAAACGTAACACTAGTCACCTTCAAGGCAGGAAAGGGTATACGCAAAACTTCGGTGCCATCAGGAGCATAGCGGAAGAGATGCCCACCATCCCAACGCGCTGACCAAAGGTAGCCTTCTGCATCAATTGTTAAACCGTCGGGTACGCCCTCGCCTTCAGGGGTGGTGATGTGAACCTGCTGATTGCGGAGGGTGCCAGTATTTTGGTCGTAGTCGAACCGAGAAATTTCGCGTTGCTCTGAGTTGGTATGGTAGAACTGTTTTCTGTCCGGACTAAAGCCCATGCCGTTAGCAACGTTGATTCCTTCAAGGACTAGACTGAGGGTACCATCTGTGTCTAGGCGATATAGGCGACCCAAGCGGTCAGGAGTGGGCATTGTGCCACAGAAAACGCGCCCAACAGGGTCAGCAATGACATCATTGAAGCGGCTTTCCCGTTCCTCAGCAAGTTCAGGAATTAGGGGAGTGATTTTCCCCTCACACCAATGCTCAATTGCACCACGTTCCTTGAACAGAAGAAGTGACCCATCTTCTTGAATAGTGAAGCCGCCGATAGATTCACCAGAATAGATTTGTTCATAAGCTTTGGTTGCGGGGTCATAGCGAAACAGGCGACCTGTAAGAAGGTCTGTCCAGTAAAGCTTCTGTTCCAAGGGGTGCCAAAGCGGACCTTCAGCATTGTGGCACGAGCAATCGGCAATGATTTCGGGTGAATCCATGTAGTTAAGTAGTTGTTAGTTGTTAGTTGTTGGTTGTTCGACACCCTTGCGGCGATTTAGTCTTCTTCTTCCTTGCGTTCGTATTCTTTTAAAAGTTTTGCGACTCGTTCTTGGATGGCGATGTGTCGCGCCACACCTTCATAGGCATAGCGGTTGTAGCCGTTACGCTCAATCAGACTTTCCATGTTGTTAATTCGCTCTTGTGTGTTTGGGTGCGTTGAGAGCCATGCAAATACTGGTTCTTCGCGCTCTTCCTTATCCAGTGTCACCATCAGGTTACGCATTCCATCTGCCGCATAGCCACTGGAAACTAGGATTCTCGTACCCAGTGCGTCTGCCTGACGTTCCATATCCCGGTTGTAGTCGAGAACGATGAGATTAGCAGCAGTGCCGCCATAGGGGAAGTATGAGGTGACATTAGCTATCAAGTTGCCCTCAGTAACCAATTGAAAACCATGAGACAAAACGGCATGAGCTAACTCGTGAGCTAGTAAACCCGCGAGTTCTGCTTCAGAGCGCGTTTTTAGAATCGCACCAGCATTGATAAATACCTTACCTCCTGGCAAAGCAAAGGCGTTGAGCTTATCATCCATGACAACATAAAACTCATATTCAAAATCATCACGTCCGGCAACTGTCGCTAATTTATTTCCTACCTCCCGAACGTAAGCCAGCACCTCTTCGTCTTCTAGCATCGGCAGTTGTTTTTGCGCTCGGTTCGCTACCGACTCACCAACGGCTGATTCTCCCCGTAACATCAATACTGTAGTGTCGATCGCAGAAATCGGGCCAAAGAGATTACCTGTAAGGATGAAGCCAAGTGTTCCAGTGATAGCATTGGCGATCGCATTTCCCCTTAACTTACGACGTAGATGCGACCTGTAACGCTCTAGATTCTCCTCTGCTAAAGTGGTAAACTCCCCAGCCTGGGGATTATCCGGGTGAAGCAAAGCAAATTGTCGCGCTGTCAGCGATGCTTCCAACCACTTGTCCGCCTCACCCAACTCTCTAATCGTCGCCCTGAGTAATTCCGGCTCGTTCGGATAAAGTGTTGTAGCTCGCTCTAAAACCTGTAACGCTTCTTCCTCCCTGCCATACTCTTCAAGAGCCTGAGCGTAGCGCAAATGACCAGGGATAAATTCAGGATACTGCTCAACTAATAACCGAAGTGGGGCAAGAATTTTCGTTTCAAGCTTCTGTTCTAAACCTGCCTCAGACTGACGCCAGTACACCGAACCTGCTGGTGTTAGTTGGGCGGTATCATAAATCGGTGCAGCTTGTTCCTGTACTTCAGCTTCTGCTGTAAATGGGTCTTTGGCTTCACGATATAGCTGTTGAGCGGCTTCAATCTGTCCACTCAAATAAAGTTGATCAGCTTCGATAAGCTTCTGCTGTCGTGCGAGTTCTTCTGGGGTGAGTTCTGGTTCTTCTGCCTCAGTAGAGTCATCAGAACTAGGTGAATCAGTTGTTTCGGTGTTTTCTGTAGTCTCTGATTCAGCGGTTGAGTTCTCGGAATCCGGAGTTGTTGTGTCCGCATTTTCCGTAGTACCTGTTTGAACCTCTGTTTCAGCCGTGGAGTTTTGATTGGGAGAATCTGTTGTTTCTACATTTTCTACCGCATCCCCTTCCTCAGTTGTTGGTGCAGGTGCAGCGTCCGGAATAACAATGGTTTCTACAGTCGGTGATGAGCGATCGCTTACCGTTCTGGGTGGAGGGAGTTCTTGTGTTGTTTCCGGAATCGCAACGGTTTCCGGGTACTGTGTTGGTGTATTAGCGATGACAGAAACGGAGTCCGAAGATTTCAGGGATTCCGCTAAGACAACCGATGTCGAGGTTGGCAGCAAGATTCCCAAAGAGATTAGCAGCGAATTCCAGAGGAATTTCATGAGGAGATTTCTGGGGATTGCTTAATGAGGTTTGATTCAGGGATTTGGAACACCACAGCGAGATTGTACGGCTGTGCAGGGTGTAGCTCAGGCAAGTCTTTCAATAATTATGCAGCGCTCAATCGCTCTCGTGTTTATCTGCCTGAAGAAAGCCTTTTTAAGGCTTAATCTGCCATCACCGCGTCCACTAGCAAATCCGCTCCCAAGCGCACAGCATCCGTGCAGGGTAAGCCTGTCTCGGTTTTTACCTGCTCGATCGCGTGTTGGGCAGCGTCTGCATCTAAATGACCTGTATTGAGTGCGATCGCAACCACTTGTACAGGCGCAAACGCCCCAGCCGCACTAGCCACCATTTCATACAGTCGAATCACCTCCGGTAACGGTGGAATCGGTACATGGTCATGCTGACGGATGTGAGTTTGTCCAGCCCGATGTACCAATACCAATTGGGTTGGCTGAGTACCTCGAATCAACGGCAGGGTTGCTGTTGAACCCGGATGCAGCAGTGAACCTTGCCCTTCAACAATTAGTAAGTCGTAATCGTTACCAGAGCGCATCACCATTTGCTCGACTGCACCAGCCGCAAAGTCCACCCGTATTGCATCTAAGGGTATTCCTTCCCCGGAAATCATCACACCTGCTTGTCCTGTTGCTAGAAACTTCGAGCGTATCCCTTTACTCTGTGCCGCTCGATTCAACTCTAGACTCGCTGACATCTTGCCGACACTCATGTCAGTTCCAACGGTTAAAACACGTTTACAGCGAAGCGATCGCGCTTTTCCACTTCCTACCCCCAATCCCTCTGGTTCCTGACGAATATCCCAAATTACCTGACCCTCTTTCAGTAATCCCTGTAACTCCAAGTCAGATGCCATCGGTGTGTGCAACCCATTAATTACCGACAACCCACCAGCTACGCCTTGCTTTACCTCCTGCCACCAAGCATCTGGTAGGGTACCGCCAGAAGGAGCAATTCCAATCGCCAAGGCATCGGGTTGATAAGCGAGTGCTGAGGCTACTGAATCAACAATTGGAGCGTCACAGCGAATGCCAGTAAGTTCAGACAAGGATTCTCCAGCACACTCCTTGTCAATCACTGCCACAATTGTTGCTTGTGCATAGCGTAAAAGCGTTAGTCCCGTTTTTCCATTAGGACCACGAATGCCTTCATGGAGCAAAATCGCAAGGCGATAATTAGGGGTTAGATGCATGATGCTGCACTCCTAGTCCTGGTAACTCATTTGGCATCAAACACCCATCCTGTACTGTTGCCCCTGTAAAAGGGTCATCCACTAAGTTTAGGTGGCTGTCTAAATCGAGATAATCTGCTAGCGGCGAAAGCTGTGCTGCGGCTGTATTAGCAAGGGTACTGTCAGAATAGCAGCCGAACATTACCTGTAAACCACACGCTCTTGCTGTATGTACCATACGCATCGCCTCGGTTAGACCTCCCGATTTCATGAGTTTGATATTAATGCCATGTACGCGATCGGCTAGAGAAGGAATATCACGACTAGTGAAGCAGCTTTCATCAACAAAAATCGGTAAAGGCGATCGCTTATACAACTTTGGTAATTGTGCTTCTTGCCCTGCTGCCAGTGGCTGTTCCACATGCCTTACTCCCTGACTGGCAAGCCAATCACACATTTTTACCGCCTCATCTAGACTCCAACCCCCATTTGCATCAACACTTAACTCCGCTTGGGGCGCTTCTTCTCGAATCGCTAGCAGCATCTCCTGATCAGCCGCAATTCCCTCTGGACTGCCCAGCTTGATTTTCAGCACCCCTCCACCCGTAAAGGGCAACCAATCTCGTACTCGCTGTCTTGCCCCTTCCGGTGAATTAATCCCAACCGTTGCGGAAGTTGGCACAATCTGACGACGATTTAACCCCCACAAACGCCACAACGGCATTCCTACCCGTTTCCCTAACCAATCGTACAAGGCTAAATCAATTGCAGCCCAAGCTGCTGATGGTAACTCTGCCTCCGCCAACACCCGCTCAATCTTCTGCCGTTCCCAAGGGCTAAATTTCTCCAACATAGGGGCAATCACCTGTAGCGCCTCAAAGAGACGTTCCGTGGTTTGTCGATCTTCTCGAATGATTGAAAACGGGGATGCTTCTCCCCAACCTTCAATGCCTTCCTGTTCTACCTGCACCCACACGTTAGTTGTCTGGGAGGTTGTCCCGCGACTGATGGTTAGGGGAAATCGCTTATGTACAGTGAAGAGTTTTACGCCAATACGCATAATTTTTCTGAGTCTTGCTCTCGTTCCTTTACAAAACTTAAGTATTTTGTTACATTAATTTACATAGTTAACAATGCAAATACACCCTAGGAGAATCTTATGCGTAGCAATGGAGTTATTGTGGACGAGCAAGGCAAATTGAATAACTTTGCTGTTGAGCCAAAAATGTATGTCCAAGCCGATCCTCGTACTGGCTTTACTCCCTACGCTGAAGCCCTCAATGGACGTTTGGCAATGATTGGGTTTATTTCACTGTTAGCGTTGGAAGCGTTTAGTGGTCAGGGATTGATTGGCTTCTTGTCCAGCCTCTAGTGAAAGAAGGCTCTTATGCAGGAGGCTTTTATGAATATTGCTTGTAAGGCAAGCTTTTTAACATTTTTCAACTGGATAGTTATTTCCGCCACACTGCACTAGATGTAGCGAAAAAAATACAATACATCTTCACCAAGTTAATCGGGTGGAGCTTGAGTCAGGTTATTATTTCCCTGACTCTATTTTTATGGCAATATCTAATCGGTTAGAGGAAATGGGCATAGCCAATAACTAGTGACAACTAAAAACCAAAAACTTACAACTAACAACTAATGCAGAGATGGAAAACTATCAACTCCAAGCTTGTCTTTGACAACCCTTGGTGTCAAGTCAGGCAAGATGAGGTTGAGTTACCAAATGGCATCGTTCTTGATGATTATTTTGTCAATATTAGACCTGATATTGCGCTTGTACTAGCAGTAACGCCAAAGCGAGAAATTGTCTTTGTCCGTCAGTATCGCCACGGTGTCAGTGAAATTCTTCTAGAACTTCCTGGTGGTTCATTTAACCCACAATTAGAAGATGGCTTAACAGCGGCTCGAAGAGAATTAGAAGAAGAGACGGGTTATGTTGCTGAGCGAACAAATCTAATAGCGACTTTATACGATAATCCTGTAAAAGATACAAATAAAATTTATTTAGTTCTTGCAGAGAATGCCCAGCCTTCGGGTACACAACAACTGGATATCACAGAAGATGTTGAAATCGTATTAATACCTGTGACAGAGGTTTTAGAAAAAATTTCAACAGGAGAAATTTGTGTCTGTGGAACAATTGCTGCTTTATTTTTAGGTTTAAACCTTCTGTCTTTTGAATAAATCTTCTTTATTTACAGAGGGTAGTAAAGAGCTTGTGTTAGCACCAAAAATATAGCAACAACGCTCAAGTGGCTAAGCCACTTGAGCGCTGCTGGAGATTCTATTTCGATGGTATTGCCGATAAGTAAGCTGTCGAACATTTAACCTGCAAGCTGCTATTTAGCCTATTGATTGTAGGATGGGTATCCTACCATCCAGATTATACAAGTTAAATGTGCAGCAGCTTATTGAAAGTGGTATAGATAACCGCGCTTACAGGAAGTACATCAGCTAATATAGCGTTTTCCATGTAACTGAGGTACACCAAGCTTTTTTATATCAAGCCTTTTGATATTGAAGTTGTACCTCACCAGATCGAGAAACGCTATACCGATGTTCATCGTTCTACGTCCATCTCTCCACTAGGAAACAAGCTTTGTAAGAAAGAAACCGCGAAGTGAACGCACTACAGAAAACTAAGTACTGAGTACACGCTTATATAGGGTAGTGACAGGGGTATCGCGTCCGCTATCTCGGAAAAGCAAAAGAAATTCTTTTATCTCCATCGATTAGCGATGGTTTACAAACTCCATGTCATTGCTTATCTGCAATGACCTACTTGAGAACCAACAATACTCTTTCATCATCTATGCCCTCGTGCGGCTTAGATCAATTTCCTGGTAGTTAGGAAACTAGCAGTAAGCGGCGATATCTTCACCACATTCATCAGCTAGATAGCACAAAGCACGGAAGCGCAAGGCAACCACTTCCTCATAAAGCGGATTTAGCTTGCACATCGGCGGAATGTGAAAAAGGGTATGACCTAAGAGTTTAACGTCACGCTCAAACGGACACTGCGCCGGGATCAGTTTGCAAAGGCGGTGTGCCAATTTGGGATTGCGGACTTCAACGTTGTCAAGCCACTGCCGTAGTGGCTGAAGCAGATCTAAGGTTTTCTTCGGTTGGAGGGGATTGGCAGAAATTGGCTTCTGTGAGGACACCCTTTGGGGATGAATCCAAGCCCAGGTTGTGTGAACTAGATTGGGTGTTGTATACTCCGATACATTCATGATTACTTTCCTGTGTCCGGAAGAAGCGAACCGCATCGCTTGTAATTAACCTACAACTGCTTAGCTATCCACACCGGATAAATCCCGGTGAATTTTTTGGCGGGCTGCCAGGAGCAATTGGCACTTCCCAGTTGCCTAGAAGAGCGAAGCTTTGTTGTTATTACAGGTATGTCGGTTCTGTATGGTCTGACCCGTTAGTAAATTGATTGGGTCACTTCACTGCTGCAATCAGCAGCTGATCTTAAAACAGGATTTATCAGGTACATTTAGTCAACAGCAGGAGTAAATGGGTGAAAATGCCTATTGATGGCAACGACTATGAATGTCAGGTTTATGAAAATTTTTAAAGTTGACCTGCTTGTTGATATGTTCTCTGAAACCACAAGAATAGTGCCTGAGTAATCTCACTGAACTTTGAGTAAAGTTTGGCGTAGTGGTTCAGTAACAACACTTAACAGCATAACTGATAACGTTTGTAAACGGCATAAGTAAAAAGACTGGCTTTGACGCTGGAATGTTTCCCAATGTTAAGCCAGTCTTTTCCGAGTTAATAAGTTGTCAGCAAGGGGCATTGCCGAGACCCTACACGGTGTTGTAGTGGGTCAGTCCTATGTGGTTAGTGATTAACAGCCCTTACTCAGATTTTGATTACTGAATCAGTGTTTAGGAGGCTACCTTAGCTGTTGAGCGTCGGCGTCTACCCGTTACCTTAATGGGTGGCTCCTCCGGACTTTGCAGTAAGAAGACTAACAAGGGGCAACTCTGAAGTTCACGTCGAGCTAAACGCTGGAGGTCACGCTCAATTTGTGTTTGCAAGCCTACCCAATCAATTTCAGCTTGTTCTCCCTCAAAGGACTTAGCAAATTCTGTCCAGCGATCGCTTAATGTCCGCTCGATCGTCTTTATCACCAACTGTTGTAACAAGGACTTCTCAACTGCCGAGACAACCCCCCGTAGGTGAATTTCTGGCTTGGCAAGTAGTTTGCCCTCCCAATCCACAGCAGCGGCAACAGTCACGACACCGTCTTCTGCTAACTGCTGTCGTTCTTTGAGCACGCTGTCATGAACAACACCGCTTCTATCGACCAACTCAACTCCAGATGGAACTTTGCCAGTAACACCAATACTATCCGGCGTTACCGACACGACATCACCGTTGTTGATAATCACCGTGTTTTCCGCAGGGATACCCATGTTCTGCGCCATCTTGGCGTGCTGAACCAGCATCCGATGTTCCCCGTGAACTGGAACGAAGAATTTCGGTCGAGTCAGGGCAATCATTAGCTTCTGATCTTCTTGAGAAGCGTGACCGGAAACGTGAATTCCCTTGTCGCGACCATAGACGACATTGGCTCCTTGTATCATCAGCTTGTCGATGGTATTCACCACAGCAATGGTGTTACCAGGAATTGGGTTAGCTGAGAATACCACCGTGTCGCCCTCACGGACTTTAATTTGTCTGTGTTCTTGGTTAGCAATGCGCGTCATTGCCGCCATTGGTTCACCCTGAGAGCCTGTTGTGAGAATCAGTACCTTTTCTGGAGGTAGATTGCTAACAGCGTGTAACGGCTCAAACAAGTTGTCTGGGCACTTAATGTAACCAAGATTACGAGCATGGGCAATGACATTGAGCATCGAGCGACCAACCACCGAGACAACTCGGTTGTGTTTTTGCGCCAGTTCCAGAATCATATTCACCCGGTGAACCGATGAAGCAAATGTCGTCACCAGTAATCGTCCGGGTGCTTGAGCGAAGACGCGGTCAAGATTCGGATAAACAGAGCGTTCTGAGGGTGTATGTCCTGGAACCTCAGCGTTAGTGGAATCACTCAATAGACAGAGAACACCTTTTTCACCGTGTTCTGCCAGTCTTTGAAAATCAAAGAATTCACCATCTACTGGCGTGTGGTCAACTTTGAAGTCACCCGTATGAATCACGATACCAACTGGCGTGTGAAGAGCAATAGTAAAGCTATCAGAGATGGAGTGAGTATTGCGAATAAATTCGGCAACGAACGAAGTGCCAATTCGCACCATTTCACGAGGTTCGACGGTCTTCAATACCGTGCGATCAGCCACACCTGCTTCTTCGAGCTTGCCTTGTAGCAATGCCATAGCTAGACGTGGACCATACGTGACAGGAATGTCGAACTGCTTTAGGTGGTAGGCAATCCCACCGATATGGTCTTCGTGTCCGTGGGTGACAATCATGCCCTTGATTTTGTCACGATTATCCCGCAGATAGGTCATATCGGGAAGGACAATGTTGACGCCATGCATTTCATCGTTGGGGAAGGCAAGTCCTGCATCTATAAGGACAATTTCGTTATTGAACTCAAAAATACAGGTGTTCTTACCGATTTCATGCAGCCCGCCGAGGGGAATA
The DNA here is from genome assembly GCF_059505465.1 of Symplocastrum torsivum. Lineage (NCBI taxonomy): Bacteria > Bacillati > Cyanobacteriota > Cyanophyceae > Oscillatoriales > Microcoleaceae > Symplocastrum > Symplocastrum torsivum. The sequence goes on along the minus strand of NZ_JCACKQ010000030.1, from coordinate 48,091 downwards.
ATTTTTAGGGCGGGTGTGGATTCTTTATTAGTCATTTGCCTCCTTTGAGGTTGTGTTTTCATGTGAGTAAAAGTTCCCGCTTTTGTGCGGTGGGTAAGTGTTGGGTAAGTTTAAAGAAAGCGCGGCAGCGTTGGCAAAAGCATCAGCCTTCTCAGAATCATCAAAACCTTTTAAACCGATAATCATTCCGGCATTACGCAAAAAAGGAGATGATGGCTGAAACGTGTGCTTTATTGTTTTTTCTATCTCCTAGCTGTTAGCAACAATTAGAGAGTGCGAAACGGCTGGAAGAGGAATGATGTAGTAACTATCAAGAGTTATCCATAAGAAAGATTTGTTTGTTTTTTGGTGAAAAGTTTGTAGTAATATCTGGCTTATTTAAAGTAGAGAAAGCTCAATCAAAACATCCTCTAAGCTTTTTGCAAGGTCATCTGGCAGTTCCGATAACGGTAGGCGAGGTGAGCCTACTTCCCAACCTTGTCGTTTCAGCGCTGCTTTGAGAGGGATGGGATTAGCTGTGCAAAAGAGAACTTGAAATAGGGGAAAAAGTTTTAAGTGGATGTCTGTTGCTACCTTGATTTGACCAGATTGAAAGGCTTGGATCATCTGTTGAAGCTGGTTGCCGACTAGATGACTCGCAACACTGACGACACCAGTACCTCCAACAGCCAGCATCGCTAAGGTAAAGTAGTCGTCACCTGAGTAGATAGCGAACTCCGTTGGTGTCAAGCGCCGTAGTTGGCTTGCCTGGTCAAAGTTACCCGTAGATTCTTTAAGGGCAACAATGTTCGGAATATCGGCTAAGCGGGCAACGGTCTCCGGTTGGAGATTTTGACCAGTACGACCGGGAACATTGTAGAGTATCAAGGGAAAATCAGGACAGGATTTTGCGATCGCCTGAAAATGCTGATAAAGCCCTGACTGGGGTGGCTTGTTGTAATAAGGAACGACTTGTAATGAACCATCTAATCCTAGTTTAGCGGCTTTTTGCGTCGCTGTGATCGCTTCTTCGGTAGAATTCGACCCTGTGCCTGCAATTACCTTGGCTTTACCTGCCACCGCTTTTTGCACCACCTGAAATAACTGATACTCCTCATCCCAGCTTAGAGTCGGAGATTCACCCGTAGTGCCACAGACCACAAGAGTATCCGTGCCGTTATCAGCTAAATGAACCGCTAGCTGCTCTGCAACCTCATAATTCACGCTGCCATTTTCTGTAAATGGCGTGATCATTGCCGTCAGCACACGTCCAAAATTGCTCACCCTCTTTTCATTCCTCCTTGGCTTTTTTGGTATTGCTGCCGTTCTTTAGAGCCTATCCGAAAAGTCATGATGGTGACACTCAACCATTTATGTTCATCTATATGCTTCTTGGGTTTCAAGTTTACTTAAATTACTTTTCACTTAATAAGCAACCGTTGCCGTTGCCGCCATCGGTTTTAGCCAGTTTCGGGCAACTAGCAACTCGGCAATTTGCACCGCATTCAATGCAGCACCTTTACGAATCTGGTCTCCACAAAGCCAAAGTTCTAGACCGCAGGGATGAGAAAGGTCTTGACGAATCCGACCTACCAGTACTTCATCACGACCTGTTGCATCAATTGGCATTGGAAAATAATTTGCCTTCCAGTCTTCCACCAGTCGAACTCCAGGAGCATTAGCTAATATTTCTCGTGCCTCTGCTACTGGCATGGGCTGCCCAAATTCTAGGTTAATCGCTTCTGAGTGAGCACGTAGTACAGGAACCCGTACACAAGTTGTGCTGATTCTTAGCTGAGGCGCATTAAAAATTTTGCGCGTCTCATTGACCATCTTCATTTCTTCCTCACAGTACCCCTGATCATTCAGGGGTGAATTGTGGGGGAAGAGGTTAAAGGCTAAAGGATAAGGAAAGCACTCTGTAGGCGGGGTTTCACCCTTTAAAATCGCCTCCGCTTGCGCTTTGACTTCCTCCATCGCCCTCATGCCAGCACCACTAGCCGATTGGTAGGTTGCCGCAACAATTCGTTGCACTGGCTGTACCTGATGTAGGGGCCAAACCGCCATTGCCATCAAAATTGTCGTGCAATTGGGATTGGCGATAATTCCTTGATGGGTTGCTGCTGCCTCAGGATTCACCTCAGGAATGACCAGAGGCACTTTTGGGTCAAGACGAAAGGCACTGGAGTTGTCGATGACAACTGCACCCTTTTCGGCAGCTTTGGGAGCAAATGCTTTTGAGGTTGCTCCTCCAGCTGAGGCTAAGACTAAATCAACATTATCAAACGAATGGTCTGATACCGCTTCCACTGGCAGATTTTCGCCTTGGAAGGAGATTGTACGCCCAGCAGAGCGGGGTGATGCCAAAAGCTTCAAATCGGCAAGGGGGAAGTTGCGGCTATGCAGTAATTCCAATAACTCTGTACCTACTGCACCCGTTGCTCCTAAGATGGCAACACGAATTTGAAAAGACAAATTAATTTCCTCCACCAAATCAAATCAAGAGATACTTCCAACACTGGCTTGAAGAGCCGATAAAAGTTGTTAATTTTTTTTAAGCTTATTAGTTACTCTTCCGTGAGTTTGGACGTTTTGTTTGCCTGAGTACAGCGATATCCTAAAAAGACCTGAAATTCTGAGTTCTCGAAGGGTAGGGTATACGCTCTACGATCGCAAACGCTCGCCACGCGCTCCTAATGTACTATCATCAGATACGGAAACCACAAGGACAGCCAAGAGGGTTGTCTCCAAGGCGACCACAAGGGAAAAACTGCTAGATGCTTATACTTACTGGTTGCAAAACCTAGGATATCACGAGAGGCCTACATTCATCCCTCGAAATGCCCCTCTTAAATCAGGCATCTGTTGAATTATCCGTCCCGAATCATTGAAACGAAGAATCTATTTAAGTTGTCTGACACCAAAGCATCAATGAAAGTTACTCAGGAAAGACTGCCGAAGAGCCAGCTCGGTCTGGAAATTGAAATTCCCGCCGAAACGACCAAAAAAGCCTACGAAAAGGTCGTGCAAAACCTCGCCCGCTCTGCCAACATTCCTGGGTTTCGTAAAGGGAAGGTACCGCGCCAGATTTTGCTTCAGCGGATGGGTCCACAACGAATCAAGGAAGCGGCTCTCGAAGATTTAGTTCAAGATGGTCTCAAGCAAGCGATCGAGCAAGAATCGATTAAAGCGCTGGGGAACTACAAGCTAATCTCCACCTATGAAGAATTGACTAGCCAATTTCAACCGGGAGAACCGCTGACGTTCTCGGCATCGGTTGATGTTCCGCCGGAAGTTCATTTAGGTGATTACAACGGTTTAAGTGTTCAAGCCGAGGAATCCCAGCCTGACCCAGAGTCTGTTGATAAGTTCTTAGAACAGCGCCGTACTGAGCAAGCGACCCTTATCCCTGTAGAATCTCGTCCGGCACAGATGGGAGATGTAGCCGTCGTCGATTATGCCGGTCGATTAACGGGTGAAGGCGAAGAATCAACGGAAATCCAAGGAGGACAGGCAACTGATTTTCAAATTGAACTAGGGGAAGGACAGTTTATTGAGGACATCGTTAAGGGGATTGTCGGGATGAATCCCGGAGAAACAAAAGAAGTCCCTGTGTCATTTCCTGACGATTATCCGCGAGAAGATTTGGCAGGCAACTCAGGGGTTTTCAGCGTCACCCTTAAGGAACTCAAAGAAAAAGAATTGCCAGAGTTAGATGACGACTTTGCTCAAGAAGTTAGTGAAGTGGAAACAATGGCAGAGTTACGGGAATCCCTAGAAAAGCAATTTCGGGAAAAAGCCGAGGAAGAAACAGCTGCAAGTAAAGAGCAAGCGCTAGTAGAAGCACTGCTGGAGAAGGTTGAAATTGACCTTCCCGAAACAATGATTGAGCGGGAAATCGAGACGGTTTTGACACAAACAGCGATGCAGATGGAAGGCTACGGGATGGATATCCGTAAGCTATTCACGGCTGAAATGATGCCACAGCTTAAAGAGCGATCGCGTCCTGATGCAATTCTGCGACTTCGGCAGTCTTTGGCACTTCAGGAAGTTGCCAAGCGCGAATCTCTCACCGCCGAACCGGAGGAGATTGAAGCCAAAGTTAAAGAATTGCTGGAGCAGTTTGCTGGACAAAGTGTTGATCCAACGCGGGTGCGTGAAGTAGTCGAGTCGGATTTACTCAAAGAGAAAGCGATTAAATGGCTCGAAGAACACGCGACTATTGAACTGGTACCCAAAGGTTCCTTAACAACTGAAGCGGTCGAAGCATTAGAAGAAGTTAAAGAAACAGAAGCAGAAGCAACTTCCCAAGAGGAGGTTGATGCCTCTACTCAAACCATTGACGTAGAAGCAGAGTCAACCCCAGAGGAATAAGGAGTCTTGAACTAGTCTTAACACTCAGTTCAGTTTTTGTTGTTGATCGATGTAGGGGGTGAGTCGTGACTTAAAGAAGACTCACCCCACAACTTTTTCGGTAACCCGGAAAGTTAGTCCTTATGCAGTTGAGGCATAATGGTCACTAGAAGAATGGTTGGTGCCTTGAGCTAAGCTATCTTTTGGGAAGTTATCCTGTGAGTAGGCTTGTACAGCACCACTGTCAACTATGATGCCTTAACGTTTCTTTTATGCTGCAATCCCAGTCCTCTGACTACCAATTCACCAGCTTGAGTTCCCCGGAGATTTACTCCGTCATTCCCAGCAACATCGTCCCGATGGTCGTAGAGCAGTCTGGTCTGGGTGAACGGGCTTTCGATATCTACTCACGGCTTTTAAGAGAGCGTATTGTATTTTTAGGAACACCAGTAGACGATACTGTTGCTGACTCAATTGTTGCCCAACTCCTGTTTTTAGACGCTGAAGACCCAGAAAAGGATGTCCAACTGTACATCAATTCTCCAGGTGGTTCTGTGACAGCAGGTATGGCGATTTATGACACCATGCAGCAGATTCGCCCGGATATTGTTACTATATGCTTTGGTTTAGCCGCTAGCATGGGAGCGTTTCTCCTTGCAGGCGGAGCTGCTGGTAAGCGTATGGCACTACCCAGTTCTCGGATTATGATTCACCAGCCTCTTGGTGGTGCCCAAGGGCAGGCTGTTGATATTGAAATCCAAGCCAAAGAAATTCTCTACCACAAACGGACGCTGAACAATTTACTCGCTCATCACACAGGTCAACCCATCGAAAAAATCGAAGCGGATACTGAGCGCGACTTTTTCATGTCAGCGGCGGAAGCACAAAACTACGGTCTGATTGATCAGGTCATCACCAGGCAGAACCTTCCTTCATCGGAAGCTGCTGTTACTCCTATCAAGTAAGAGGCTTCTTATGTCTAAATACGACTCCCATCTAAAATGTTCGTTTTGCGGCAAGTCTCAAGAGCAGGTACGCAAGTTGATTGCCGGACCGGGAGTCTACATCTGTGATGAGTGCGTTGACCTGTGTAACGAAATTTTAGATGAGGAGTTGCTTGATTCGAGTACTCCAACACCTCAGCCAGTTCCCCCTAAAGAACCGCCTCAAAAGCGCCGGACTCGTGCTTCTGGTCTCTCGTTAACTCAGATTCCCAAGCCGAGGGAACTGAAAAAGTATCTCGATGAGCATGTGATTGGTCAGGACGAAGCTAAAAAAGTTCTCTCGGTTGCCGTTTACAATCACTACAAGCGTCTGAGTTTTGTCCAGTCGAAGAACCATAACCATGGCAAAGCAGCTACGGAGGATGGTATTGAGCTGCAAAAGTCGAACATTCTCCTGATGGGCCCTACGGGTTGTGGGAAAACGCTGCTGGCTCAAACGTTAGCGAGTGTCTTGGATGTGCCCTTTGCTGTGGCAGACGCGACAACGCTGACAGAAGCAGGATATGTCGGGGAAGATGTTGAAAATATCTTACTGCGACTGTTGCAAGTGGCAGATCTTGATGTAGAGGAAGCCCAACGAGGGATTATCTACATTGACGAAATTGACAAGATTGCCCGTAAGAGTGAAAACCCCTCAATTACAAGGGATGTTTCTGGTGAGGGCGTTCAGCAAGCCTTGCTGAAGATGTTAGAGGGGACGATCGCAAATGTACCCCCACAAGGTGGGCGTAAACATCCTTATCAAGACTGCATTCAGATTGACACAAGCAACATCCTGTTTATTTGCGGTGGCGCATTCGTTGGTCTGGATAAGGTAGTAGAGCAGCGCATTGGAAAGCGCTCTATGGGCTTTGTTCAGCCAGGGGAAGGTCAAACGAAGGAAAAGCGGGCAGCGGATGTTCTGCGGCATTTAGAACCGGATGATTTGGTCAAGTTTGGCATGATTCCGGAGTTTATCGGGCGTGTGCCGATGGTTGCGGTGGTTGACCCCCTCGACGAAGAAGCGTTGATGGAGATTTTGACGGAACCCCGTAACGCACTGGTGAAGCAGTATCAGAAACTGCTGAAGATGGACAGTGTGCAGTTGGATTTCAAGCCAGATGCAATTCGTGCGATCGCGCAAGAAGCCTATCGCCGTAAAACTGGAGCAAGAGCATTACGCGGCATAGTTGAAGAATTAATGCTGGATGTAATGTATGAGCTACCTTCTCGTAAGGATGTAACCCGTTGCACTGTTACACGGGAGATGGTAGAGAAGCGCTCAACGGCTGAATTATTGGTACATCCCTCTTCCCTACCCAAACCAGAATCAGCGTAGTTGTTGTTAGTTCTTAGTTGTTGATAGATGTGATTGCTTGAGAGTACTTAGTTTTTGAGCAATAATCACAAATACAAATAACAAATAACGAATAACAAACAACAAACAATGCCTCTAATCAACGTTCGCGGTGTCGAACATCACTACGAATGGATATGCCAATCAACAACCTCTGAACAAAAGCCAGTGATGGTTTTTGTTCATGGCTGGGGGGGTTCGTCTCGCTATTGGGAAAGTACGGCTAATGCCCTATCTGATACATTTGATTGCTTACTTTATGATTTGCGAGGATTTGGGCGATCGCGTTTACCTGAAACATCGATAGAGTTACTCTACGAAATGGAGGAGTACGCCGAAGATTTGGCGGTGTTGTTAGATGCTCTAGAACTCAAGCGAGTTTATCTCAACGCTCACTCAATGGGTGCTTCTGCGGCGGCGTTGTTCCTCAATCGCTATCCAGAACGAGTAGAACGGGCAATTTTAACCTGTAGCGGCGTTTTTGAATACGAAGAGAAATCCTTTACTGCTTTCCATAAAATTGGCGGTTATGTTGTTAAGTTTCGTCCTCGCTGGTTCTTGCACGTACCCTTTGCTGGTTCATTGTTCATGGCGCGATTTTTGCACCGTCCGTTACCTTCAGCAATCAGTCGTGCATTTTTGGAAGATTACCTTGTCGCAGATTACACAGCCGCTTTGGGAACAATGTTGACATCGGTAAGCAAATATGCTGCTGAAGTGATGCCTCAAGAGTTTGCGAGGCTTAGTGTATCGACACTTCTTATTTCTGGCGAATATGACAAGATTATCCCAGCAGAGTTGGGGCGTCGGGCAGCACAGTTGAGTGAAAAAATCGAGTATTTTGAGATTTCCGGTACGGCTCACTTCCCGATGTTAGAGAAACCAGAGATTTACCTGGAAAAGGTACGAGAGTTTTTGGGTATAGGCTCTCCAGCTACAGCTTAAGCGATCAGTAGGTCGGTATTAATATTTACTGTTGAGGCAAGGTAGACGGCAGACGGCAGACGGCAGAAGGGAAGAGGATTTTAGTCTCTTAACTTTGTTGACATACCTTCGTTTATTTGTGTCTACCTACTTCGCAATTTTCTGTCTTCCAGTGCAATAGCAGAACGCTATTTGAAAATAATAAAACCCCTAGCCTATAAAGACTGGGGGTAGTATCAGGGTGCATCTACTAAATCTTTATTCCCAAGGGTAGACGCTACTTTCCGGATAAATTTTTAACTTCCTACTGATACTGGTGCTACATAACGCTTACAGAACTCCAACACTACTGACAAATCGCTAGTTTGCTGCGGATAGTCAATAGCTGGACGAGCAATAATGATTAACGGGATACCCAATTGAGCCGCAACAATTCGCTTAATCTCTTCTCCCCCAGCTCTACCAGAAGCTTTTGTTACAACAAGGGATATGTTCCACTGCTGCCATAAGGCTTTTTCTAACTCAGCCGTTATGGGAGGACGCAAAGCAATGATTCGATTTGGGCTAAATCCTGATGCGATCGCAGTTTCGAGAGACGTTACGGCTGGTAAAATCCGGGCAAATAACGTTGCTTTGTCTTGCCAGTTTTGAAATAAAGGTAAAGCTTTATAGCCAACGGTAAGTAACACCCGTTGCTGGTAAAGGTAATCACCTGCTACAAGCGCCTCAAAGCTATTTAACGAAATCACTGGGAAGGACTCGGTTGGCTTGTCAACAGCTAAGCGCTCAAAGCGTAGATAGGGGATTTGGCGTTTAGTGGCTACCCTCATCGCCATCTTAGAAATTTCCACCGCATAAGGATGGGAAGCATCGAGGATAGCAGCAATTCGCTGTTCCTGCAAAAATTGTTCTAGCTGATCGGCATCTAAGCGCCCTACCCAAACTTGCAACACAGGAGTTTTGGGATAAAGAGTTTGAGCGGCTTGTGTTGTCACAGTTATTGTACAAGGTTGGCTCAGGGATGCGATCGCAGCCGCCAACTCAGCACTCTCAGTCGTACCACCAATCAGCCAGAGACGTTCACTAATCAACAATTATCCAGTAGTACTTAACCCTTCAAAGCTCTATTAAAGTTTTTGCGATAGGACTGATTAGTAACAATCAAAGCCGGCCACAGCAGAGACAAGCGAATCCGGTTAGGCAAACTCCGGCTGAAGTTAGTCCGCTCAAAACCCTTCCAAAACTTCCATGCACCGTAGCCATAAATCCCCAACAAAGCCAAAACAATTATTGCTTTCATCTAAATCAACTCCATGACAACTGACTAAGTTAACGCCGTCCAAGCTTTTCTTTGAGTCAATTTCCGCACGTATCAATAAAACTACCTTGCTGTAGGCGCTTCGGGTTCCTCAAAAGTGAAATCAAACATTCGCCTAGCGTGGGGGAGTCTACGGAATTGATTCCAAAGACAGGTCAAAGTAGCATTGATCCAGTTTCTAGTCTATCCATTCCATTGCCCAGTTGTGGAGGGAAAGACCTTCTAAACTCCTGAACGTCTTGGTTCTCCCCTCCTTTCTAATTCATTGATAAAACTTGCCTGTGACAAAGAAAAGCGCGATCTTCAGAGTAAGTCGCGTCTTGTGGAGGATATCGTAAGTTTTACCATCATAAGAGACTATTAAAGAAAAGCGGAATGTAAATCATTACGATATAACACCGTAGAGCGCCCAAAATAGGAGGACTTATGCGAGCAGTGCTGATGGCTGGCGGTTCGGGAACACGTCTCAGGCCGCTGACCTGTGATCTTCCCAAACCGATGGTTCCGATTCTCAATCGACCCATCGCTGAACACATTATCAACCTACTCAAGCGACATCAGATTACAGAGGTGGTAGCGACACTGCACTATCTCCCAGATGTCATGCGAGACTACTTCCAAGACGGTAGTGACTTTGGTGTACAAATGACTTACGCCGTCGAGGAAGACCAGCCTCTAGGTACTGCTGGGTGCGTAAAAAACATTGCTGAATTACTAGATGACACATTTTTAGTAATTAGTGGCGACAGTATCACCGACTTTGATCTGACCGCTGCCATTGAATTTCATAAAAGCAATAAATCAAAAGCAACATTAGTGTTGACCCGTGTTCCCAATCCTGTTGAGTTTGGCGTCGTCATCACGGATGAACAAATGCGGATTCGACGGTTCTTAGAAAAACCGTCTACGAGCGAAATTTTTTCAGATACGGTTAATACTGGAATTTACATTCTGGAACCTTCTGTCCTGGACTATCTTCCGGTCAATATGGAAAGTGACTTCTCGAAAGATTTGTTTCCCTTGTTGCTGGAAAAAGATGAGCCAATGTACGGCTATATTGCTGAAGGGTATTGGTGTGATGTTGGTCATCTGGATGCTTACCGTGAAGCGCAGTACGATGCATTACAGCAAAAGGTAAAGCTAGATTATGCTTACAAGGAGCATAAGCCGGGATTATGGATTGGTCAGAATACATTCGTTGACCCGACGGCTAGGATTCAAACTCCAGTGCTAATTGGCAGCAACTGTCGGATTGGCGCACGGGTCACGATTGAGGCAGGAACAGTCATTGGTGATAACGTCACTATCGCCACTGACGCTGACTTGAAGCGTCCAATTCTTTGGAATGGTGCCATCATTGGCGAGGAAGCTCATCTCCGTGCTTGCGTGATTTGCCGGGGTACTCGTGTAGACCGTCGCGCTCATGTGTTGGAGGGTGCTGTTGTTGGTCCTCTATCAACTGTTGGGGAAGAAGCACAAGTTAGCCCTTATGTGCGGGTTTGGCCGAGTAAGAGGATTGAATCTGGGGCAACGCTAAATATTAACTTAATTTGGGGCAATACAGCACAACGCAATCTCTTCGGTCAACGGGGTGTTCAAGGATTAGCGAACATTGATATTACCCCAGAATTTGCTGTGAAGTTGGGAGCTGCCTATGGTTCTACCTTAAAATCCGGTTCCCAAGTAGCAATATCCCGTGACCAACGGAGTATATCCCGGATGGTTTCACGGGCTTTAATTGCGGGTTTGATGTCTGTGGGTGTCAATGTCCAGAACTTGGAGGCGACAGCCATTCCGATTACTCGCATGATTATCCCAACGCTTTCTGTAGCTGGTGGAATTCATGTGCGAGTGCATCCCGATCGCCCTGATTACATTCTCATCGAAATCTTTGATGCCAAGGGAATCAATATCTCTAAAGGGCAAGAGAAGAAGATTGAAGGGGCGTATTTTAAGGAAGACTTGCGGCGATCGCAAATTCATGAAATTGGCAATGTTACTTACCCTAGCCAAGTCATGGACCTCTACAGCACAGGCTTTGAGAAGAGTTTAAATATAGAGGCAATTCGTCACAGTAGCTCCAAGGTTGTAATTGACTATGGTTACTCGGTTTCCGGTGCTATTCTCCCGATACTACTGGCAAAGTTTGGTTGTGATGCCGTTGTCCTCAATGCCAGTCTGAACCAAATGTCACTCTCGGCAGTTGAACGAGAAGGATTGCTGACTCAGTTAGGTCATGTAGTCGAGGCACTGAGAGCAAATTTTGGTGTCCAAGTATCAGCGAATGGAGAACAGCTGATTTTAGTGGATGAATCGGGAATGCCAGTACGAGGTGAGATGTTAACGGCGCTGATGGTGAGCGTAATGTTGACGGCTCATCCCAGAGGGACTGTAGTCGTACCTGTACACGCATCAAGTGCAGTGGAGCAAATTGCGCGGCGTCATGATGGTCGAGTGATTCGGACGAAAGCGAATCCTACAGCCCTGATGGAGGCAGCTCAGGCTAATCCTAATGTGGTATTGGGAGGAAGTGGGGACATGGGCTTTATTTTCCCACAACTCCATCCCGGCTTTGATGCGATGTTCTGTATCGCCAAGTTGATTGAGATGCTGACGGTGCAAGAGCGATCGCTAGCTCAAATTCGCACAGAACTGCCTCGCGTTTCCCACAAAACTTATACGGTTCGCTGCCCTTGGACGGTGAAGGGGGCATTAATGCGTTATCTCGTAGAAACCCATTCCAATGAGAATCTAGAACTGATTGATGGAGTGAAGATTGTCAACCATCTCAATGATAGTTGGGTGTTGATTTTGCCGGATGCTGGAGAGCCTCTGGTACATATCTTTGCCAATAGTGATGATAGGGAGTGGGCAGATAATACCTTGAGGAAGTATCGCAGCTACGTTCAAGAGTTTGTTGAACAAGAGGAGGGGACAGAGGCCCCCAAAGCGGAAGCTCTATTATAGAATCCGCTGTGCCTTCCGGAGCCTAAGTTACTGGCATTCAGTTGAAGATTTGTCGCACAACTGAGACGGCTCTCCTGATCGCTAGACCGACGGCTTTGGTACACTTGTTCTATCATGGATGAGGAGGACGCTGAACATTGGGCGGACTCCTTTATCCTTTTTTGCCTATTATTGGGATAAATTGCTAAGCTGTCGGCTAATAGCAACGATTGCACAGTAACAATTGCTACTGAAGTAGGCACAAGAACAGGCTGATTACTAAAAGCGCCAGGAGACTTGAACTATGAACACCTGTATCATAATGGCACAGATCATTCAAGATCCAGAACTTCGTTATACTTCTGATAATCAAACTCCCATTGCCCAGATGCTAGTTCAGTTTCCAGGACAAAGAGCAGAAGATCCTCCAGCAACTTTAAAAGTAGTAGGTTGGGGTAACTTTGCCAGTGAAATTAAAGAAAATTATTCAGTAGGCGATCGCATAATCATTGAAGGTCGCCTTAACATGAATACAATTGACCGACCAGAGGGGTTTAAGGAAAAACGTGCTGAACTCACTGCGTCTCGGATTCACAAACTAGGCGCTGACACTAGCTTTGAGCCACATGTCGCAGTACCAGCAACATCGTCTTATGAGGCTCCAGCCCCCACCTCTCCTCCAAAATCTAACAATGTTGTCGTACCAATGAGGTCACCTCGGCAATCAGCACCGATGTCCGATAGGAGTGATTTTGAAGCCGATTATGATTCTGAGCCAATGTTTGAACCCGCTACAGTAAAGACGGCTCCTGTTGGTAATGCAGATAGCCAAAAAGATTTGGATGATATTCCCTTCTAGCTATAGCTATCAGCAGTCAGCTTTCAGCGGTCAGCTTTGGGTCAAATCGGCTCTAGTTAAGGAACGCTCTTCTCCCCTTAATTTCCTAACATTCGTGGCTACTGCTATAACTGCACAGGCAACATTGCCTTAGGAAAAGAACCGAATCTTACTACCTTGCCAATCCTGCTGAGACTATTCAGTGGGAAATTTGTCTTGGGTACAACGGCAATAGAAGGGCGTGACACTTTTGCGATCGCACCTGGCTAAACTTTACATCTAGATAAGCCAGGATTGCCCCTTAATATGATTGCAAAAACTTATAAATTCAATTATTTTTATTTATAATCGTTCCTCCTACAAAAAATAGGTCGTGTTTCAACTTCTTTATCCACTGGTTCATAGCCTCCAGCCATTTCTAGTGCCTCTGTGCTTCTGCCTAACCTGGGGGTTAATCATTCTCTTCTTCTTGACAGTCTTGTCAGCCGTTCAAGAAGGTGTAGTGACTGCCAAACGCTTGCATCAAATCCCTTGCACGAATTGCCAGTTCTTCACTAACGACCATCGCCTTAAATGTACGGTGCATCCCTCCGATGCCAATACTGAGGCAGCAATTTACTGTTCAGACTATTGTTCCAGAAATAGAAATAATCAGGCGAGTGCCACTTAGGCTGTAGCCTAGCTTATGTGGTTATCAGGGCTAACAGGTTATGCTGGTTCAAAAGCTAAATGCTTGTGTAGAGTTCATTGCGGGGGATGGTACGCAACTCAGAGAGTTGTTGCACCCAGATAAGCAACCACTAGAGTTGCGTTATAGCTTGGCACACGCAACCGTCCCTGTGGGGCAAACTTCGGCACCGCACTCATTAACAACGTCTGAGGTTTACTACATCCTCACTGGCACAGGTGAGATGTATATTGATGATGAAATTCAGAAAGTGGAACCGGGAGATGCGGTGTACATCCCCCCAAATGCCAAGCAGTTTATCCGTAATTCTGGAGTAGAACCCTTAGTATTCATCTGCATTGTTGATCCAGCTTGGCGAGAGGAAGACGAGACAGTTTACCAGATGTAACTGCTGCTAAATTAGAAAGCTTAAAACAACAACAGCACTCAATCTAGACCTACCGCTTGATTTCCTCTTTTGAGCAATTTAACGCGGAGTTGCAATGAACTAACCCGTTCAATTGTATTGCTCCCAGTTTTCTAGCTGAGGAAATATCAGTTTTCCAGTTGAGCGCTGATGTTGTTGTTTAATGAGACAGATGTTAGATAAAACAGCGGTTTTTTACCTCTTTTCTTGAATGTGAACTTCGCTGTGGTTTCTGTCAGAGAAGCTTTGTAGCTTCAATTACTAATGTACCTACTCTCTCTTCTAGATACAAGCAAATGAAATGTAAGTTTACTTTTTGAGGATAACTACTATTAACATTGCAAAATAAAGTTAAGTGAGAATCGGGTGTTAGGGAATTGTTCCTAATCTAGTTTGATGGTAGATTTTTAAATAACAATACTACAAAAAAACTGAAGGCTTCTTCAACAGTAGGGATAGCGGTTACCACGATTGTGTCGCTTTCTTGAGCCGTGCCTTCATGTTTTTCCGATCGCGCTGCCGATCTGATAACCTAAAAGCGTATTAAATATTCTTGAATGAGAGTCAGCTAGTGAAGCGGCGTGAGTGGATAGAGTTACGAGAGCTTTTTGGCAAAGAGGCAGTAGACGAAGTGCTTGCCAATCAGCAACACTATGAGGAATGGGCATTTAATCACTCTAAAGAAGTCTCCAAAGCCGCTCGACTTCTATCTGAACTGAGTAACGACACTCAGGCGGCGGTGCTGTTTGTAAAGCAACTAGATGCTGCACTGAAAGGCGCTTTGATAGTTACAATGCTTCGGTATTACACAACTCGCTAAATTACTTGGTTTTCAGGGAAACGAGTTTCGGTAACGGCTGGACATTACGCTAAATCTTTCCCGTAACCATATACAGCAAGAAAAAGGGGAGTAAGAGCCACCTCTTTACCCCCCTTAGCCGCAAGACTTAGAAAACTAGAATTTCAATAATCCCTGTTACGACAGACGCAACTAGAGCGATCGCTTTTATACTCCTGCATCTCTGAACTAGAACTCAGAGCCGTGTCTTTTTATCAATAAGACAGCACTGACTGATTACATCAAGCCGATTTGTTGCAGAATGTTTTGCCCTGTAATCCACTCAGTCGCTAAACCAATCACGAAGCCTAGCATCGCCAAACGACCATTCCAGGTTTCAGCAAAAGGAGTAAAACCAAACTTAGGCTTTTGTTCTTGCATTACTGTAAATTTAGGAATCCTTCTCTGTAATAAAATTTAACCTCATTTTAAATAAAAAGCAACATTTATTTAGATTCACTTCGAGATAAATCTGGTAGTAGAAATGCGATCGCTTCCAGAACCATCGTGCTGCTGAGTAGCACCATTGAACAAGAAGAACACAGAAGTTCAGGAGTTCAGGAGAGCATTGCGCCTCCTTGCAAAAAGGCAAAGTCTCTCGCGCCACTTCCAATCTCAACAACTACCCTGGAAATAAGTCGCAATATACCAATTTTTGCCATGAAACCCTTGCGTTTCCTGACACTCCTGCTTCTCCTGAGTGCCCCTACTGCCTGTAGCTTACCTAATCGCTCAATCGTAGAACCAACCTCATCACAGGCACAACAATCTCCCTCTGAGGAATCCCCTCAAACGGCACAGCAACCCGCTGAAACACCTACCCAGCCCAAACAGCAAACTGCTGTCCCAACAAAAAACCGTGTTCGTACTCAGCCACTAACGCCTCAACCGATTCAAATTACTCTCGACAATTTACCGGAACCCTTCGCTACCAATAGCGCCTCCAAGTCACCCAACGTCATCGACATACCGCAAAACCCAACCCTGAAGGTACCAGCAGGTTTCCAAGTCAACGTCTATGCTGACGGTTTGGATGCTCCACGCTGGCTTGCCTTGACACCCAGTGGTGATGTACTGGTAACCGAAACAAGGGCAAACCGCATTCGTATCCTGCGCGACACCAACGGTGATGGCGTTGCCGATGTCAACAAAACCTTTGCTACCGCGCAAAATGGTGTAGACATTCCCTTTGGTATGACCTTTGCGGGTAACACCTTCTTTCTCGCTAATACGGGTGAAGTGCGGCGCTACCGCTATACTCCAGGTCAACAGCAACTCAATGGCGGAGGGCAAAAAATTGCTGACCTCACCCCTGGTGGATATAACCAGCACTGGACACGTAACGTAGTCGCCGCACCCGATGGCAGAAAGCTCTACGTCACGGTTGGTTCACGCTCAAATGTTGATGAAGAACCACTGCCTCGTGCCTCTGTACAGGTTATGAACCTGGATGGTTCCAACCAACAAACTTTCGCCTACGGTTTACGCAATCCAGTCGGACTGAACTTTCACCCCACTACAGGCGAACTTTATGCCACGGTTAATGAACGAGATGGTTTGGGTGATGACTTGGTACCCGATTACTTCACCCGCGTACAACAGGGGGGATTTTACGGCTGGCCCTATGCCTACCTGACACCAAATCGTATCGACCCACGTCAAGCAACCAACGGGCAAAGCAAACGTCCTGACTTGGTAGCCCAAACCACAACTCCCGATGTCCTGTTCCAAGCTCACTCAGCAGCCTTGGGATTACAGTTTTATGATGGACAAACCTTTCCTGAAAGATATCGTAATGGTGCCTTTGTAGCCTTTCGTGGCTCGTGGAACCGCGACCAAGGCACTGGTTACAAAGTCGTCTTTGTTCCCTTTGATGCCTCTGGACAGCCTCAAGGCTATTACGAAGACTTCCTGACTGGGTTTCTCCTCGATCCTTCTAGACCAACAACTTGGGGACGCCCAGTTGGGTTACTAGTACTACCTGATGGCAGCCTGTTATTGACTGAAGAAGCGAATAACCGCATTTACCGCATTCAGTATCGTGGATGATTAGTTGTTGGTGGTTGGTTGTTAGTTGTTAGACACCATGAGACAAAAGCTCACAAACGTTGGGATGAAAATTTTTCTTACGCCTTCTGCCTTCTGCCCTCTGCCTTCTGCCTTCTTTTCAACGTTCACCTTAGTCAAGGGGATAAGGGGGGGGTTAGCCTATGGTGTCTTAGGTTTTGTGTCTACCTGCTTAATTAGCCAAGGGTTTGCCACCACTGCTAATGCTGCCAATCCCAAACATCTTGAACAACTACTGAATACTAAGGCTTGTCCTAAGTGTGATTTGAGGGACGCCCAGCTTAGTGATGTTAATCTCCTGGAAGCAGACCTAAGTGGTGCGAACCTAGATGGGGCAAATCTTCGAGGAGCAAACCTCGCCGGTGCTAATCTCAGCGGTGCTAAGTTAATCGGTGTCCAGCTAACGGAAGCTAACCTTCAAGGTGCCAATTTGAGGCAGGCAAAGTTAGGGCTAAAAGAAGAGGACTCTGAGGAAATTGTTGCTGATTTGCAAGAAGCCAACCTTCAGGGGGCTAACTTATCGGCGGCTGACCTTACAGGTGCGCTGTTGACTAATGCTAACCTTGCCCAAGCCCAACTCGATTATGCAACTCTGGCAGCGGCGGACTTGAGCGAGGTTGACTTGACTGGTTCTAACCTGGCAGGTGCGAATCTCTCTGAGGCAAATTTACAAAATGCACAACTGAAGATTGCTAAACTCAGCGGGGCAAATCTGAGTTACACCTTGCTCAATGGGGCAAATCTGGATACAGCAAATGCTGATAGTGTGAACTTGAGCGGTGCTGATTTAGAGGGAGCTTCTTTAAATGAAGCTGACTTGAATGCGGCAATCCTCACTGAGGCATCACTGGTGAATGTGAGTTTAATTGCTGCTAATCTCCAGAGAGCGAATTTGAGTAGTGCTAAGCTTACCGGGGCGACGTTGAAGGGTGCGGGTCTGAACCGTGCTAATCTGAGTGCGGCAAATCTAGAGCGTGCTGATTTGACAAATGCCAAACTTGCGATCGCAAACCTCACAAATGCCCAACTCACAGCAGCTAAACTTCAGTTTGCTTACCTACACAGTGCTAATCTTACTAATGCCAACTTGACTGGTGTTGACTTACGGTCAGCTCAACTGCGTTCTGCTGACTTAACGAAGGCTATCTTGGTAGGAGCAACCCTAGAACGCGCAGGTCTTATCAGTGCCCAGTTGACGGGGGCAAACCTAACTTACTCCAACTTAACCCTGTGCGACTTAAGGGGGGCAAACTTGACGGATGCTAATCTGAGTTTTGCCAATCTAAATCAAGCGGACTTAGAGCTTGCTTCAGTGGTTAATGCCAATCTCAGTGGTGCTAATCTGAGTGAGGCAAAACTCAAAGGTGTCATTGGGCTTAACCGATAGTAGTCGCCTAGTCACTCAGTGTATGTATAAGCTGCAAGCCGTCCTATCTTGTTTGCTTCAACTTGAAAGAGTCGAAGATGCCGGATAGCGTAAGCTACAGCTAGAAGAATGGAGTGGAGTTAGGCAGTAGATAGCAACGGGGCAAAAATCTGTGAGACTATAGCCAGATATCCTCCACTGATTGTCAAGAGCGTCATCTGACACTTGAGATAATCTGCTCTATCGTGCCGTGCCAAGGTCACTTCCCTTTGCTCACAAAAAGCATCTCCATTTATGCAACTGCAAAATTCTCTGCGTCGAACTAAGATTGTTGCCACGATTGGCCCTGCCACCAGTCGCCCAGACGTTCTGAAAGCGCTGATCAAAGCAGGTGCCACTACTTTACGACTCAATTTCTCTCACGGCACTCATGAAGACCACCAGCGCAGTATTCGTCTGATACGCCAAACTGCATTTGAACTCAATCAGCCAGTTGGGATTTTACAAGACTTACAAGGACCGAAAATTCGCTTAGGCAAGTTTGAGGAAGGCCCAATTGTCCTCAATAAAGGCGATCGCTATACCTTAACAAGCGAATTCATGCTTGGTAACCAAGAAATGAGTTGCGTTACCTACGAACCACTAGCGGATGAAGTGCCAGCCGGAGCAACAATTCTTCTGGATGACGGCAAAGTCGAAATGTATGTCGAAGAAGTAGACAAAGTTAAACGTGCTTTGCACTGTCGCGTCGTCGTCGCTGGCACCCTTTCCAATAACAAAGGCGTGAACTTCCCCGGTGTCTACTTATCCATTAAGGCGATGACCGATAAAGACCGGCAGGATTTAATGTTCGGTCTGGATCAAGGAGTTGACTGGGTGGCGTTAAGCTTTGTCCGTAACCCTCAAGATGTCTTAGAAATCAAAGAACTGATTGCTAGTGCCGGGAAACAGGTCCCCGTGATTGCCAAGATCGAAAAGCACGAAGCGATCGAGCAAATGGAGGCGATTCTCTCTCTGTGTGACGGCGTGATGGTTGCCAGAGGCGACTTGGGGGTTGAACTGCCAGCCGAGGATGTCCCTATCCTGCAAAAGCGACTGATTGCCACAGCCAACCGCTTGGGAATTCCGGTCATCACCGCTACCCAGATGCTGGACAGCATGGTTCACTCACCTCGACCGACTCGTGCTGAGATATCCGATGTTGCGAATGCGATTCTCGATGGTACCGATGCCGTGATGCTATCGAATGAAACCGCTGTCGGGAAATACCCTGTTGAAGCCGTAGAGACAATGGCGCGAATTGCTGTAAGGATTGAGCGGGAACAAATCAGTCGCAAAACCGAGGACACCCGACGCTCGATTCCCAATGCGATTTCCCAGGCTGTTGGTCAAATTGCCGAGCAATTACAAGCCTCCGCGATTATGACACTAACAAAAACAGGTGCTACTGCCCGTAATGTCTCCAAGTTCCGACCCTTCACACCCATTCTGGCAATAACACCCCACGTTGATGTTGCACGACAGTTACAACTTGTATGGGGAGTCAAACCCTTATTAGTGCTAGATTTACCCTCCACAGGTCAAACCTTCCAAGCGGCAATTAACGTCGCTCAAGAAAAGCAACTTCTGGCAGAGGGGAATTTAGTGGTAATGACAGCAGGTACACTCCAAGGCGTTCCGGGGTCAACCGACTTGATTAAAGTTGAGGTTGTAACCGCTGTTCTTGGTCAAGGAATTGGTATTGGTCAAGGTTCGGTTAGTGGCCTTGCTCGTGTGGCTCATCGCGCTATGGACGTGGGAAACTTCAACCCAGGAGAAATTCTCGTCGCCTCGTCAACTAATGCTGATTATGTCGAAGCAATTCGTAAGGCATCTGGAATTATTACAGAAGACGAAAGTCTAACGAGTCATGCTGCCGTGATTGGCTTACGTCTCGGAGTGCCAGTAATTGTTGGTGTCAAGAATGCTACCCAAATCATTCGGGATGGCGCCATTTTGACACTAGATACCCATCGCGGCTTAGTTTATTCTGGTGCAATTGGCGCAAGTCCAGCAAATGGAGTGCTGATGGTTTAGCCTGTGCGGTTGAACGATTCTTTGCGCTAAATACTCCTAACTCCCCATCCCTAGATATTCTTCTATCGGGAAGGGAGTAAGTGTATTGAACCAGAACGTTCTCTCCTCCTATGGCAAAAGGCAAAAGGTTGACGGGTCTTGTTTCTGTATGAAAGCGAGAGTCAAGAGTCGCTATAGCGACTGCTATATTTTCCCTCAAGTGTGACTATGCCCATAAGCCCCCATTTCTGGCTGAAAGGGTACGACTTCCTCTTTTACCTGCATTCCTAAGTGTTCCAGCATTGTCTGCAACACATGGTCAGGAGACAACCGTACATAATTAGGAGCAACCTCTATGGGTACATGGCGATTACCCAGATGGTAAGCGGCTCGCATTAGAGCCACTGGGATCTGAGATGTCACTGTTAGCACAGGTTCCGGTTTAGCAAGAATCCGAACAACCACGTCGCCATCCTCAGATTGCAGTAAATCCCCATTATGCAAAACAGTTCCTCTGGGTAGGCGCAAATACACTTCCTTACCATCAGCTGTATCAAAACGATGGCGTGTCCGGGTACGTTCCTCAGCAGTGAGCGAGAGGGTAAAGCTAAATGCTACCTCCTCCGTTGTAGGCAACCGTTGTGTAAGAGTCAGCATTGCGACAAAAAGAACTTAGTGTTTAAGCACCCAACGATCATTGGAGGCGAACCAATTCATTTTGAATTCGTTTGAGTAACTCCGAATCTGATTGAGCAGTCACAGTAATTGCATTAAATTGCGTCATTGTCAATCCTTGAGTTTCACCAATGTCTTTGGCTCGTTCGCAGTAGTTCACGGCAATGTCTCGAACATTACCTGGTAGAGCATAAATGGTGTCAGCTTGGGTGCAGCTAAAGTTAGGAACCTGCTCCTCGTTGATGATTTGCTGGATTTCGCTGTATGCTGCTTGACGGCTTTGCTCGATCGCTAAAACGGCTTTAGCGTAGTTTTCTACTTCTTCAACGCTAACTGTTGTCACAGTGGCGATGGGGGAGGGAGTCTCTGAGGCGGAATTAGAAGAACAGCTCGATATAATCGCTGTGGCTCCAAGCAGCCAAGCCATAGACAAGATAACCCTGATTAACGACTCCCTGCGGGATAGCTGTGTGGCTGAGGTACCGTAGCTAGTGGGAAGGAATGAACGTAGACTCACTACGGCAACACTCGCACGCCTCAGTATTTGGCTGGAGCAAGTTTGGCACATTAGAGCAAAAGGGTTCTTCATAAATGCAGGTGGCACAGGAAATGTGAAATCCTTAAAAACGTGCCTCTATCTTTCGATATTGCCTTGCAAAACGTCAATAGTTGACAGGTAAAGTTCCTCTTTTTCTTTATGGCAAGAATGAAAAAAACCACTTGTCTTGCCTTTTGCTCCGGCATTAAAGACTCATGTCAATCCGACAAATCCCGCAAAAATTTTATTGTTGGAGGCGTCGTAATTCACTTTGAATCCGTGCGTGTAAACCTTGGTTTCTTTGCATGAGAGTTGTAATTTCATTGAATCGACCAGTCTTTCCTCTGGGGAAGAAATTTGCCACAATGGCTGAAGACTGGTTACAGTAGTTCAGGGCGATCGTTCGCGCTCCAGCCGGGAGCGCTGTGATGCTTGCCGGACGACCGCAAACAATGTCGGGAATGTTCCCAGAGCCAATGATCAGCTTGATTTCGCTGTAGGCTTGTTGACGCAGTGGCTCCATTGCCAAGACGGCTCGTGCATAGCGTGTGATTTCTTCTGCACTAACCTCTTGAGCATAAGCCGTTGAACTGAAGACAAAGGATTGGGAGTTTCTGGAGTACTCTGGCGTGAGTCCAGAAAGCAAACCCATTGTAGCAAGTGCCCCCACAACGAAGAATTGGGAGAAGGTTCGGTTAAGACGACGGCGAGAACAGTATAAAGTCATCATGATGATCGCGTGCGACCAAGAAACAATTAAGTAAAACCATAGAGGGCTAGTTTTTCTGAACTATTTTACGGGGCAGAAGTTCCTTGGGATGTATGAAATGGATGTTTCATGATTTGAAGTGTCAAAATTGATTTCAAACAACGAGACGACTCCTTGCCTCTAAGTGATTTATTCAGCGCCGAATCAGTACGCTACAGATTTGGCAAAGTTCTATCACCTTAGTTTGCAAGGTTGAAAGAGGTTCAGACCCCCTCTTAAGGTTAATTTCCAACTCTAGTAGCACCCGTAGTGTTGAGGTTAGTTGCTCTAGAGAAAGGAATTGAACTTCTTTGGTGAGGAAGTAAATTCGTTTAGGGTTACTGACTTGTGCGGCAGTGGCGATCGCTTTTTGATCCCGTTCCCCCTCAGTTACCATTAGCTTTACCCATAACCAAGTCCGAAATTGCCCAATCAGCGTGGCAACAATCCTCAAAGCGGGTTCGTTTTTGTTCATCAAATCCGCTACCAACTCCAAGGCTTTTGCTCCATCCCCCTGGAGAATCGCGGCTGATAGCTGTAAGCTGTTGTGAGTGTTTGAGGTGACTAGGGTAGCCACAGTTTTCTCATCTAAGACTTTGGCTGAATCACCTGTATAAAGTCGCAATTTTTCCAATTCGTTGTACAGTTGTCGGGTATCATTCCCAACCGACTGTGCCAAAAGTTCAGCCGCAGCACCTGTTAGTTTGACACCAACCTCTTGAGAACAGGAGCGTACCTGCTGAACTAACTGTTCTGTCTTCCAAGGCGGGATAAGAGAAAACTCTCGGATGTGGCTGTACTTTTGCAGCAGCTTTGTCGATTTGAGGCGTCCATCCGGTCGATTGGACGTTGTTAGTAACAAAACAGACTCTTGTGGAATCGCTGGTAGAGTAAGCTCTAGTTCTGCCAGTAAATCCTCTGAACAGTGCTGGCACAGGGTTGTCTCGACTAACCAAACTAAACGCCCACCCATACCAAAAGGCGGAGTCATTGCTTGATTCAGCCCTTGGATAATGGCATCAGGCTGATCAGGAGAAATTTTGTCATAGTTGAAACTAACCCAACTGGGGTCAAGGACGCTTTTACGCAATTCGTTTACAGCTTGTGTCAGGGCAAAGTCATCTTCTCCCCAGTAGAGGTAAATTGTCATAATAAACACCCACGGTTTGCGAGGGGATCTAGATTGGACGAGACTTATCAAACTTATTTAAATCGAGTGGCACGGTTGGTGCTACCAGCAACCTATCAATCCCAGTTGCAGCACATCCAGGAGTCACCTAAGTTTAAGCATCTCCCGGATGGCACCAGCGAGGCAGCGCCTTTTCCGGGCTACACGGTGGTGACACCCCCTTGGGAAGAAGACTCAGAAAATGAAGCATTTTACGTCCAGTTGCAGGAACTCCAACAACTACTGTTACAGCAACTAGACACAGGCTTACTGGTACCCGTACCTCCTGCTAGCTTTCATTTAACCTTAGCGGACTTGGTTTGGGACAGTGCCTACCGTGAACGCAAAGCGGAAAATCCTCAGTATGACGAGCAACTCCATGAACGTGTCCAAGACAGTTTTCAGAAGTATCAGCACTCAGTTGCCACAGGGAATTCCCTTGGCTGGCAGCTTTTAGGTTTAATGGTAAGACCTCGCGCCGTCGCGGTGTGTTTGATACCGAATAACGAAGACTCCTACAAGCGACTGTCAGAACTTCGCCGAGCGATTTATCAAAATCGGAGTCTCATTGGCTTGGGTGTTGAACAGCAGTATCACTTCACAGCGCACGTTACGCTGGGATATTTTGGCGAGATTTCACCAGAACTGGAACGCGATCGCCTTAGTGATACGCTAACGAAATTGAATCAACAAGCTTTACCCGATGAAGTCATTCCCCTGAATGTTCAACGGGCAGAGTTACGAAAGTTTGAAGATATGATGCGCTACTCTCGTGAGCCTGATTGGCCCGTAGTGGAGTTTTAAATTTCAACTTACACGTTGCTGGTTGTATCTTCATGCGATTGCCAATCCACCCAATTATGGAGCAGAGTTTTGCGGTGATTGACCGAGAAATCGGTGAACACCACTTCAGTCCAACTGAGTACAGCATTGTCCGACGAGTGATTCATAGCACGGCGGACTTTGAATTTACTCAGTTGGTTCACTTTAGTCAGGGTGCGAAGGACGCTACCACGTCCCACTGTGCGATCGCATCGGGTATTAAAGCTCTCCAGCAACGAGTACCAATTATCACAGATGTGGGGATGGTGAAGCAGGGGGTAGTCGGAATGGTAGAAAAAACCTTCAATAACCCCCTAATTGCTGCTGTAGAACTTGCCCCAGTCGCACTGCCAGGAAAAACCCGCACAGAAACTGGCTTATTGCAGTGCTTTGAGAAATTTCCTAATGCGATTTTTGTCATTGGCAATGCCCCTACCGCCTTGCTAGCGCTGTGTAGCCAGTTGTCAACAGCACCGATTCAACCGTCGCTAGTGATTGGTGCGCCTGTTGGGTTTATCTCCGTTTTAGAGTCAAAGGCTGCCCTGGCACAGACACCAGTGCCTCAAATTCGCGTTGAGGGGCGCAAAGGAGGTTCTGCTGTTGCTGCTGCAATTCTTAACGCGCTTTTGGTTTTAGCTTGGGAAGCAGTGGATTAAGCGGTCAGCTATCAGCTATCAGCGGTCAGCTTTTAGATTTTCCAGATCGGGTAGGAAGTTGAAGAATTTTAGAGAGCTAAAAGTTTGGCACAATAGTCGTCAATTAACCCTTAACATCTATCAAGTCACAGCTCGGTTTCCCCAACAGGAACTTTATGGGTTTACCAGTCAGATTCGACGTGCCTCGGCATCAATTCCAGCTAATATTGCGGAAGGATGTGGTCGAGGCAGTGATGCTGACTTGGCTCGATTCTTACAAATAGCAATGGGGTCAGCCAGTGAACTGGAGTATCACTTGCTGCTGGCTTGTGACCTTAATTTTATAGAAAGCTCACACTACCAACAGCTTAATAGTGATGTCACTGAAATCAAACGAATGCTGGCTTCGTTCATCCAAAAGCTGAAAGCTGAGCGCTGATAGCTAGAAATGACACCCGTATATGTAGTGGGAATTGGGTTGGATGGTGAAGCCGGACTGACGGATGCCGTGCGGCAGTTAGTGGGCCAGGCAACGTTGTTGGTAGGAAGCGATCGCCATTTGAGCTACTTCCCAAACCATCCTGCTTCACGCTTGGTACTGGGAGATTTATCTCAGGCAATTCGGGAAATTCGCAACCAGTTAGTGGCGGATGAACCGAATAGCTGCATTGTGGTGTTGGTTAGTGGTGATCCACTCTTTTTTGGCTTAGGACGCTTATTACTGGAGGAGTTACCACGGGAGCAATTGACGTTTCATCCTCATCTGAGTTCGGTTCAGCTAGCTTTTCATCGCGTAAAAGTTCCTTGGCAGGATGCTCAGGTTATTAGTGCCCACGGACGCTCTCTAGAGCAGTTGACTGTTGCCCTACAGCAGGGTGTGGAGAAGATTGCCGTACTGACAGATGGAACAAATACGCCAAGTGCGATCGCACGTCTGTTTCTCGCTCTAGATTTAGCCAGTAGCTACGAGTTCTGGGTTTGTGAAAACCTGGGAGGTGCCGATGAGATGGTGCAGCAAGTTGCGGTGGATATGTTACTGCACGAAAGGTTTGCACCGCTGAATGTCGTTCTATTACTGCGTCAGTCTGAGCCAGCTCAAGCATTGTTGGATGTTGACTCTCTACCCCTACTGGGATTACCCGATCAGACATTTGCTAGCTTTAGCGATCGCCCTGGTTTGATGACGAAGCGTGAGGTACGGATTCTTATCCTGGGAGAACTTGCGCTGCATCCAAGGCAAATTATTTGGGATATTGGTGCAGGAACAGGTTCTGTTTCCATTGAGATTGCCCGCTTGTGTAGCACATCTCAGGTGTATGCGATTGAGAAAACTGCGATCGGTAGTGCCTTAATTGAACAGAACTGCCAACGCCTTCATGTTAAAAACGTCGTTTCAATCCACGGTACAGCACCAGAAATTTTGAATCACCTACCAGCACCAAACCGCATCTTTATTGGGGGTAGCGGTGGTAACTTAACTGCCATTCTTGATAACTGTGAGGCTCGGCTCACTAGCGGGGGTATTGTGGTACTCGCTCTAGCAACCCTGGAACATCTTAATACAGCTCTCGGCTGGCTAAAGTTACACCGTTGGGATTACCACTTGCTACAAGTTCAGCTCTCGCGTTCTGTACCTGTAGGACAACTAACTCGTTTTACTCCTCTCAATCCCGTAACGATTTTAACGGTGACGCGATCGCATTGAGAGACATCTTCTTTCACTAGCTGATCGCTCGATAATGAAATTACTTGAGTAATGTTATGGAGAGGTTGTGATGTCTATTGAGCTACTCAGACGGCGCTTCACGATAAAGCAGTATCACCAAATGGCTGAAGCAGGTATCCTCACAGAGGATGACCGAGTGGAACTGATTCGAGGAGAGATTGTCGAGATGACCCCAATTGGCAGACGTCATGCAGCGTGTGTTGACCGTCTCAATGAAATGTTTATTCTGCGTCTGGCACAGGCAACAATAGTTCGAGTTCAAAACCCAGTTGAATTAGATGACAACTCTGAACCTCAACCAGATTTGGTATTGCTGCGACGACGCGCAGATTTTTACGAGGCAGGACATCCCCAAGCAGAAGATATCTTGCTGTTAGTGGAAGTTGCAGACACGACTGTCGAAGCGGATCGGGATGTGAAAATTCTTCTCTATGCGAATAGTGGCATTGCTGAAGTCTGGCTAGTTGATATCAACGCGCAATGCTTGGAAGTTTACCGACAACCTTCTGAGAATGGTTACCAAATTATTCACAAGTATTATCGAGGTCAAACTGTCACTATACAGGCTTTTCCTGAGGTTAGTTTTACTGTAGATGAAGTGATGGGCTAAGGCGATCGCATCTCTCTATTTTTGCTCCTATGTCAGGGTAATTGACTTGGAACTTGAGCCTAATAATTGCAACTCCAATTCTATGAAAACTTTAGCCAGTCTCCTCAACAAGAAGCCGGAGCAGTTGCCGTTGCCCTCAATCAAGCCCAAAAGTAGCTGCGGGATTTGACCACTGAAGAGCTTGAGGAATTCCTTGATCAACTTAAGCCTCAACTTGATCGCGTTCTGGCTCAACTAAGACCAGGACAACGTTTGATATTTCAAAGTTAAGTCAGTGCCATTCCAGTTAAGAACGCACCGACGTGCGCCCCTACAAGAAATTTGGGTATTAGACCTCTCGATCCTGACCGTATTTCTCCCGAATGTGTGTATTGAAGTATTGACCGACCGATGGGGCTATCTTTAGCGCCTGATACACGTTCTCAGGTACGTCATGGTACTTGTAGACGCTGCCACTATTGAACTCAACTCGTAAGGTTTGAGTTTTCTCGTCATAGTCGAAAGATTTAATCACATTGCTGGTATTCTTCAGCAGAGGGAAAGCGATGACATCCCGGATACTGGCACTATCGGTTAACAGCATCACCAAGCGATCAATACCGATGCCTTCCCCACCAGTAGGGGGCATCCCGTACTCCAGCGCTGTCAGAAAGTCTTCATCAACGCCCTGTGCTTCCAAGTCCCCTGCTGCCTTCCTTGCTGCCTGCGCTTCTAAGCGATCGCGTTGGTCAATTGGATCAGTCAACTCTGTAAAGGCATTTGCTGTCTCCCGCCCAACGATAAATAGCTCAAAGCGTTCCACTAGCCCTGGTTTTTCTCGATGCAGCTTTGAAAGGGGAGAAATTTCAACCGGATAATCTAGAACAAAAGTAGGTTGAATCAGCGTTTCCTCACACTTTTGCTCGAAGCATTCGTTGAGTAGCTTCCCAATTGATTGGCACTCGTCCACATCCTGAATGCCGACTTGTTGAGCCGCTGTTTTTGCTTCTTCAAGGGTTTGGAACTGAGTAAAATCTAAACCCGTCTTCTCCTGCACTAACTCATGCATCGTCACTCTGCGCCAAGGTGGTGTTAGGTCAATCACCTCACCTTGATAGGTTATTTGCAGCGTCCCCAAGACTTCTTGAGCAACGGTGGTAATGATTTCCTCCGTTAGCCGTATCATGTCGTTGTAATCGGCATAAGCTTGATAGAACTCAACCGAAGTGAATTCAGGATTGTGGCGGGTAGAAATGCCTTCATTACGGAAGATACGCCCTAGCTCAAATACCTTTTCAAATCCCCCTACAATAAGTCGCTTCAGAGGTAACTCTGTAGCAATCCGTAGGTACAACTCCATATCTAAGGTGTTGTGATAGGTGATGAAGGGACGAGCATCTGCACCACCCGCTTCACTCTGAAGCACGGGTGTCTCAATTTCGATAAAGCCTTGGTCTTCTAGGTAGCGCCGAATCACAGCGATAATTTTGGCACGGCGTCGGAAGGTTTCCCGGACATCAGGGTTAACAATCAAGTCAACATAGCGCTGACGATAGCGCTTTTCTGTGTCAGTCAAACCATGCCACTTGTCTGGTAAGGGCAACAGCGACTTGGTTAGGATGGTGTAGCGGCTGACATAGACCGAGAGTTCGCCTTTTTCCGTCCGTCGAATTGTTCCCTTGGCGCCGATGATGTCCCCAATATCTGTTAGCTGCTTGAGGTGGTTAAAGGCATCTGGCACATCTGCCATTGTTTCGGTGATGCGCTTCTTATCTAAGTAGAGCTGAATCGTGCCAGTTTCGTCTTGTAGAGCGAAGAATGCTAGCTTTCCAAAGACTCGACGCGCCAAAATACGACCCGCGATCGCTACTTCAAAATCAGCTTCTTCTCCATCGGACAAGTCAGCAAATTTCTCTTGGAGTTCTGCTGCGTGGTGAGTAGACTCCCAGTGGTAGGCATAGGGATTTTGCCCCAAAGCTTTGAGCTGTTCAACCTTCTCCAAGCGCATTGCCCGGATTTTTTCTAGATTTGACTGATCTTGCGGTTCTTCTTGTGGGGAAGCGGGAGAGGACATAGTAGGCGAATAACTAGAAGCTTGAATTGTAGGATACTAAGCGCATCCTTATCTTGACACTCACCGTAGCTTTAGCTCGGTGATTCTTGGGCTGATCGTGCGGTTAGTTACTTCCCGTCTTACCGAGCATTCTTGTTCCTTGCAGAACACTCCTCAAGCTTAAATTTCCGTGTGTCCCACGGTATTTGTGGCGAGTCTTTCCCAATGAACCAAGCCGCCTCAAGCTCCACACTTGGCACAAATTTCAATTCTCTTCTCTCGTCAAAGGGGGGTCAGACGAACTTGAACATCCTTTTAGGTGAGAGCAACCTAGTTATTGTTGTTATTTTATCACACAAGGCGCTTAAAAGCGCTCACTAGTTTTCATCCGTGAGCTAAAGCTGCACGGCTTTCAACTGCGTCAATAGTATAGTAATGGTAGCGTTCTGTGTGCCAGTGATTGGCTTCAATTGTGTGGAGTTCCGGATTGCTGTTGCTCGCTGACAAGAACGCGATCGCTTTTTAGTTAATCGTCTGGGCGATCGCATTTCGCCTGTAGTTAAGATGAGCCGTAAAATCCTGGTATCTATTGCTCAGTTCTGTAGATTTGGCGGAGTTCATCTAGTGTACTGACTGTTTTGATGGCTTCTCTTTCCGCTTGTCTCGGTTCTTACCTATTCCTCACTCCAATACCTGCAAAAGTTGTTTAATCTTATCGCCCTGTCGTTGCATGAACTTCTCTGGGAAGCTTAATTCAACGGCAATTTTCCGAGTAGTAGAGTGACCGTTGTCTGAAGCAGGTGACAGTTCTATGGCTACGATTTGAGCCAAAAAGCGCTTTGGTAGCGGACTGTTTTTTTCCTTACTCAATAGCAAACCTACAAGGGGTTTGTCTTGTTGCATCCGCTCTAAGTCTTCTTCTCGAAGCATATTGCCAGAAGCGATGACATTGTTATCTAACTCCAGCCGTATACTTCTAGTCCCCAGTTCAGTAACTTCCCCAGGTAAAAAGTTTCCCTCGAAATATAACTGAGCTGCGGCTTGCACACGCTTGCGTACCTTCGTTCCAGTATCTGGTTGGAACTCGCGCAAGGAACGAATCAAACTACTAGCAAGGAATCTAAAGGAAGCAAGGGGGCGGTCTACATTATCACGCTTTTGGGAATACCACTCATTGACATCGGAATAGATTACCAAAGCTAGAGCATCAAGTTGGCTACGAGTCAGATTGACAAAATCAATTGCTAAATAGGTTTGAGTTTCTTTCGTGGGTTTCCCCCGGATAATTCGCCCATTTAGAAACGCCCGCGCTCCAAAATCGCCCACTAGCTCGACTTCTACTTCATCCGGTAAGTTAGGGTAGGTATCCAGAGCAATCAGAACCCCTGTTTCAGAGATATTGATGGTTTTACCAACCCAACTCTTATCAATGCTGTGAACTATAGCCGTTAGGTGTCGCTGTAAGCGGTGTGTCTGGCGCAGTTGCGGTTGCTCAAAAGCCACCACCAAAGAAGCAACCAGCAGAATTAAGTTAAAGATGCACCACATTGCGTTGACTAGAACTGCCTCAGTATCCTCTGGGCGTAGAATGAGCCAAAAGGGGACAGCAATTAGAGAACCAACGACGAGTGCAGCGACTACCAACAGACCCCGCACCGATTCCCAGTCGAAGTAGCGCTTCGTTACCGTTAGCCCTTTATCCGTAACGTTAAAGGAACCCAATTTAGGGTTAATCAGCGCCATGAAGGTGACATATCCGGCTTGGAACGCCATCACAAACTCAAAAACCTCGTTCCAGAAGGAAAACCGAACTCCCTTGTAAGTGATGTAGTTGGTATTCAGAGCAAGGAGAATATGGGGGAGAGCATAGGCTAAGGTTTCAGAACCCAAACCTTGGATGGGGTTAATGCCAAATAGTAGGAATGCCGTGGGTGCGATCGCATACATCAACCGAGGAAAGCCATAGAAAAAGTGCGAAGTCGCACTAAAATAACAAAGGCGCTGCGCTAAGGTCAGATTCAGCTTGCGGTTGAACATTGGATTTTCCAACCGCAGAATTTGAGCCATCCCCCGTGCCCAGCGAACTTGCTGACCGACATAGGAGGAAAACTTCTCAGGCGCAAGCCCTGCTACCATAATTTTGTCGTAGTAGACTGACTCATACCCCAGAGAATGCAGGCGAAATGCTGTATGACAATCTTCTGTAACTGTTTCTGTCGCGATACCCCCAACCTGAAGCGCATACTCTTTGCGAATCACAGCCGCTGAACCGCAGAAAAAAGCAGCATTCCAGAAGTCGTTACCTTTTTGCAGTACCTTGTAAAAAAGTTCATTACCCACCGGAACTTTACCCTTAGTAAGCAAGTTACGCTCGAAAGGGTCAGGGTTATAGAACCAGTGGGGCGTTTGCACAAACGCGACTTTTGGGTCGAAGAAAAAGCCCACCGTATGCTGGAGAAACTGCCGCGTTGGGATGTGGTCGCAGTCGAGGATAAGGACTAAATCACCATCAGTACGGCGAAAAGCAGTGTTGATATTACCCGCCTTAGCGTGTTCATTACTGTCCCGCGTTAGGAGTGTGCCGCCAATGTCTTGGCAAACTTGGCGTAACTCTTCCCGACGGGCTTGAAAGGTTTCTCTTCGCGGGTCACCTTCCTTATATCGTTCTGGGCGACCATCATCGAGTATGTAAACACGTTTTTTATCGGCTGGGTAGTCAGTCGCGACAGCAGCCAATGCCGTCTTGCGAACAATTTCAACGTCTTCGTTGTAGGTCGGGATATAGATATCGACCTTAAACCATTGGTCTTGAGGAAAATTGGCAAGATCAACGGGTTCGCGGTCTTTGAGTTTCAGGGTTTGAAAGTAGGCAAGTATCAGCGTCAAGATTGCATATAGTTCTGCCCCGAATAACAGCACACAAAATAATCCGTTGAGCCAGCTATTAAAATTCAGGGTGTACGTCGTGCGGTAGTACAGGTAGCGTAGTGTTGTTACGATACTGAGCCACACCAAAAACAAGTGGAGGTACTCACTGGTTTTCTGGTCGGACTGTTGAGACTCAATTTGCACAATGCTTTGACCGACCCCCACAAGAAACAAGGCAACAAGACCCTGCTGCCAAACTTTCAGTGGCGTAACAATCAAAGGAACGGATAGCAACAGCAGTAGCAACGCGATCAATTTCAACTGGTTCCATCCTAGGCGTGCCAACGCTCGATCAAAAAACCGAGGTAGACGTTCGACGAGCCAGACGGTTAACAAAGCACGAGGCTGCGGCCGCCGCATCAACCGAGTTCTGAATGAGGAAAATGCCATTTCAACAAGAGGGGTTGGGGACTAAGGATTGGACCCGTTTGACTACGTCTTATCAGTAATACGCTTGTCAGTGATGCGCTTGAGATACAGTTGACTAATGCCATAAAGCAAGAGTGCTATTCCTACAACAGCGATAGGGAGTATGAACCAGTGTTCTTGAATGAAGCGAGATGCCTTACTGAGCAGAGTCGCATTCTCTATGCGGCTGGTTGAAGGAGCATCTTCCAGAAACTTAAGCTTGTAGGCATCAGGGTCATAACTAGAGGGATTTTCTTGGTTGCTGCTAATTAGTACCGTATCCTCTCGAAGTTGGAAGAACCAGGGGTCTTTGTTGATGACTTGCCGCACCTGATCTAAACCACTCTCCCTCTGAGCAGTGAGAGCCAATAATACGCGATCGCGGTTTGCCGGAGAGACTATTTGCTTAATCAGGCCTTCCGAATCCGGCCAAGTGTTGATGCTGCCTTGACTCCACTGACGTGACAGGGCACTACCTAAGCGAAAGCCACCCGATTCAAACACTTCGGGAAAAGGGAAATTTTCCCGAATCCCAATTCCGACAAGATGATGGCTCTTGCGGATATCGGGAGGCAGTGTACTGGCCGTATAAACCGCTAGCTGAACTGAATCTGCTCGACTCAGCCGTCCCAAGCGTTCACTAATGGCAAGTAGCGTCAGCAAATCCGCATCCGAGGGAGGGTCTGGTACAACAACTGCTGTACTTGACAAATCCTGAGGAGCTGTAAATGGATAACCCGATCGCAACAGTTTTAGATCTGGCAGTTGTACAAAGGTATCTCGGTTGAGATTGAAGCTAGTGTCTGAGTGCAGGGTACCCGTTAGTTGTTGGTCAGTTACCCTACCGCATTTCGCGGGTTCTCTAGGATTAAGCCGGAACGCGACTCTGAGTTTGGAGTTGGGCTGAATCAACTCGGCAGGCAAATCCACCTTTAGGCTTTCTCGATTCCCTCCTTTGTCGGAATTTAACCGTGCCCCGCCGATGAAAACATCATCCAGTAATACTTCTACCGCAGAAGTTCTCGGATTCACCTGCGGTCCGTAGCTGTAACGCAGGGTCATCGAACTCCCCCGCTTAAATCGGTCATCCGGTAAAGCCCGAAAATCGATCTCAATCGGCGGTGCCCCAGAACCTCGAACCGTGACATCTTTAAATGGCTCACCGTTAACTTGAGTTTTGATGTCGCTGAGGGCAAAAGAATTCTTGTCTGGTAAGTAACGGGGCCACTGACGAGGCGGAGGTGCTGACACTTCCTTAAGGTCGGAGACTAAGATTGCCTGACCTGTGCCAATTTTACTGGGGTCTGGTTGTACCAAAAACTGTGCTGCCTTAGCAACACCGACTGGTCCATTTCCGGTAGCGACTAAAACAGGGACACTACCGTCTTGAGCTGTCGCCAGCATCAGTACGCCAACATCATCAGGTAAAGGACTCTTATTGCCATCCAGAATCTGGTTACCTGCAATGCTATAGGGTAGATCCAAATCCTCTAAACCGGGCTGATCTTCCGGAGTACCAATAATCACCAATCGCTCGTTTGCCTCTACTTGGTCAATATCTTCAACCAAACGAGTTTCAATCGGGCGAAAATCAGCGAGTCTACCTAATGCGGATTGAAGACGGGGCGCGGCAGTTAACCAGGCTTCACCGAGCTTCGGCAGCAGGTAAGCGATGCGATTCGGCTCCAAACTGAGTTCGTCAAAGAATGGATAAGGATAGCCACTAAAACTTAAGGGAACAGCTTGAGACTGGTATCCCAACACCAACTTTGAATCAGGCAGAATCTCAGTCCAAAGGGTCGGGTCGCTTGGGTCACTGCATTGGGGGTCGGTATTTTGCTGGACGACAACGGAGAGGTCATTGTAGTCCTGAATCACACCGGGCGGGATATTGAACGCCACGCTTCCCACCTCTGCCTCTTTGCGGTTCAGCGGTACACTGCCTACACTGCGATCGTTAACTCGCACGGTTAGGTTGGAGCGATTGGCAAGCAAGGAGGGTGAGTGCTGGAAGCGGATCAGTGCCTTAGCCGATTGCATTTTCCAGCCATGGGGACGGGTAAAGCCAAGCCGCGCTTCGGAATAGATACCCTGTAAACGGAAGCGATTGCCTACAACAGGAGAGCGATTAAACTCCAAGACATATTGACCTGTTGGGAGTGTCTCGGCGGTAGAAGTGTCTTCACTTGGACTATCTTCTACTGTCTCTTGTACAGGCTCACGGCGACGGGTGGGAGCTGGTTCGTCTGCTATAGGTGGAGGGGCAGAGCGGGGTGCAGGGCGTGGGGCAACATTTTGCCGTTGTTGTGGTGCTGATTGCCGCTGTTGTGGTGCTGGTGCAGGAGACGTTCGCCTTTGAGCGGGGGGGACAGCTTGCCGTTGGGGTGAGGACGGACTTTGCTGTTTGGGAGGGGAAGCGGGTCGAGGCTTGTAGACAGGGGGTTTAGCTGGAGAACTGGGTAAGGCGTAGTCGCGGATAAATTGGTCTTCCTGTTCTTTGAGATTACCATCGCTTTGAGCAGTGACCAGGGTTGTTGTTATCCCCAGTGTTAAGACCACTACACCACAAAATAGGAACAGCCACAGGAGTAGACTTGCGATCGCAGAGCGAGGACTTCGTTGTCTGCGATTGGCAGTAGTCGTTGTGGGTTGAGAGTGAGGAAACAAGCGTTTCATGGAAGTAAGTTTCACCTTGGTCGCGAGGCGGTCAGTATTTTTATCAATTAACTTTAGTGATGCTAAATATCCCTGAGGACTTTTCTATTAGGGTTGTAGGAGTTGAGAGGGAATTGCGGTGGGAGGCAACAGCCCTAGTCCAGCCAGGTTCTGGATGTAGTAAGCGGATTCATCATCCCAAATCCCTTGGTTATATCGAGGTAAAAGTTTCTGCTCTAACAGTTGCCCAGCCATATCTGGGTCAATTAACTGGAGGGCGGGATATAGCATCGCGTATTGAGAAGTTGCCTCGTAATTTACTGTCGGTTTCCCCTGAAGATTAATTCGTGCTGGAATCCGCGATGAAGATCGCAGTTGCGTTTGGAGATGCTTCGTGGCAGTGCGTAGGTAACGCTCTGCTTCAGGTGACTGGAACAAAGCGGCATCCCAAGCAACCCGCCACCAAACGCGGTAGGCATCGAAACTGTAGACACTCTGAAGTTGGCTAGAGCTTGGGATTGGCTGGAATTTCCCCGTTTTGGTATCGAGTGCGATCCAATCGCTTGGCAAGCCTACGGTAGAAACCTGAGAAGACTTTTCGAGAACCTCATAGCTACTGTCTACTAAACTCAACCAATCATGGTTGGGGTCAACCTGAGCAAACAGGCGAAAAGCATAAGGCGCAAGGTAAGACGGGTTAAGGTATAGGGTAGAGGGCGAGGGGACAAAGGCTTCTACAGGCCCAGGTAAGAGATAACGCTTGCCTTTTGGCTCGGCTATCGTGGAAAATTTCCACAAATCATTGAGTTTGGTGCGTGCTAGCTCTAGGTATTCTGGACGATTCCAGCGACGTGAGGCAAGGATGAGAGCTGTAACGGCATCAATGTCGGCATCGCTGGCAAAATTTTTGTCAATGGGTCCCCATTTACCCGCTTGATTCTTTCCCCACTTCCAAGCCCAAAGTTGGTCAATGGGTTCGCCTTTTGCTCCAATGCGCTTGAGGTTTTTTTCTGCCCAGTCTAAGGTAAGGGCAAAGGTAGTAGGGTCATCGAGGATTACTGCCCGCAGCATGGCGTAGGCTTGTCCTTCAGAGGTTGAGCGATCGCTAGCTTCAAAGTCAATCACTCGCCCGTCTTCTTGAATAAATTTGTCTCGGTAAATCAACCAACTTTCTTCGAGCAGTTCCCGGTTAGCGGTCGATTCGGGTAGGGATGGGGAACTGGCGACAGGCGATGCACTTGTCTGGGGTGATGCTTCTGGTGCTTGGGAGGAATCTGTTTGGGGCGGTGGTGTAGAGGATATGGAAATACAGCCAGCTAGACCCAATAAAATTGTGACGGTGGTAAGGTTCTTGAGAAACCACCGAGGCTTTTTGGCAGAAGCCGTCAATCTTAGTACCCGAACTAAAACCAGCATTTTCACAATCATCTGGGCTTGCAAGTTAAAAACGTTCCCAGGGGGGTTGAAATCCTCGTCGTCGCAGGAAGTCTTCTTGGATTTGCTGCCTTTGGCGAGATAAATCGCTGTTAGAAGCCCCCCTCTCAATTTGTTCGAGTTGCAGTTGTTCGACTGCTGTAAGCGCCTCTAGCTGTAAGTCTTTAGCCCTACTTAAGCTAATCAGTGACTGGCGCACTGTCAAGTCATTAGGCTTAATAGCGATCGCTTGAGAATAAAGATTGGTAGCATCATCAAAACGTCGTTGTTGAAACCGAATCCCGCCTAAAGCTGATAGCGCCTCAATGTTACTCGGTTGAGCTGCCAAAATCGCTTCATAAGCAAGGCTTGCAAATTCTAAATCGTTAATAGATTGAGCTAATTGTCCTTGTAAAAAATAGCTACCGATATTGTAAGGGTCACGAGCCACTAACTGAGCTACCCGTGCCCTCGCTTGCTCTGGAGAGCGCTTGGCTAGCACCTGAATGGCTCGCACCTGTACGGGGATGTTATTCGGATCAAATTGAAGCAGGGCATTGTATAAAGGTTCCCGTCGTGCGTCTGCTGGTAGAGTGCCAACTAAGGCAAAAAGTTCTGGTGGCGCAACGGTGGGCGGTTGTGTCTGTAGCCAATAATTCAAAACAGCCTCTGCTTGTGACTCGTCTATTAGCTTAGCCTCATAAGCCAGTGTTGTCCGGGCAAGCTGAAGTGTTAAATCTTGAGGATTACGAGCTACCAATTGGTCAAAAATCGCCAGCGCTTCAACAGGTCGATTTTGTTGTAAGCGAACACCTGAAAGTCCTTGCAGAGCTGCATTCAAAATATCACTATCCGCTAAGTTGCTAGCAATCAACCCTTGGTAGCGTTGGGCGCTGGCTTCCAAGTTTCCTTCACGGCGCTCAATTTCTGCTGCTAGCAATTGTGGTGCTAAATCCCTTGCCCCAACGCTAGTTGCAGCATAAGCGGCTAAAGCAGTTCTTGCGCCAATTAGGTCATTTCCTTCGATTAATAGCTGAGCAGTTCTGAAGTTCAGAAACGGTACATTGACACCTGATGCAAGCAGATTTTGATAAATCGGGAGAAATTCCGCTCCTGGTGGGTCAATTCCTGCCAAAGCTTGCGCGATCGCATTCTGCTGGATTGGGTCGGTCGGTAGAGGCCCAAGGGCACTCGCAAGACGTATTCTCAAGTCAGCCTGAGAAATCAAACCTAGTTCACTTTCCAGCGCCAGTTGTTTAACCACCAGACTGCGGTCATCCGGTTGCAGGGCGCTTAGTTGTCGGTACAGTTGTAGAGCGGTTTGTTGTCCCTGAGGTAGTCCACTCAAAACATCAGCAACTTCACGCAGCAAACTTGGCTCAGGGTTGGGAGTTTGCTCTAATGCCTGAAGGTAAAGATTACCGACTTGCTCTTGCAGGCTAGAGTTGTTGCTCTGAGTCCGAATTTCATTAAGTGATCGCGCTAATGGCAAGATCGCATCTGGGTTACCTTGTAATGGCTCTAATACTACCAAGGCTTGAGTCACCTGTTGATTTGCTAGATAGCTTAAAGAGAGTGCTGCACGAGTTTGGATTGCCAAGTCATCTAATGTTTTTGAGGTTCTAAGCTGCGCCTCTAGAACCTGCACCGCCTGAGCAGGATTGCCTGTTTCGCGTAAGGCACGGGCATAAGCAATTACAGAATACTCTGTAATTGCTTTTCCGGTGGCTTGGTAGCGGTTAAAGAGTTCGAGTCCCTGTTGAGGATTGCCGCTATTGGTATATGCTTCTGCGGCTCCCACCAGCACTTCTGGCGTTGGATTTGCTTGCAGCGCAATTTGATAATCCGCCAGCGCTTCGGCAAACCGTTGCTGATAACTGTATAGTTGTCCTCGTAGCCCACGAGCTTCCGCATCATTGGGATTCAAGTTCAGCAGTGTCGTTAGTGCTTCAATCCCCGTTAGTTGCCACTCTGAGCGATAGCTACCGAGTAGACCAACCGCCCTTAGCGCAAGCTCATTGTTAGGGTCTTGAGCTAGTACATCTTGATAAGCTTGCCATGCTTGGGGAATCAGCCCTTGTCGCCTGTACGCGATCGCTAAACCTAACTTGGCTTCTAACAATTGAGGATACTGTCGGCGGGCTTGCTCAAAAAGTGCGATCGCGTCTTGGACTCGCCCCTGCCTCAGGAGTGTGAACGCTTGTTGTACAGCCGCAGGTACAGTCTGAGCCTGCACAACGGAAATACTTGTCAGAATTGGCACACTCACCAATAGCCCTGCTACTCCTAACCAAATCACCATCCCTCCACTCAGAGATTTGAGGCGATGTTTATTAACTCTGCCACTCAGTTGACTCATGGAGTTACTCGCCTCCAGGAGTTACATCGAACTCTGTTTTAACTCGGAAACCCCCATAGGTATCGGAAAAGCCATCGCGTTGTTGAAGCGTGAAACCGAGCCGAATGTTAGGTAAAAATCGAAAATCGTAGAATAGCTCCAATACATCGGGTATCTCATCCCCCCGATCACGCCGTAGTTGGTCGTTTGACAAACTTCGACCATAGGCAAGTCCTAGTCTGTCATTCTCGGAAAACACATCCGAGAAACTAATTCCGAGGCTATAAGTATCCCCTCCCTGATCCAATTCCCGATTTTCGTAGCGACCATAACGGCCAAATACTCCCATGCTCAGTTCGGGAACAAACACCTCTGCATTGACACCATAGGACTCTTCGCGATCGGATGGCAGGAGTCCAAAGTTATCAGTATCCCGATTATTTTGGAAAATTTCTCGGAAGCCATCATCTGAACCCGCATCCCGATCTGTGGCATAAGTCCCACGAATAATCGCATTGCCGTAGCGGATACCAATTTCTCCAGCAAATGCATCTAGGGCGAAATCACCAAGATTCTGAGCGGAAGAGAAGACAGCAGCTTTCGCTTCAATGTTATCCGTTATCGTCCAGTTGACTAAACCACCAAGGCGAGAAGAAATCCCAGTTGTACTCAAAGCGGGGTTAGTCTGAAACACTTGATTAAAGAAATGCGTTGCCCCATCCTTAGCAAAGCTATTGCGATCAAAATAGGACGTTAAATCCAACTGACCAACCACGAATCGTAGATTGGGTAAATCCGCAATAGGAGCCGTAGCAAAATAAAGCTCATTAATATTCAATCCCTGATTGGGAGAGTCAGCCAAGGTATTTTCCTCACTCGTCAGATCAAGCGTTGCCCCAAATAGTGCTTGAGGACTAAGAGGATAAAGCCCGGAAAGGCGTGCCCGTGCTGAGGATTCGTCACCTTGGTTGATATAAAGTCCCTGTAGCTGTAAAGAAGGAGAAGTCAAAGCCGTACTACGAAGCTCTGGCGGTTGCCCAGTCGTAGGCACCGCACCTAATTCTGTTCTGGGAGGGGAAGCTGGCGGGATGATATTCGGGTTGGGTGTTGGGAGTTGAGGTACTGTTTGTGGGTAATTTTGTGGGTAATAGGGAGATTGACCTAACGTAGGATTGTAGTTACTCCCAGCAACAGGATTGGCAGGAAGTGGCGCTGGGAGTTGAGGTACTGTTTGTGGATAGTAAGGATACTGCCCTAGCGCCGGATTGTAGTTACTCCCCACCATCGGATTCGGGGGCAGTTGGGGGGGGGTTTGTGGATAGTAAGGATACTGTCCTAACGCCGGATTATAGTTACTCCCCACCATCGGATATGGAGGCAGTTGGGGGGGGGTTTGTGGATAGTAAGGATACTGTCCTAACGCCGGATTGTAGTTACTCCCCACCATCGGATATGGAGGCAGTTGGGGGGGGGTTTGTGGATAGTAAGGATACTGCCCTAACGCCGGACTGTAGTTACTCCCTACCATCGCATTCGGAGGCAGTTGGGGAGGTGTTTGTGGGTAGTAGGGATACTGTCCTAGCGCCGGATTGTAATTACTCCCCACCATCGGATTCGGAGGCAGTTGAGGGGCGGTTTGTGGATAGTAGGGGTACTGCCCTAACGCCGGATTGTAGTTACTCCCTACCATCGGATTCGGAGGCAGTTGAGGGGCGGTTTGTGGATAGTAGGGGTATTGCCCTAACGCCGGATTATAGTTATTTCCTCCTGCTGGAAGCGCCGTTGCTGGCACGGGTACTAAGAGTACAGTTTGTGGATAGTAGGGGTATTGCCCTAACGCGGGATTGTAGCCATTCCCTCCTGCCGGAAGGGCCGTTGCTGGTACGGGTACTAAAAGTACCGTTTGTGGGTAGTAAGGGTACTGTCCTAACGCGGGATTGTAGTTATTCCCTCCTGCTGGATACACCATTGTTGGTGCTGGTACCGGATTTGGAGGTTGTGGGAAGTAAGGTAGCTGCCCCAGTTTTGTATTGGAGCTATCAGAACCTACAGGAATGGGAGTAGCTGGAACTGGTAAAGGCGGTAAAATTTGTTGTGAGTACGGTAGTTGCGCCAACACTGAATTGGAGCTATTAGAAGTTACTCCTTGTGTCACAGAGGTTACGGCATTGCTACAAGTTTGGCTGGGACTACAGCCACTTTCATGGGTTAGCGTCAATTGCCCGAAATCTTGCTCTGTGTTGTCCCTAGTTTTCCCTAGTACCGATGAAGTCGGTAGTTGCTCGGTTGCAGTTCCCCTTTCAGTAGTGTTAGACCCACTGACTGATAGCTCAGTTTCTGGGGAATGCGATCGCTTTTGAGCGTCTAGAGTGGCACTAGGTATGGCAGAAACTGTTAACGTTTCCAGTTGTTGGGGCGCTACGGCATTAACCTTGACTGGCACTTGCTGAATGAATGTGTTCTCTGGGACTAAATCAGTTGCAGGTTGTTCAACAGTCTCCACCCCAGCACTAGAATTGCTCGTTGGTTTAACGGCAACTGCTGAGCCTTTGACTTCAGAACGCAAAGCCGTAGCTTTAAGATTCTCTTGGCTACAGGATGTCCTCAAATGAGTTGGTAAAGAGGCTTGACTCTGCGCCAAACATATCGGCTGTTGCTCAGCGGGATTTGCTTGAGCGGGTTTAATGCTACTCACTCCCAACCCTAAAAAGGTTACGAGTGAACTAGCGCCAAGCAAGTTAATCCATAGCTGTGTACTCAAGGCGTTAAATCGGGGATAATCAGCACTCATTAGTTCATTGCCCAGCTTGTTTGGCTGATAAATCTTTTCCCGCCATGCTGAAGCAAAGCAATTGATAGTTGCAGCTCATAGTACCTCTGTTTAATTGCTGTTGAATTACTCGATTTTGAACACCTCTTAAGACAGGTATAGGCGCTCGTCTGTTGGTATTGATTTAACAACACTACTGTATACAGCTAAAACAGAAATGTCTCTATAATCTGGAGTTTAAAGGATAAAAATTTATCGGATGCCATGAACATAAGTAACACAGCAAAGAAGTTATGACAATTTGCCTGTCTAACTGTGCACCCTGTAGCTTAAACTCTTGCCCTATTTTCTAAAGAAGGCAAGGTAATAACTTTTTACCCAGTAGTTGGATTCCAGCAGCTCACTTAAGAATCTGGTGTAAAGATACTTACAAGTATCTTTTTCATCATTTAAAAAAGCTTGGCTACCACAATACCCTCGCACTACTGTATCAAAAGCGAGTCAGAAAGCCTCTACCCAGAGAAAGAGAAATCTTCCTAACTTTACTCACTTAGATGAGCTAGCCGTGGCAATCAATACGACGGCTACTCTCCTAATTCAAGCTTCTGGAGAGAGCCGAAGGTTATTGGTTTTTAGTGTATTAGCAACTTTCTACAAGCGCTTAGCTAGAGATAACTCTCTTGAGCTATAGCGTTGGTTACATTCTCTAAAGGGAAAAGGAAGACTTTCAACGATTGCGAGAAAGTTACCCTAAAAGGCTTACAGGCTGCGATCGCACACTTGCGTAGACGCTTTGGATGAGCTAGTAAAACCCTGATGAAGTGAATGAGGATAAGTCTGTCGAGCAACCACTAGAAAGACATATCAATTCTCAATGTACAGACCAAGACTGAACAGCTTGTGGTCCTGCTACATTAGCAGACACACCTACTTTTGTCTTTTCAGATCCAGCTTCTTGAGAATTTGCGGCTCGTGGTGTTGCAGCGAGAGCTGTTTGTAAAGATGCCATCTGAGCCATGATTTTTTGGAGTTGAATGTGGAGTTCTTCAACTTCCTCTGGCACAATAGCGATCGCAGAGTTGGAGGCTTGAGCGACAGCTTTTGTCCGAGTATGACCTAGGACAGTCTGAACTGAGGGAAACTTCGCTAAGGCTTCATGCACTGTCTTGCTTGGTTTTGCAACTGGTGAAGTTTCAACGCTTTGCGTTGTCATCACCGACGGTTCAACCACCATAAAAGCTTCAGTGCTTGCTGCTGTCTTGGACTCTTGTTGTAGAGCCACTTCCTCATCCAAAAAGGCACTCAACCCAGACGCTTCCAGCCGAGATTCTGAGTGCTTAAGCGCTTCTAATAACTCTTCCTTCTCCTTGAGGTGTTTCGCTAAACCCTCTAGTTCTGCCTCGACTTGAGACGATTTGCGGCTAGATTGCCGCCAACCGGTGACAGCAACACTGGCGATTCCAGTCCCCAAACTCAAAGCACTTGCTAAACCTAAGTAAGGAGTTGCAACATCCCTTAGTTGACCAGAAAATACTGGCTCCTCTTGCAGTTGAATAGTTACTGGCTGTGAGCCAAATACAGCTAAGGGTAAAGTCAGTACAGAAAAGACTGCTGCCGAAAGCACTACTGGTGCAAGGACGAATTTCTTCAGGGGAGATGTAGTCATGAGTGATAGTTTCCTTGTACAAATGCCAGTGTTAGTCGTAAAAACTCAAGGATTGTCGAAATTTAATCCTTTCTATTTACTTGATGCTGCTCGCACTTTCTACTTGTCAGTAGAGCGTGCAGTAGCGTGCCCCTACTCCTACCATGTTTACTTTAGTTTCTGTCGCCGTAAATTTTGTAAAGCCTTGATGAAGACTCCGTAATTTCACGTAAA
Source organism: Symplocastrum torsivum (assembly GCF_059505465.1). Taxonomy (NCBI): domain Bacteria; kingdom Bacillati; phylum Cyanobacteriota; class Cyanophyceae; order Oscillatoriales; family Microcoleaceae; genus Symplocastrum; species Symplocastrum torsivum. The sequence continues at coordinate 4,628 of NZ_JCACKQ010000030.1, read as the reverse complement.
GTATTAGTGAACCGCCATTTTAAGTGAAATCCCCATACCAAAACTCGCTTTTATGTATCCAAATTTACAAAAAAGCATAAACTGACTCTAGGTATGGAAAGGTTTCATCGTTGATAGCCTGATAGGTTAGAGTTATCAAAAATTTGCAAAGCTTCAGTTCACCCTTGTTAGTCGTTAACAGTAGGTGAGAGAGCCTCATTATTAATCGGTGTAAACTTATACCAGCCTTGCTTAAGCAGCAATGGCTTGTTCAGGCGGCAAAAAATGTAATTGCCTGTGCTACCCGACGATAAGGGTTAGAAAAGTGTTTCTTGAAAGTTGCATTTGGATACCTTACTTAACGATCAAGAAAAGTTCAAAAGTAAGGGGCTTGTATAACTGCTACCCTGCCTTCCTTGTGAAGTAACATCTTTGATAGCAACACGGTAGCCGTGGGAAACCAGTGCCATACCATAAGTTTGGTGACTGGAGGATGTCACGCACAAAGATAGATGCCTTCGACTAAGAGCAGACAGCTACAATCAGCTTGCGTCGAGACAAGGCTCACCTCTGTTTCGGAAAGCAACTCCTACAGTAATAGCTATGAAATTTGTATCTGACCCGCCAATCTCGGTAAAAATTCGCAAGATGAAGCAGCGGGTGCGGTGGGAAGATCCAATAATTGTCGATCGCTCAATCGATCAAACTCAGCTATTTATTGACGATGGAGTCTCCGATAGCCAAGAGTTCTCATTTTTAGTTATTGGTGATAGTGGTTCTGGCCCCCATCCCGACCAGAACCCCCAACGACAAATTACCGAACTAATGCTAGAGCACTATGATACTAGCCGTTTCATCTTGCACACAGGTGATGTTATCTATCAAGTTGGCTCAAGTGAATATTACTTAAGAAACTTCATCGCTCCCTATCGAGAGTTTCTGGTAGGCGGCGAATCGCCTGAAAAAATTCCCTATGACCAAATGGTTTTCAACAAGCCATTTCTACCTGTACCCGGTAATCACGATTACTATGATCTGCCATTTGTCTATGGAGTTTTAGCACAAAGTACCTGGCTTTTGCGCCACCTGCTCCGGTCAAAATTGGATTTAGGTGTTGGTTGGCATGGCTCTAAGCAAGGCAGAGCCTATGCGAAGGCGTTCCTCGACTATCTCAAGGGGTTCAATACCAACGAAGAATTAGAGCGTCATCTAGACAGCCATTACACTGCCGAAACCGATATGGGTCGCTGCTTACGTTACGAGGCTGGGCGCTTCACCCGATTACCCAACCGCTATTACACCTTCCGATATGGCGGGATTGACTTCTTCGCCCTCGACTCAAATACCTTCAACGCACCTGCACCCCTGCCGACAACTAAAGAGGGAGAAGCCATCCGTCGTCAGTTGGAACAGCGCCGAGATGAAATAGAACGCTCAAAACAGGAAATTCTTGACGCTTCAGCCCGTCTCAATCCAGATCAACCTGACGAAGCGGAAATTCTCGATGACAATCGAGCCAAGTTAGAGCAACTTGAAGAAGTACAACTTGACATTGAGAAACAACTGACAACCGACAAAACGATTGTCACGGACTTTGAACAACTGGATTGGCTAAAAAGAAGGCTAATTGAATCCTGGAACACAACCGAGGTTCGTGGACGAGTTGTTTATTTCCACCATCCTCCCTATGTCACCGAAGCAACAAAATGGAACCAAGCGCAAACTCTACAGATTCGCTACAACCTCCGTAAAGTACTCAATACTGTTTCTGAGGCGGTTGGGGGATTAACAGAGGGTCGTCCAATTGTTGATTTGGTTCTTGCTGGTCACGCGCACTGTCTAGAACATCTTTGCACAGCTGACACTGGACATGCTGACTCTCATATCCATTGGATTGTTTGCGGTGGTAGTGGTCACAGCCTCCGCCGCCAACGGGTTGAAGGTTCGGAATTGATGGAAACATTTAGGGATAGTGAAGGCAGTCACACACGTCTAGTCGCGCGTTCACAGCTTTACGTCGGTCGCCATAGTCAGGGCAAAAAGAAGCGGCGTCCCTACTCCTTTTTACGGATTGATGTTCAAGCAGGTGACCCTCCCAAGTTCGTTGTCCGACCATTTATCACGGAGCGAGTTGGGCGAGAGTGGAGTAGTAGCCACCTTGAACCGTTTGTGATTTGAAGTTTCGGACGAATATATAGCAGAAAGCTATCAGCTTTTTTGTTTTTCCGACGCTGTAGAAATAACCTACCAGTAAATACTCTTTCCCAGATCCCCCTCATGAACGGAACTGGTGGAGAACTTTCGTCGCGAAGGTTTATAGCTTTTTAGATAGAGTGAAGTAAATACTATCCAACAGGATGACCCTGCTAGAGGAGGCTGCAACCATTCTAAAAAGCGAAACTATAGTCAAGATACATTCAAGAGGTTTAACCCAATGGTTTGGTTTATATTGATATTTCTGTTAGTTTTAGCAATTTCTGCTACCCCACTTTTAGGCAGTTTCAATGTACCTTGGTCTCTGGAACTGATGATCGGACTATTTGCGGCTTTCTTTGTTACGAGTTGGATAATTCTCATTTTCTATCCTCTATTGCCGTAAACTGTGCAGTTCTTTGCATAAGTCTCTTCTGTCAAGGGCTAATCCCCAGTTAAGAAAGGCTATTTCCTTACCTGAATCACTTGAAGACTGCCACCAGCAGGAAGTGCGTGGGTTAACACCTCAAATCCCACGTCCTTAAGTAACTCAACCAAATCTGTTTCTAATAGCTGCCAGGAAGTTTCCGTCTCAAACAACCACAAAAACAGGGTTAATCCAGGCCAAAATAGGAAGTTCGTCGGCTTGTGAAAATCTACTAGCGCGAACACCCCACCTGGCTTGAGTACTCGATAAACTTCCTTGAGGATTTGCTGCAACTCAGAAGGCTTCATTTCGTGCATTGCGACACTGGTATGCACTAAATCAAATTGATTATCTGGAAATGGCATCTCTTGAGCCAGCGCTTCTACATACTGGGCTTTGGCGACATTCCGCCGTGCCCGTTCCAGTGACACTAGAGCCATATCCAAGCCTGTGACATCCTGGGAATAATACACTAGATATTTTGTGGCTTGACCACTGCCACAACAAAGGTCTAAAACCTTCGTTTCTGAAGTGATCGTTAATCCTTGCAAAGGTAGCTTGTGAAATCGTGCTTCTCCTCCCACACTAAGGGCAGCGAGTCGGGAAATCGTATCATAGAACCATTGATATTGATAGCTCCAAGTTCTTAAAATTGATGCCACTGCTCACTCCCTGGTAAAGATGTGTATTTCTTATTGCGAACTTAAACCATAAAAAGAATATATTGTTAAAATCAGTAACAAATATGAAAACTCTGGGAAACTATCATAATTATGGGTCGTGTAGGGGTATTATTACTTAATTTAGGTGGGCCAGATGAACCAGAGGATGTTCGTCCTTTTCTCTTCAACTTATTTTCTGACCCTGAAATTATTCGTCTGCCATTTTCCTGGCTGCAAAGCCCCCTCGCCTGGTTGATTTCAACGTTACGTGCGAAAAAGTCGCAAGAGAACTACCGACAAATTGGTGGTGGTTCACCATTAAGGCATATTACAGAAGCGCAAGCGCAAGCCCTCCAGGAACATCTACAGCAACAAGGGCAAGATGCCAACGTTTATGTGGGAATGCGTTACTGGCATCCTTTTACAGAAGAAGCGATCGCACGGATTAAGCGCGATGTCGTAGAACGGTTAGTAATCCTTCCCCTTTATCCCCAGTTTTCCATCAGCACCAGTGGTTCTAGCTTCCGTCTTTTAGAGAAACTTTGGCAAGAAGACCCAGCACTCAGACAGATTGAATATACTGTTATTCCCTCTTGGTATCAGCAACCCGGCTATTTGCAAGCAATGGCGCAGTTAATTGCCCAAGAACTTGACCAGTTTGCCAATCCTGATGCGGTTCACATCTTCTTTAGTGCTCATGGTGTTCCTGTCAGTTATGTCACAGAAGCGGGCGACCCCTACCAACAAGAAATTGAAGACTGTACTGCCCTAATCATGCAGACTCTCAACCGCCCAAACCCCCATACGCTGGCTTATCAAAGTCGAGTGGGTCCAGTTGAGTGGCTAAAACCCTACACAGAAGACGCTCTTCAAGAACTAGGTGCCCAAGGTGTTGAAGATTTGTTGGTGGTACCCATTAGCTTTGTTTCTGAACACATCGAAACACTCCAGGAAATTGATATTGAATATCGAGAACTGGCAGAAGAAGCAGGTATTCAAAACTTCCAGCGTGTACCAGCACTGAATACACATCCTGTCTTTATTGATTCCCTGGCGACTTTGGTTGTTGAAGCCCTGGAAGCTCCCAGCCGCATGTTTTCAGAGGTTATACGTCCGGATAAGAAGGTTAAGATGTATCCCCAAGAGCGTTGGGAATGGGGGATGACGACAACCGCTGAAGTTTGGAATGGTCGTCTAGCAATGATTGGCTTTTTGGCTTTAGTGTTAGAGCTAATTAGCGGTCAAGGACCGCTTCACTTCGTTGGCTTATTGTAAATAGAGAATTATTACTCAGTTTCTAGAACCGTTTTCCCTATAGAACCCATTTGAGATCTTTGAGGACAAGCTAAGATCACAGAGAAATGCAC
>NZ_JCACKQ010000029.1:0-63486 GCF_059505465.1 Symplocastrum torsivum | reverse complement strand
CCGCTTAAACTATTGATGGCTAAGGGTTTCGGCTTTGTGCAGCAAGCCCTACTTAGAAAAGCAAACGGGCTGGAGATATAAGTTGAGCGAACAAGTATTACCCTCCTGAAGACTGGCTGCCACACGGCTAAGATTAAGCAAAGCCATCTGTATCTGCGTCAGCTTCTCAAAAATTGTTCAGAAATTTAGTGAACCCTAGATAGAAGGACAAGTAGCTGACCCAATCCCAGAATTATGAAGTGTGGTAGTGGAGGCAGTTGCAGTGAGAACGACCTGACCTTTGTCATTAATCCCCCATCCTTGTGCTTCCACTAGTTGCTGTTTTGGATTGCTAGTTGTGGGTTGGGGAGTGACGATTCTTGCTGCATCGGGTTGAGAATTCCTACGGCGGCTAAATCCTGATGGGGGACGTACATCCTCCCAAACATCATCCGGACTAAGCATCTCGTAGGGATTGGATGGCAAACCACCGCGTCCGATGATGATAAATTCATTTTTCCCGGCTTCTCCCCTACCAACCGCACAAGTCTGGTCAATCTGGTTGGAGGCATCGACTACTTCTATTGGCAGGTTAGCCAAGCCTCTACTGGGGTCGAGATCAGGCGTGTTGAGTTCTACGAGACCATTGAATTGAGCACCAAGCTCAGAAGAGGCTGTGATATCACTTAAGGGTGTGTCTTGTAGGCGAAACTCAGTGCCAAAGATGCCTTGAGCATTGACAATTACTCGACCGCCAAAGCTATTTTCAGCATTGGCACTGATGTCGCTATCTTCTTGTGGAACGACAACTAAGTTGTCAGTGTTGATGGTGATATTACCGCCAGTGATATTGCTTCCTCTGGCGTTGGTGCTGACGCTGCTGCCTCGGCGTAAGATCAAATCATCTGTAGAAAGATTGATATCCCCCCCCCCACCCGACGTGTCAGCCCTGATTTTTCCTTGATTGTCGAGACGGATAGTGTCAGCTTCAACTTGGAGTACGCCTGCAATTCCTGTGCCTGTACTATTCACATTGACTTCAGCCCCATCGCGGATAGTTAACTGCTCAGTAGTAATTATTAAGTCACCAGCATTGCCAGCACCCGTGGTTAGAGCTGTCAAGCGACTGGGAAACCCACCATCGGCTGACCTACCAATCACTTCGATGGTGTCCGAGGCGGTGACACTCAACGTCCCTCCCTTTCCGGTGCTGCTAGTACCAGTTGATACTTGTGCTCCATCGCGTACCAGCAACCGCCCTGTAGCAATCGTCAAGTTGCCAGCATCACCCTCACCTTGCGTCTGAGTAAACAAGCCACTGGGAACCCGACCATCGGCTGAGTTGCCAATCAACTCGATGGTGTCCGAGGCAGTGACACTCAACGTCCCTCCCTTCCCGGTACTCAAAGTACCAGCTGATACCTGTGCCCCATCGCGCACCAGCAACCGCCCTGTCGCAATCGTCAAGTCACCAGCATCACCCTCACCTAACGTATTAGCGGACAAGGCACTGGGAAACCGACTATCGGCTGAGGTGCCAATCAACTCGACGATGTCAGAGGCGGTGACACTCAACGTTCCTCCCTTCCCAGTGCTTCTAGTACCAGTTGATACCACTGCCCCATCGCGCACCAGCAACCGCCCTGTCGCAATCGTTAAGTTGCCCGCATCACCCTCACCTTGCGTCTGAGTAAACAAGCCACTGGGAAACTGGCCATCGGCTGACCTACCAATCACCTCAACGGAGTCAGAGGCAGTGACACTTAACGTCGCCCCCTTCCTGGTGCTTCTAGTACCAGTTGATACCTGTGCCCCATCACGCACCAGCAACCGCCCCGTAGCAATCGTCAAGTCACCAGCATCCCCTTCACCTTCCGTCTGAGCATACAAGCCACTAGCAACCCGGCCATCAGCTGATTCTCCAATCACCTCGACCGTATCAGAAGCAGTAACACTCAACGTCCCTCCCTCCCCGGTGCTTCTAGTACTGGCTGATACCTGTGCTCCATCGCGCACCAGCAACCGCCCCGTGGCAATTGTTAAGTCGCCAGCATCCCCTTCACCTGAGGTCTGAGCATACAAGCCACTACCCAACCGACCATCGGCTGTCCTGCCAATCACCTCAACCGTATCAGAGGCGGTAACACTCAACGTCCCTCCCTCCCCGGTGCTTCTAGTACCAGTTGATACCACTGCCCCATCGCGCACCAGCAACCGCCCCGTGGCAATCGTTAAGTCCCCCCCAGTTCCTGAGCCGAGAACATCGGCTATAATTCGCGAGCCATCGCTAAGAGCGACTGTCTCAGTTGTGCGAACAAGAATCTCTCCCCCATCCCCTGAACCCAAGGTGTCGGCATAAATCAACGAGCCTTGAGTCATCTCCAATTGAGCGCCTTGGAGCTGAACGTCACCGCCCCCTTCTCCACTAGCATCTACAAACGCTCCACCTTCCAACCGGATATTCCCAAACGAATCAATGTTGTTGTACCCGAACAGCCAACGGTTCCCTATCTCACTTAAGCTAACTTCTCCAACCCCAGCCACACTGCCCAGTTCAATTCTTCCTCCTGCTGCCGTCAGGTTCCCTCCCTCAATCGCCACATTCCCCCCAATCAGCGCCAGAGTTTGACCGGTTGGCACCTGTAGCCCAACAGAGCCACCTAATGAATTAGTCTGCCCGCTCAAGCTTTGGGCAAGTGATTGATTGACAATTTCCCCAGCCGCAACAGCATTAAAAAAGAGTGCCGAAGGACGCACTGTAAGTAGATTGCTTGTTGCAGGGGAAGAGGCGCTGAATAGTCCTGTCTCGCCCAGCCCAATAGCATTGGCTGTCGTCGCTGTAAATGAACCACCAACATCCAGACTGGCATTCGCTCCAAAGATGATGCCATTCGGATTAATCAGAAACAGGTTGGCATTGCCGCCAGTGACACCGAGCGTTCCCAATATGTTGGAGGGGTTAGTACCTGTTACCCGCGTCAGGATGTTCTCTATCCCAATCGGGTTGGTTAAATAAACCCGTTGTCCGTTTTCCACATTGAATTGATCGAAACTGTGGAACAGGTTTATACCTCGTGTTGCGCCACCCTCAATCCGATCTGCTGTCTGACCACCGACATCAACGCTGGGAGTAACAACAGAACCTTCAGCACCCAAAGTAGCATCAGGTGTAATCTGAGCTAAGGTATGGTCGGCTCCAGATGTGAGTACTCCGCTAATTGTCAAAAACCCTACTACCCCTAACTGCCAATTCCTTAGAAGATAAGCCGTCATACTCATATCCCTGATTGATGTCCTAGGTTTGGAAGTAACTAACCAACAACTAGCTCTCTTCAGATGTCTTGCTTAAAGCTTATTGGTGTGCCGCCTTAATTCCTCAGCGTCAATCAGAACTTTTATCTAGTAAGTAACGAAACTTAATACAAAGATAGAGGTACGAGTCAAAGTGGTAGTTTTCGCTTATTTCCTTCCGACAGCTAGCCAGTCATAGCACTAACTTATCAATCACACGTCAATCCACGGTATTTACTTCCGATAACTCACAGTCGCGGAAGTAGAAGAATGGCTGTAATGACGCTATATTGTTGATAGAGCTAATTCCGAAAAAACGACGTTATCGGCTACTGATTTTTCCGAGGTTATTGAGAACTAACTCGAACTCTTGAGATTGAATAATAAAGTTTGCTAATAGTGTTGCTCTGGTTAATTTTCACCCACTCAACCAGCGCTCACGTTTTTAAAGCAATTTTTGATGTAAGAAGACACTGTATAATTTACGATCCCTTTCTGCCCAAACTCAGATCGGGAAGGTACAACTCACTAGCTTACATAAATTACCTATTACACCTATTTGTTTGGCGCTCCAAAGAGCTTGGTCTAATATCTCCGAGGCTTTTTCCGCTTGTCCTATTGCTGCATACTGTGTTGCAATCTCACCTAACGCCTCAGCTTTAATATTTTCCGCCTCGATAGATTTAGCAATCGGAAGGGCTTGAGCTAATACCTGCGCGGCTCTTGCCGCTGGTTCGGCTTGCGTAGCCCTATCTCCAATCTTAGCCAAGGCATCAGCTTGGTGAGAGTCATACAACTCCTCAATGGTTTTGACGACCCGAAAGGCTTGATCATATTGCCCTGCTTCCGCCGCCTTGACAGCGACTTGAGTTAATGCATTGGCTTTGATGCCGCGACAGTCCTCCCTCATTCCATTGACTAAGGGACCAAGCCCCTCAATAGATTGGGCAACTGTTAGGGCTTGGTCGAATTGCCCCGCTTCGGCATACTTAACAGCAATCTGAGTCAACACTTCGGCCTTGTGAGTCAAATCGATATCAGGGGATTGGGTAACCTGAAGGGCTTGGCCATATTGCCCCGTTTCCACATACTTGAAGGCAATCTGTGTCAAAGCATAGGCTTTGCTCTGTTTATCATCCTTGATGGATTTGGCAATTTGAAGGGATTGAGCGAAGAGCTGCTCGGCTTTACCCTTTTGTCCTACTTGGGCATACATGAGTGCAACCCCAGCCAACGCCTCGGCTTTGTTGTGACCTGGCATGGCTTTTTTAGCGCGCTGAAGGACTTGGGCTAATATCTCTAAGGCTTTATCCTTTTGTCCTAATCGTGCATACTTGAGTGCGACTTCACTCAACGTATCATTGGTTTTAGCAAGCTGAAGGGCTTTTGCCAGGAACGGCTCGGCTTTAACCTTTTGTCCCGAACGTGCATACTGGTTAGCGATCTCAGTCAACACCCTGGCTCGGCTACTGTCATCAAACTTATTGATTTTGGCAACTTGCAGAGATTGGTCGTATTGCCCCGCTTGGGCATACATGAGTGCAACCTCAGCCAACATATCGGCTTTCCAAGAGGTTTCCTGCATCGCTTTTATAACCCGAAGCGCTTGGTTGTATTGTCCAGCTTTTGCAGCCAGATCAGTGAGCTTAGCCAATGGAATGTCTCTGTCATAGCCATCCTTGATTGCTTTTGTAGCCTGAATGGCTTGGTCATATTGCTCCGCTTGGGCATACTGGATAGCGACCTTCTCCAACGCCTTGTTTCTGGAACCGTCACCCTCCCTACTATTGATTGTTTTTGCAATCTCAAGGGCTTGGTCGGGTTGCCCCGCTTCTGCGTACTTGGTAGCCACCTCAGACAAGGCAATGTTTTTGCGCTCAAAACTCTCAATGGCTTTGGCACTTTGAAGGGATTGGGCTAATAGTTGCTCTGCCTTATCCTTTTGTCCCACTTCTGCATACTTGACAGCGACCCTTGACAACGCATCAGCTTGGGCTTGCTTTAAATATTCTGAATTAACCGCAGAAGAACAGGCTGAGCCTATGGTGGTCAGCAGTGCTACGGCAAGTAAGATTCTTAGTTTCATGGCGACACCCCGATAATAGCTAGTTCACTCCACTTCATCGGTCGGCTTCAGCTTTACTAACATCCTAGAGCCGAGCTACTACCTTGCTCCCCAAATTCCTGTCTAGAGGGTGAATCGAAATAGTCCCAAGTCAACAACTCTCCGGCTTGTTATTGTTTCTGCTCTCCAAAGGGCTTGGTCTAATATTTGCAAGGCTTTATCCTTTTGTCCCACCACTGCATACTGACTGGCGATTTCAGCCAACGCAATGGCTTTGTCGTCTTCATCCTCAATGGGTTTTGCAACCTTTAGGACTTGGTCTAATATCTGCGACGCTTGATGCGCTGGTTCCGCTTTCGTACACAGCAAGGCGATCGCAGCCAACGCCTCGGCTTGGAAAAATTCCCCACCATCATCAACAGATTTAATGGACTCGACAACCTGAAGAGCTTGGTCGTATTGCCTGGCTTTGGCATACTCAACCGCGATCGCAGCCAACGCCTGCATTCTATTTACGGTGTACTTAATTGCCTTAGTGACCTGAAGCGCTTGGTCGTATTGCCCCACTTTTGCATACATGAGTGCGATCTCAGTCAACGCATCGTAGGACCTACTACCATGAATTACCTTATCGGGTTTGTCAGAGTTATTCTTGATAGATTTGAAAATCTCAAAGGCTTGGTCTGGTTGCCCTCCTTGGGCATAGATTACGGCGAGCGTATTCAAAGAACCGTCGGGAACGCTCCCAAGGACTTCGGATAATATCTGCTGTGCTTTACCCTTTTGTCCTACTTCCGCATACTTGAGTGCGACCTCAGCTAAAACAATATAACTCCAGTCCATTGCCTTGGTGTCCTGAAGGACTTGGGCTAGTATTTGCAAGGCTTTATCCTTTTGCCCCGCTTGTGCATAGCCGACAGCCACCTCAGCTAAGGCATCGGCTTTGAAAGCCGTGCCATCCTCCATTGCTTTAGTTTCCTCAAGGGCTTGGTCTAATATCTGTAAGGCTTTATCCTTTTGTCCCGCTCGTGAATACTCGTTCGCGACCTTAACCAGCGCTTTGGCTCTAGTCTCGTCAAACTCAATCATTTTTGCGATTTGCAGCGCTCGGTCGTATTGCTCCGTTTGGGCGGCATGAAGTGCGACCTTAGCTAAAGTATCAGGTTTAACAGCACCATCCCGCATGGCTTTGTTAGCCTTAAGCGCTTGATCGTATTGCCCCACTTCCGCTGCTTCGACAGCAATCTTATCCAACCAGAAGTTTGTGACATCGTCATCCTTGATTGCTTTGGCAATTTTAAGAGCTTGGTCGTATTGCCCCGCTTGTGCGTACTTCATAGCCACCTCAAGCAATGTACTTTCTTTTAAATTGTTTTTGATAGCTTTGGCACTCTGATGCGCTTCGGCTAAAACCTGTGAGGCTTTCTCTTTGTGTCCAACTTCTGCGTATCCGACAGCGACTCTCGCTAACGTCTGCGCTTGAAGATGCTTGCCATAGTTCGTATCATAGAGCGGTTGCGTACAGGCTGAGGATGTTGCGGTCAACAGGATGGCGGCAGTTATAATTCTTCGTTTCATGTTCTTTGCTCCCAAAACTCTGTTGGAAGAGTGCAATGCACGCTTGGCGCTCGTCACTAGCCAAGCCTGTTGTCATGCCAAGTTGTCTTTGAGCCTCAAGCTCATCTAGGGCTGCCTTGTGCTGCTAGACGCTTCGAGTAAACTAATTGAAAGCGTGTAGCAGCCCTTAGAATCCGGTACGCTTTCAAAGCGCCCTTGGAGCTTCCCTTCTGAAAGCCCCTTGATTACCGCGTCCCGGACTCGACCCTTTTGGCTTGCTTCCACACTGCCAAACAACAGCGCCATCAAGTCATCTATACAATAGATTTTTCCGGGCTGAGATTCTATCACAGAAGCCACGGCGGTTTTAAGCGACTGCCCTCGGTACGCTGGCAGCATCAGGGAAGAAAGCTTGAAGAAGGAACTCTTTCTCTGACGATGAGACAAGCGACCCTTACCGGAGCGCGTGACTTGTGGGGGTTCTGCGGGTTCCACCAAGCTTAAATCGAAGGTGTAGCAACCAGGGGAGTCAGCGACTCTTGCCCACAACTTTTGCTCTACCCCCTGCTTCAGGCTACTCCCGACTCGATTCTTGATGACTTTCAAGAGTGAGGGTTCTAATTCCCCGTAGAGAGAGCGCACAATAAACTCAAGGTGTAGCACCGTGCCCGAATGTTCGCTTAACAGAAGTGAGAGCGCCTCTATTTGATTCATACCCTGATAAGTGGGGAGCATTTCGACCTCTTCTACCCCGTCCGAGGAAGTACTACCGTTGCGGCTGCCATTGATGTGTGTGTTGGTAGTGGTTGGTGGAAGATGTGGCTCCCCAAACGGTGAGTCCTCACAGCATGGCGGAGTCAGCACCGAGTTGGGCACAATCACCAACCAAGAGTGTCCTCTGTGTGAAAGTTGGGTGTAAGTCACTCCCAGGATTTCAAACACTTTATCCACAACTAATTCCATTTGAGCTAAATCCTCTTTTGACCAGGACAAGAGCTTAGTGTCGAGAGGATGACTCGCTGTTGAAACCACAAATCGGGCATCCTCACCAACGAACCGATTCCACGAGGATGCCAAACCGGGTAACTTCAACTTGAGGCGGCGAAACACGGCCTCGTTCGGACACTCCAAAGATAAAGTCTTACCACCAACAGTCTTGTCGGTTAGTTCTATCCCACCAGAGTCAACACAGAAACTCAGCAAGGTACGGGTCGAGGTATTCAGGGTGTCAAGGAATCGCTCTAACAGATTTGGAGAAGACGGCTCTTCTATTGAGGTGTGGTGGGATTTGGCACCATTCCCCTGATGAGCTTGAAGGGCGCTGTTGTTGACGGCACTACTGACATGACCATTGCAAGACATGAGGGAGCTATCTTTTTGGGCAACATCACCCTCATCGCTCTCCACGTTTCTCTTGATAGCAGCGCTAAAAGCTGTCGGGGTTGGAGTTGCTGGCTCCGGGTGTGGTAGTTCCGTGGTTAGTGGCAGTTCTTCAACGCTTGACCATCCTTCTAATAGAGCTTCGACATGCGCCAACTTGTCTAAAGCTTGCGCCAGCTTTTTTTCGTACTCAAGAACCTGCTGCAGGTAGTGAGATTTTAACTGCACCAAGGGTGTGCGTAGGTCGTCGGGAGGTGGAGAGAGTTGGAACTGTTGGGTCATTGGGCAGGAGCGTTCTGGGTTGCAGGTATTTAAGGAAAGACTATCTTCCTCTAGCCTAGTAAAAACCACCAATTACTAGTGGCTTGCTGCTTTTAAATCATCGAATTGTGTGTTCCCTATGCCTAGCAAGTACGTTTTTGTTAAAGAGTACACGGTACAAGCTCACAACCGACTAATTCACACCCGCACCTTCAAGTTCATCTGCAAGCAATGCTCTGCACCCACCGTGCGGGAAACTTTCGGCTCTAGACCGCTGTACTGCGAACAGTGTCGTCCTCCCAAACCCAAGACGATTAAAGCCACGACTAATCCAAAAAAGTCCCAACCTAAAAAGCCCAAGCGCTCAATCACTCCATCCCACAAGATAGCCGGGAAGCACAGCAACACTGAAGAAACACCCAGTCGCTTCCAGCCGACGCACAACCTAGTAGTAACCGCGTCGGGAGAAAAAATTCCGGTGGCTTTGGTGCCAACACAAACACCAGAATTGTTCAGTGTGCATACAGCGGATAATTGGGGAGGTCACTCACCCATTGAGTACGACACCAAACGCGGCTTGCTGTCGCTGGGGCAACCATTAGTCACTTCCACCTTGGAAGCGCTCTCCCCAAAACCGGACAGCGCCTTTTCCAATATCCGGAAAAGTTCTTAGAAAAAGCCTTGCCTTTTTGGGAAAATCTAGTTAGTATTTGAGAAATTAATTGAAATACTAGATGTTGGTTCCAACCGAAAGGTCGCCATAGCTGTTAACAACGGCTCGGCGACCTTTTTAGTTTTCCAAGCGCTATCCTCTGACAATAATCGTTGAACCATGTCACAGCTTCATCAGTGGTTTTCTCAATCAATTTCCACCTCAGTTTTTCAAGTTTTTTCTCCAATCCGCTAGTTAGGAGGCTCTTTAATAGTTCGTACTCTTAGTAGTACGAAACTCTAATTCATTGAAATCATTATAACTCTTGTGCAGCAATAGCTTTCGGCTTTTGCTTCGATGGAACTCGCGCAAAAGTTGTGTGGTACCCCTCACTTTGTTTTCAATTTATTCGTACCTAGTTTCTAAAAGAAGCAAAAATCATGAAGAAAAATCAGCGAAATTTAATGTCAACTATTTCGGAGTTTAAGCATAGCCAAGATGCCCAAGACTATCCGGAAATCATCAAACATCTACAGACCGCTCTCAGATGGCATGTTCTTCCCGAAGTTGACTCCAGTTTTTACCCCGATAAACTCAAAGCTCAAGAGTTTAAAAGATACTGTAGTCGCTTGCCAATTAATCGACTCAGCCCTGATGCAATTTTGGACATTTTTGAAAATAACTTTGACGCGGCAGTAGCAGCGGGACGGTTATCAAAAAGTACGAAAGGAAATTATTCCTCAGCACTGGGACGATTTCTCGCCTGGATGCGAGAGCAAACCTGGTATCTTGAGATGTTTCCGCAACCCCTGCCTGCTAAAGCGCCAGCTCACGTCCGGGTTAATGGCCGCAAGCCTCCGACTTGTACGCGACAGGAACGGCAATATGGGCTTAGAAAGGAGGAACTACCAGACCATATTCTCAGCGAGTTGGAAGCTTGGAAAAGGTTTTGGCTTGAATCTTCATCATTACCTGAAGACCCTCATGAGTCGCCTCCAATTACTGAAAATCAAAAGCATAGCCAAGAACAACGGCGGCTCAAACGAGAACAACGAAGAAATCTTGCTGCCTCAGCAGGACATGGCTTTGAAAAACCCAAGATAATCAAAATTAGCGCTTCAACCCTGCGACGCTATAGCGGTAATTTTTGTCGCTTCTTCGGCTGGTGTACTCACATTGAAGGTTACGACCTCTCAGAACTCAGCCTAAAGCTGCTCACTGACCCAATTTTCTTACAAGACTATGCTGATTGGCTCCTGACGGAGCGAGGTTGTAGTCATAGCGAAGCGGCAAAGCTCGTGCAGGCTGCCATTTCGGTCGCGAAGTGGCTATCATTCGAGCAATCAACTCGCCGGGATTGGTCGGATATTCCTGTAGTTGTCAGTTTGCAAGCGCTGCGGGCTGGGTACACGGAGTCGTATAGAGAGCAAAAACCCCAACTCGATGAAAAGAAATGGTCGAACCGGGAAATTAACCACTCTCAAGCTCGCCGTGTCGCCCAG
Source organism: Symplocastrum torsivum (assembly GCF_059505465.1). Classification (NCBI taxonomy): domain Bacteria; kingdom Bacillati; phylum Cyanobacteriota; class Cyanophyceae; order Oscillatoriales; family Microcoleaceae; genus Symplocastrum; species Symplocastrum torsivum. The sequence goes on along the minus strand of NZ_JCACKQ010000029.1, from coordinate 52,799 downwards.
TATTTGTATTCTTGCTGCGCCAAGCTATCGAATAGCGGCAATAAACGTCGCCTCTCGGCGCTCGTTGAAGCTTGGCAAGTTTTCTTGATGGTTAAAATTCTCGTTTACGCTCCAGTCAGACAGGAAGAACTTCGCAAGTTACAGGTAGGTAGTACTCTGATTAAGGTCAAAGATTCTCTTGGAGTAGAGCGGTATGCTGTACGAATCAAAAATCACAAAAACTTCAATAAAACTGGGAAATTTCGTTACTACCCACTGCCCTCCATTCTAACTCAAGATTTAGATACATGGCTCAATATTATCCGTCCTATGGCGATAGAAGCTCCCCAGAGTTTAGAGAGTTGGTTATCGTTTTGGGGACGTAAAGAGAGTGAGATAGAACAGCTACAAAAGCGCCTCGAACAAGCTGAGAATGGGTTGATGTCTGAGCCGATTAAAAATCAAGAAAACTACATCGCTCAACTCAACAAAAAATTGAACGGTCTGAAAAGTCGAATTGTTTACTGGGAGCAGGCGGCAGCTAATGCTTTGGTTTTCGATTATGTATTCTTTAGCTTAGGAGGAAACCGACCGGGCAGTTTTGCCAAACCTTATGACGACGACCACCTCAGTTGCATTACGGGTCTAGTCTCCCGAGCCGTTGGGAGAGCGACTAAGGCGTTGTTCGGACAAGAATGTTTTTTAAACCCGCATGGTTTTAGAAATATTGGCTCAAAGCATCTGAGAAAGTGTGGCAAAGGAGGACATAAAGGTGCTTTTAGTGCTTTGGCTGGTCATAGTGTCGAAATCGATGACGAATATGCGGCACAAATTACTTCGGATTACGAACTAATTGAGGACATTGTTGATCATTGGTGGCAAGAGGATTTTGAATCTTAAGGCTTTAGTATTCGGGGTAAAACTAAGTGGGGATAAAAGGTATGCATTAAAACCTGACTGTAAATCCGTCAAGCCAAAATGAGTCGGTATTGCACAAATAGCGCTCAAATCGGCTTGGTTGTGTCAATTGATAAAGGCAAAATCTCCAATTAGGTAGGAGGGCACAAATCTTGATGGGAGAGGTTCGCGTAATCAAATTGGTTTTCATTCAATTACCAACCTCAATCCACGAAAGGGGATATGCATGACCTCATCGCCAGCAAAGCGAACCAAGCAGCTTGATACCTTAACCTCTTCAACAACACCTTGATGTCCGTCAAAGCTTGCGAGACTGGAAGGAAGGTCAGTCGCATCAACAATAACCACAGCCCCGAGGACCCATTCGTCATCACCAACAGCACTAGACACAACCTTAGCCGTTCCCGTTGTGGTTACGGATGAGTCGTCTAATTTGTCTAATGCCGATGATTGCACCTCGTAGTTACCATCCAAACGCTGATAGATAGGAAGTTCCGATTGTTGGGGGGAAAGCTCCATAACCTCGACTTCCGTAGCTTCCGGCGTATTCTCAACAGGGCTGGCAGAGGTGGTCGCTTCCACTGGTGTAAATTTGTCTAAATTAGACAACTCATTAGACAAATTGTCTAACGCTGCATCCTGTTCAGGCTCTACGCTCTGGGCGAAATTAGACAAATTAGACAACTCATCTAAAAGTGAATTTTTTTCAAACTCAGTGGTTAAATCCGCCCCAAACCCTATGGTTTCAACATCCATTACGTTTTTTTGAAAATTGTCTAATTTGTCTAATTTGTCTAATTTCTCCTGAACCACTTGATATAGCGTCGGTTCAGGTTTAGACAAAATGTCTAATTGGGTGTCTAATTTGTCTAATTTCACTAACGGTGGGGTATCAGGACTAAAAGCACGGAATAAGAGAGAGCGTCCTACTCCCTTCACCTCACCTTTGCCCAAAGTCACCAATTCAGAGAACCACAGCCGCACTTTCTCACCCGTTGGGCGCTTTGCCTTGGTAATCGACAGATAAACATCACTGGCTTTTAGCCACCCCTGAGATTTTGAAGGAATACGCTTGAGACTCATCTCGATGACTTTAGCCAGATGAGGGGCGAGGGCATCTGAATCACTAAATTCGGTGTAAATTGCCTTGACCTGCATGGCATAGTAATCTGTCAAAGCAATTGCACGTTTGATTGTGTCTGCTTCAATTTCCTGACTGGGAGTCTCGCTATTGGCTAATGAGTTAATGACGTGAAGGTTGAGGGCTAACCGTCCTACCCGTCCTTCGCTCTTGCCCCAAACCGATTTCATTCCGACTAAAGGGTCGTTAACTCGATTCTGCTCGTAACGGTTATAAGCTTGCTGGAAAACTTTAAAGGCTTCAGGGCTTAGGGTATACTCGACAGTCGGCAGCGCTCGGATTTTTCGGTAAAGGTCAACCAATAACCCTGTTAGGTCAACTCGTCCACCATCGGCGTGTAACCTTCCCGCAACACTAGGTTGATTGACAAAGAGAAACCGCGCCCAGTTGCCATCGTTATCCTCGCAGTTGTTCAGTAAGGCTTGAAGAACTTGGGGTTGGACACCACCAAGAATTGCCAGCAGAATACTATCCAGTTCCGACTTAATACCATCGGCTCTTAGGGTTGTGTTGGCTGTGGCATCGTAATAAGAAAGAAGGTCTTGCCTGTCAGAACCCTTACCGTTGGTGTACTTGTTTTGGTTATTAATGATTGCGGGTAACTCGTCGCTAAGGTAAAGCATTCCTTGTTGCGGTTGACGAGCGGCTTGATACTCTAACCCCTCCCCAGTGGTTTTTGTGAAGTACAAGACAGCTCTTTCCGGCTTAACTGGGGGGTCTAGCTCCCTCTTCTGTTCTGGCGGGAGTTTCTCCCAATCCTCCAGCGCATAATAGTAAGCCTTTAACTTCTGCTCAAAGAAATGCTTTTCTTCAGCTTGCAGCACCTTCAACGGCTTTGTTGCGAACGCTTTTAGGACAGGAGATTTCTTCTGGGAAGTCTCGGCAACGATGCCACTATATAATCCCGCTGGTTGGTCAAAGTCATCCTCCTTGCTTAACCAAATTCGAGTCTGGGGATGATGCAAGGATGACGCTACTGTCAGCAGAGTCGTTAGGTACACTTCCGGCTTGAGGCTCAACCGAGATGATAGACGTAGTAAGGGTTTAGCCAGGTTGGGGTGCAAGAATTGGTGTAAGTCTAACGAGGCGTTGCTGGCACTCAACAAGGATTCAAGCTGTTCGCGGGTATTATCCCTGAGTTCAACACGCTCGATATCCTCTGATTTTTGTTGATGGAGCTTGTAGAGTTGGTCTACACGCCAAGGGGTAAAGTGGCTTATTTCATTAAGTGCTGTCCTTAATTCAGCTCCATCCAAGCCTTGCTTAATAATTTCAGCGATCAGTTTTTTTACTTCAGAGGAGGTTAGCTCCTGAATACTAGGGGGGAGGACAGCCTTAGTATCATTGCCATTGCCTCCATCTCTACCATCCCCATTGGAGCTACCCAAGTTAGAGGGTCTACTACCGGAGCCGATTCCACCGCTATAACCACGTCCTGATGCCTTTTCAAAAGGTGTTCGCCATCCATCTTGTTTTGCCATGTGTCCCAGTGTGCCGAGCGAAACTCCCTGGCTCTTGAATGACTTCCATTTCTTGTCACAGCAACCCGGAGTATATTTGGGCGATTGGCGACTCCAGTTGTCCCACTCAGTTAAAAGGGAATCATCAACTGAATGAAGTGTCATCCCAACGGCTAGCCAATCATCATAATCATCAGCTCGATAGCTTGATAAAGCATTTAGATAAGATAACGCCCATTCCCGCTCAGTCCACTCCGAGTTGGTCTGAGGGCTAGGTCTGTAGGGAATGGGTGTTTCAATTGGTGCAACTTCACAGGCGGGGATTATCGCCCTTAATTCTTCAAAGGTATAGCGCTTACCACTACTGGTGATTATTTGGCTTCGATTCACTGTGCCATTACCCGTCAGGTGCCAAGCTCCAGCAAGCCTCATCACTCGGTTAGGATTTTTGAGTGAGCGATCTGCATCGGCAAACTCCAGTAAGTCGGTTTGTAATTTCTTCCACTCGTCTGGGTTAGTCGGGTTCTCTAATACCCAGTAGGAGTGGATGGACTTTCCGCCCGTATCAACCTGAAAAGTCGGTTCTGGTAAGCCTAGTGTCTCCCACAGCAGTAGTTGATTTTCTTTGTCAAGGGTGTCGTGTTCATAGAAGATGGCGCGGCAACTGGTTACTTCGTCGGCTTTGTGTCCACCTCCGTTGACAACAAAGTAGACACCACGACCTTCCTTCTGCCAGCGCTCTACTTCCTTGCCATTGAGCCGATTTGATTTCCTGCCTTTGTCTTCGGGGCTTCTGGCATCATTTTTAGGGAAGAATGCTGTGAGATAGATTTTGTCGCCAGGTCTATAGCCCAATAATTCGAGTTGCTGATTGGCTTGCTCTTGGTCAAACTCTAGAAAGGATTGCGCTGTGCTTCGATTCTGATTACTTGTACTTGTCATGGGGCTGAAACCTTTTGTATAGGTGTGGCTCAGCCAAAGATTTTTCTTCTTTTATCCCTGAGTGGGTTGCAGTCTCGCTATAGAAAAATTACTGTGGGAATGTTGTAATGGTGTGGTGACTGCTTTAAGTTGTAAGGGTTTTGCAAAACCCTGACTCACTTAAAAATTAGAAGAAATAGCTTAAGCTGTTGCCACATTTTCTTGATTGATTCTGAGGTGACTCGAAAATGCATACAAAGCTCCAGCCTTGTGATAAACTAAAAATCACAACGCGAGTTGGCTTTGCTTGGTTCTAGATTTTTGAAAAGATTTCCCGTCGTTTCAATCTGAACCAAAACTTCAATTTATAAGATGCTGGTGGAGCTGCTCCTTTCAGCTAAATGCTACATAAAAAACATATTACATGAAAGACGCTGATTTTTGTAATAATTAGCGTCTTGCTTCTTTTGCCTTTTGCACCTTACCGCCGCTAGCACTAGAACCAGGGTCGTTACTAATAGCAAAATGCGCTTCCACCCCTTGTGTACCAGGCGCTCATGGAAGTGAAGACCGAAAGTATTAAATAAAATAACCCTGATTGTCTCACTAGTTAGCCAATCAGTAATTGAGTTATTCTTCGCTTAACTTTCAAAAAATTGCTGTTGATAATCAAGGGAAATCGTGGTTTTACTGAGTGTTTGAGAGTGGAAATCAGCGTAGTGAATAATGACAATTTGATTCAACTAACTTCTGCCTGAGGTGACTGTCGAATAACATATTATTTGTCGTCTTAACAAATTGTTGTCGTTGGGCGCTTCTATCACTACCAAACCCTAGATATATCTGGATAAAGAAAAGCTGAAGTTAAAACAATTTATCGGTTGCAGAGGAATTCCTACCAAAATGTTACTTAGCCCAAAGCCCCTATCGTAAAAGATTTGAAAGGTTTTTGGATTAACGACACTAATGTGTTAACAGCGACAAATAATTTGTTATCTGACATCTCTCCCATCTCGCCTGCATACACAGTAAACCCCTTGGCACGGAGTTCGTCGTACAGCTCAGAATGGATTAGATGTACTTGACGGAGATTAGGTTGATTCGGATCAACAGCTACCCGCGAACGATGCTTCACCGTGTCCCCCATGTGTGCGTCCCCCTCAACTCCTAACCCTGTGAGAAGGTTGATACTCAGCTGCTCATGCTTTTTCATCGTATGCAATGCACTTCTATGCACCGCTTCGACAACTCCATCCATCAAGTACCTCCATAAGCTTTGCATGATTGCTTGTACGATTTAAGTTGGTCGGAGTCTCACTATTAAGGCAATTGCCACAGCTGAGGATCAAAATCTGTCAATGAGTCGAGAATTTGGCTGGCTCCTCGGTACAGTTGTTTATCTACACCGGCGTGAGGAACAACAATAACCGACATTCCTGCTGCAAGTGCCGCTTCCATCCCGGCGTGTGCATCTTCAAAAACAAGACATTCTTTAGGACTGGCTCCAAGGCGTTGTGCGGCGAGCAAGAAAATATCTGGTGCTGGTTTTCCTTGTTTCAGAGTGGGATCGTCTCCCAAGACAATACAATCAAACAGAGCAAACCATTCTTGATAGTGAGTGGTTTTAAGGCGAAATGGACGACGCGCAGAACTCGTTGCTACAGCTTGCGGAATCTGATGGTAGTGGAGATGTTTAGTTAGACGAATAGCACCTGGAAGTGGTTTGGCTTGGGGAAGTAGCTGATCCAAAAAGACTTCTCTTTCCTCTAAAAAAGCTTGAGCAGTAATCGGCAGGGCTAGCACCTCAACCAAAATTCGTGCTGAATCTAAAGCGTTCCTACCAGCAAATTTAGATTGGATAGACGGATCGAAAACTTTCCCATAGCGACTGACAATTTTTTGGATCATCAGTAGATGTAAGGGTTCTGTGTCAAGGAGCAAGCCGTCAAGGTCATAAATAACGTGAGTGATTTTTTTAAAATTCATTGGTAATCAGGAACATTGCTCATTTCTGTAAAGATTCGCTGCGCTTGCTCTATGGGTAAGGGTAGCGCTCCATCCATCTCGGAATGCAGATGAATCAGCGTCGGCACATCTTCAAGTCTCGCCACCCGAATCGCTAGATTCGTAACACACAAGCTGCCATTATCGAAGTAAAGTGAGCCAGGTTGGGAGTCATCTTACCCGGAACTTTAGCTTGGTCATCCCAAATCCTTAACTGCACTGCTTCTTTAGCGTGAGGCTGATTAATAAAAGCCTCTGCCTCTACGCTTGAAAAAATTCCCCCTTGTAACTCCAAACTTTTTTTAGAAGCAGCTGATAGTGTTGCCCAATAGTCTTTGCTTACAAAACAGAGATAGCGTTTGGCATCAACATGCAAACGGATTGGTTCAGTGACACTCTCGGCAAAAAGACTACGTAAATATGGAATAGCACGATACTCATGTCGGTCGTCAATCCCCTCATCTGCCGCTTGCTCTCCTAGATTGTGGATTAAATGCCCAAAATCGTGGAGTAAGCAAGCGGTAATTATCTCATTACTTTCACCTCCTAACTCCGCAAGAGTTGCACATTGTAAAGCGTGTTCTAGCTGGCTGACGGCTTCTCGACCATACATTGCCGTTCCCTTTTGAGTTAATAGGTTAGTAATTTCTTCAAGGTTTGGTTTCATAGCGATTATGAGGAATAGGTGATAGGTGATAGGTGATAGAGAGAAAACCAATTACCAATTACCCATTACCCAAGCTTTTCAGGCATAGCGAGCTACTTCTTGTCCAGCTACATAGACGCCAGTAATGGCAGAGGGTAAAGAGTTACCAGGAGTAATTAGGAGAAAATCGGCATCCCAACCTATAGCAATCCTGCCTTTGCGGAAAGTGTTCTGTGAAGACGTTGGTGAGTCCCCAATTCCCGCAGCCGTAGCAGGTAGGAGGGAAACTAGCTCCCAAGCTTGTTCAAATGCCATTAAGCCCAACTCCGCAAGCTTGAAGGGGGCATGAAACAGAGAAGGATAATGATAGTCTGAGCAAAGAGCATCTAAAACGCCCTTCTGGACAGCATCAGCAACACTCATATACCCAACATGAGAGCCACCTCTGACTAGATTAGGGGCACCCATCAATACAGCAGCACCAAAATTACGGGACTTGGCTGCCAAATCAATCGTGGCGGGAAACTCCGCGATCGCAATTCCACGCTTTGCACTCAACGCTACTTTTTCCTCTGTATCATCATCGTGGGAAGCAATAGGAATTTCATACTTGTGAGCAATTGCAACCAGTTGCTCTACCTGCGGGCTTCCTTGCTCTCTCGCTGATTGCATCCGCTCCACTAACGCTCTCATTTCCGTTTCTGACATCGTGAAGCGAAGCCGCAATGATTTGAAATGTCGAACGAGTTTCTTCTCATTGTCCCTTGGTGGCAGATGATCATTCAGTGAGAGTAAATCGATTTGCCCTGCTTCTAACCAACCACATAACTCCTCATGTCCTTCAATATTGGCTTGTTCATGCCGGATATGAATGCGACTGTCGCAGCTGAGAGATTGTTGATTTTTTTCTCCGATAAACTCAATGATTTGTCGAGCCATATCTCGGCTTCTTAACCCGGGTTCGTAGGAGTCAGTAATCGAATAAAAGAATGTAGTAATTCCTGCTGCGATTAGGTTGCAGTCATTTTCTGCGATCGCCATTGGTAGAGGAAAGCTAATTCCCGGACGTGGACTGATCATCCGTTCAAAGGCATCACCGTGTAAATCAATAATGCCCGGTAACATTTGCAATCCACGAGCATCAACTAATGTAGCTCCCTTAGGGCTGGTAAGTGGTTCAATACTGACAAACCTACCCTCCTCGATGACTACTGTAGTGTCTTTTAACCAGCCGAGCGATGTCAGCACATCTGCTCCCTGAATAGCCGTTGGTTTCTCTAGCATTTAAGCAGTTTTCCCTTGTTAGTTGTCAGTTGTTAGATAACTATCACTGGCTTTTTAAAAGAAGATAAAAATTATTAACCCAGTTCTCAATCCTCTATCAAGCTACACGATGCCCCTGAACCATGACTGAAGTTAAACGAGGCACAACTCCATCATCATGTACAGTAATTAGGTCAGCTCGTTTGCCTACTTCAAGACTTCCTCGGTCATGAAGTAGATTCACAGCTTTGGCTGGGTTAGTGGCAACTAACTTAATACTTTGATAAAGCGGTTTAGCCATCTTTTGCGCGATGTTAAAAACCGCTTGTAGAAGGCTATGAGGGGCGTAATCTGACGAAAAGATATCTACCTGATTCCTTTGTACTAACTCCATTGCTGAGATGTTGCCAGAGTGAGACCGACCGAGGACAATATTGGGTGCGCCCATCAAAATTTTTAAGCCCTGTTTGTTTGCTTCAGCAGCGGCTTCTAGAGTTGTGGGGAATTCGGCAATCATTGCTCCGTTTTCTATGGCTTCTTGGACATGAGCTATTGTTGCATCATCGTGACTCGCGATCGCAACGTTTTTCGACTTTACCAGCTGAACTAAACTAGCCGTATTTTTCTCCCCATACTGCTGTTGTTCTAGCTGCCTTCGTTGAATAAAGGCATCCATTTCAGATAGAGGAACTCCGTGTTTACCCGTGTAATATTGCTTGTACTTTTCAATATTGACAAACTGACGCTGACCGGGAGTATGATCCATTAGAGAAATTAGTGATAACAGGGGATTATCTATATACTCTTCTGTAATAGAAACAACATCTTTGTAAGAAACTTCACATCGTAAATGTAGCCGATGGTCAGCAGCAAAACGACCTGCTAGTTGTCCTTGATGTAAAGCATCAATCATCCCACCGAAATGAGTCATCCGGAGAGAACCAGGGAAGACATCGCCAAGTGCGATCGCATCAAAAACTGTCGTTACCCCGGCACTAACTAACTGCCTGTCGTGAAACACAACAGCCGACTCCATTGGCCATTGAATCCCAGGACGAGGAGACATACATCGTTCTAAATTGTCAGTATGAAGTTCAATCAGCCCTGGCATTAAATAATCGCCCTGACCATCTTGACCTATGAACGTTACATCGGGCTGAATATCAGCAATTAAACCATCTCTAACGACAAGGGTGCCAACAACCTCTTCATTGGGGAGTTGGAGACGATAATTAGTATAAATTTGCTCATCCATAGTGCTGATGGCTAAGGGTTAATGACTACTTCCAAAACTGAGTTGGCGATCGCAGACTTGTGTAAGTACCTCTTCATCATGAAAAATGCCAATTATGGCGCAACCTGCTGCTTTGCATTCTTGGAGCAAGCCAATCACAACAGAGGCGTTTGTTGCATCTAAAGCCGAAGTTGGTTCATCCAATAACAGAATCGGATAATTGACCAACAATGCACGGGCAATATTAACTCGTTGTTTTTCCCCTCCCGAAAAAGTGGTTGGTGAAACACTCCACAAACGCTCTGGTAGATTTAAACGGGCAAACATTTGGGCAGCTTTTTCACGAGCCTCATTTAGCTCCATGCCTAGTTCCAGTAGGGGTTCAGCGGCTACATCTAAAGCAGGGACTCGTGGGATGACTCGCAGAAACTGACTGACATAGCCAATTGTGGTCTGACGGATAGCCAGTAGCTGATGCGGTTCGGTGCGAGTTAAATCCACCCAGTCACCCCCGTGTTTGACCCAAATCGAGCCACTATCCACTCGATAATTCCCATACAGACAGCGCATCAAGGTAGATTTACCAGAACCACTTGCACCTGTCAGAGCAACACATTCACCCGCTTTCACCACCAACGAGAGGTTTGACAAAACAGATAAATGAATTCCATTTTGAGTGTGCAAGGTAAAGCCCTTCTTAAGGTTTTCGGCTTTGAGGAGAGTTTCTATGTCTGTGGCGATCGCAGTTTGCATGATTCCAACCTTCTTATGGGATTAGCGTCGCGCTGACAAGCAATTGGGTGTAGGGATGACGTGGATCGTCCAAAACCTGATCGGTGAGTCCCTGTTCCACGATTTGCCCTTTTTGCATCACGATCAGGCGATGGGCTAGCAGTCTCACCACCCCAATGTCGTGGGTTACCAGGATGACACTCAGATGCAGATTTCGGACTAAATTCCGAATCAAATCCAGCAACCGGGCTTGCACAGACACATCTAAACCGCCCGTTGGCTCATCCATTAACACCAAACGTGGTTGACTGACCAATACACGCGCCAGTTGCAAGCGTTGCTGCATTCCTCCAGAGAAGGTGCTGGGTAGCGCATCGATCCGGTTTGAGTCAATTTCTACTTGAGTCAGCCAGTGCATGGCATTGGCGCGAATATTGCCGTAGTGACGTGCCCCAATATCCATTAAGCGATCGCCTATATTCGCCCCTGCACTCACCCGCATCCGCAGACCATCACGAGGGTTTTGATGGACAAAGCCCCATTCTGTTCGCATCAATTGGCGTTGACGAATTTCGGAAAGCTTGGATAACTCTAAAAGCTCATCGTTACGGCTACGATAAGTGATCGCTCCTGTATCGACTGCTATATGACCGGCAAGACAATTGAGCAGCGTGGTTTTACCAGAACCCGATTCCCCAACAATACCAAGGACTTGACCAGGATAAAGATCAAAAGAGACATTGTCACAGGCTTGTATTGAACCAAAGCTCTTTTGCAGTTGATGAACAGTCAGTAAAGATTTCATCATTAACTATCAGCTTTATGCCCGTTGTTCGTTTTTTGTCGTCCATTTTGATTTGCAATAGATGACTTATGCTGATTGCAGTAGTCAGTATCCGAGCAAATCCACATCCGGTTGCCTTGGTTATCCAGTACAACTTCATCTAAATAACTATCTTTTGAACCGCAAAACTCGCAGAATTTATCCCAGCTTTCAACGGTGAAAGGATAGTCCTCAAAATCCAAGCTCTTTACGTTTGTATAAGGTGGAATTGCATAAATCCGTTTTTCTCGTCCAGCTCCAAACAGTTGTAGAGCAGGACTCATATTCATCTTGGGATTATCAAACCGAGGGATAGGGCTAGGACTCATCAAATATCGGTCATGCACCATTACGGGATAGTCATAGGAGGTGGCGATATGACCATGCTGAGTAATGTCTTCGTAGAGCTTTACGTACATCACCCCGTATTCTTCTAAGGCGTGCATTTTGCGGGTTTCGGTCTGGGAAGGCTGCAACCAGCGCAAAGGTTCAGGAATCGGCACCTGATAAACCATAATTTGCCCGTCTCGTAGAGGCGTTTCTGGAATGCGATGGCGGGTTTGAATAATAGTTGCTTCAAGAGTGCTTTCTGTTGTCTCAATGCCGCAGACTCTGCCAAAGAAACGGCGAATGTTAACGGCATTGGTCGTGTCATCTGCCCCTTGATCGATGACTTTTAATACATCTTTTTTGCCAATGATTGATGCTGTAACCTGGATGCCACCCGTACCCCAACCATAAGACATCGGCATCTCTCTAGAACCAAATGGGATTTGATGTCCGGGAATGGCAACTGCTTTGAGTAATGAGCGACGAATTGAGCGTTTCGTTTGCTCATCCAGGTAGGCAAAGTTGAAACCAACTTCGTCTGTTGTTTGTTGTCCGTTGTCCGTATCAGGATTAAGCATGACTCTAGCAATCCTTTAAGTTACAAACTTGGGCTGTTCATCTCCCCGACTTCTTGAAGAAGTTGGGGAGCTTGGCGTTTAACAGTGTTTGATGTACCGCTTTCTTGATTGCTGGCTTCTGACTTCTGACTCCTGACTCCTGACTGCTCTTGTCGCATTTTTCGCACCAAACTCAGTTCGGCTTGAAAGTCGATGTAATGCGGTAGTTTTAAATGCTGCACAAAACCCTGCGCCTCAACGTTATCGGAGTGGTACATCACAAACTCAATGTTTTGCGCGGGTGAGAGAGATTCTTCCCCAAACTCTTCAGCACGCATCGCTCGATCGACCATCGCCATCGACATGGCTTTGCGTTCGTTGTGTCCAAACGTCAATCCGTAGCCGCGTGTAAATTGCGGCGGCATTTCTTTATTTCCAGTGAATTGATTCACCATTTGCACTTCAGTAATGGTGATATCTGTGATCGCTACTTCAAATCCCAACTCTTCCGGACAAATCACCACCTCCACCTCCCCCATGCGAATTTCACCCGCAAAGGGATGATTTCTCCCATAACCACGTTGAGTGGAATAGGCGAGAGAGAGCAAAAAACCTTCATCAGCCCTTGCTAAATTTTGCAGCCGCGCATCACGACTAGCAGGAAAGGTCATGGGTTCGCGGGTGAGGTCAAATACTGGCTGACTATCATCGGCGATTTCATCCTGTATCAGCCCTTCTTGGTCTAACGTATCAATGACCCTTGGTGTCGCTTCCTCTTCATAGTCTTGTTGGGTGGCAATTGGGACATCGCCTTCTGCTGCTAGTTTGAAGTCAATTAATCGGTGAGTGTAATCAAAGGTAGGACCGAGACATTGACCCCCTGGAACGTCTTTGAATATTGCCGAAATGCGACGATGAATGTTCATCGAGCTTGTATCTATCGGCTCACTGAAGTAGAAACGCGGTAAGGTTGTGCGATAAGCACGTAATAAGAAGATGGCTTCCACTAAATCCCCGCGTGATTGCTTAATTGCCAGTGCTGCTAATTCTCGGTCGTATAGACTTCCTTCACACATCACTCGGTCTACAGCCAGCGCTAGCTGTTGTTCAATCTGATCTACAGAGATTTCTGGGATAGAAGGATCGCCCCGACGCTGAGATTGCAGTAAGGTTTCTGCATTGGCGATCGCTTGTTCTCCACCTTTAACGGCTACATAAGGCATATTAAAAAGTTGGAAGGTTGAAGGTTTGGAAGTTGAAGGTTGAAGGTTGGTTTAAATCTTCAACGATTTATTCCTGTTTGCTCTTGTGGTGCGGGGTAAACCTACGACGGTATTTCTAGTGAAAAGAAAGATATCGACCCCTAAGGGATAATTGTGGATATTGTTGGTTAAACCCTCCCAGAAAGCAGAGTTTAGACTGTGAACGGTAAGCGATCGCGTTTTCTCAATCCCAGGCCCACTCAGATTTACTGGTTTACCCGATTCAAAGTTTTCCACCTGTATCAATAACGTCGTTGAAGCTTCAGGCTCTTCATCTGTGCCTTGATTAAAGACAGATAAAGAAGGCATAGATTGCCAGTGGTTAATAATGGCGAAATTCGCTGTATTTGGCTTCGTAGTAAATTCACAGCCACTATGGAACAACAACCAATTTTTTACTTCCTCTTCAATAGTGGGTTGCAACCAAACCTGAGTTTCTAGATCTAATAGCGTCAGGCAGGCAGCGGCACAAGCTGAATTTAACCCCGCTGGTGCTTCAACTAAAGCAGTAATTTGATGTTGACTACCAGGATTCGCGAGGGCTTCCAGTAGGTTGCGGAATGTGGTTTGTGCGTCATGAACAGGGTTTTTAAAACCAGGTAGTTGAGGAACTTGAATCATCACTCATTCCCCCCTAACCAAGGTAAAGAAGTTCACTTTTGTTGCTGCCGTTTGGCGTTTATGGATGTCTTGGTGGTGAGCAGCGATCGCTTGTAGCGGTTCGATGACGTGAGTTTGGACTTTATCTCTCCAACTGGGTAACTGCATTAGGGCATCACAGACAGCAGCGAGTTCGGCGTGTTGACGTGATCGCCCCGCCACGTAACCAAAACCAACGCTCGACTCTTGGTGTTGAATGTCGATCCGCACCACACAGCGCGTTATCGTCATCTCACCTAAGTTGAACGGCTGACCTGTGCCACCCGCACGACCTCGTACCATCGCTAAACCAATTTCTGGTGGACGCAACTGTTGATAACTCGGCAATTCACCCAAAGCGCCCACAGCTTTTGCCAATTGTTCTAGGGGAGCCTTGGCTAGTGTTGCCATCCATAACTGTCTTTCTTTGGGAGAGTTCATACCCAGCCTTTTGTCCTGAAAGACTCAACCAATTGTATATTTGTATAGATGTCTATACAAATCAATGTCACCTAACTATACCGCGTCTCTTAAAAATTTCCAATAAATTTTTTTTGTAAAAGATTAAAGATGGCGAACAACTCTGAAAATCCGGTTTATGTACAGATTGCTGATGAACTGCGTCAAAACATTAATGACGGTATCTATAAGGCTGGGGATAAACTGCCGACAGAACAACAACTTTCACTCCGCTTCGGTGTCAATCGTCATACTCTGCGCCGAGCCATCAGTTTGCTGAAGTCTGAAGGTCTGTTACTGGTTGACCAAGGTCGCGGTACTTTTATCGCCAACGCGGTAATCCGCTACCCCATTGGTAAGCGAGTGCGATATAACGAAACCCTCAAGGCTCAAGGTCACGAAGCGAGTTTTAAAGTATTGCGATCGCTTGAGATTCCTGCAAAATCAGCTGTTGCTGAAGCCCTTGAAATAAAGATAGGAAGCCCAGTTGGACTAAGTGAACGACTCGGTTTAGCAGATGATCAGCCAATTAGTGTCTCAACCAGTTACTTTCCCTTATCCCTATTCCCTGACATTCTGATTCATTGTCAACAAGCCCGTTCTATCTCCCAAATGTTGCGTGAAATCTACAACTGTGACCACATTCGTCGGAGTACGCGAATTTCGGCTCGCCTGGTTAAGCGGCAAGATGCGCGACTCCTTGAGTTCCCCCTAAATCATCCAATTCTTCTAGCAGAGTCCGTTAATGTGGATCAGCATGGCAGAATTATTCAATATGGAGTGACTCGTTTTCGAGGCGATCGCATGGAATTAGTGTTTGAGAACACGCTTTGAAACTGACTCAGGCTATTTCTATCAAGCAGATATTATTTTAAGTGCAAATAGCAGCTTGGTAGTAGAGTTTGAAAATGTTTCTAGAAGCTACACCTCAAACCAACTGATTACGCACCTTAGCAGAGAGCGTGTCAATCAAAGTCGTAGCTGCTACAAGGATGAGTAAAATGGTACAAACCTTCCCGTAGTCAAATGCTCCAAAACTTTGATAGAGAGATACACCAATTCCTCCTGCGCCAACAATTCCTAGTACAGAAGCTGAACGAACATTTGCTTCAAAACGGTATAGAGTAAAGGATGTCCACAAGGGCATTACTTGCGGTAAAACGCCAAACAGAATTTCTTGAACTTTGCCAGCACCAGTAGCGCGGATGCCCTCTACTGGTCCTGGCTCAATCGCCTCAACTGCCTCAGAAAAGAGCTTGCCTAGAGTTCCAGTAGTATTAACAAACAACGCTAAAACCCCAGCAAAGGGACCAAGACCAACCGCTGAGACAAATACTAGAGCAAAAACCATTGGATCGATGGCACGCATCGCATCCATGATGCGGCGTGTGGGTTGAACGATCCAGACAGGACTGATATTTTCCGATGCTAATACCGAGATAGGCACCGCCACTACAGCTGCCAGTAAAGTGCCCCAAATTCCCATCGAAAGGGTAATCAGCGTATCGGCAAGATAGGTGCGCCAGTAGGAAAAATCCGGTGGAAAATATGAGGCAAGATAGGTACTCATATTTTGACTGTCTTGGAACAGTCCCAACGGATTAATCTCGCTTTGGAGATAAGAGGTAATTAGTATCGCTACAGCTGCTAATAGATACAGCCAGCGCACCGTAGTGATTCGCTTTCCCTCTGCCTCCAACATTTCCTTCACAGCCGGAGAAGGAGAGTTTGGATAATCACTGGAAGTCTCTAAATTTTGAGGATATCCGTGCATACTGGATTCATCCGCAGGAGAAGAAGTTTTTCTGATGATAAAAAAGTCACCCATTCCTGTATTTGAAGGGGTTAGAGGCTTGAACTGAAGTTTACTTAGCCGCTTTCAATGCCTCTAATTCTTTCTTAAGCTCAGCCATTTTTTGTTCTTTCTCGGCTGGCTTTATCTCTTTGTTCGCCTCTAGTTCAAGAAGATCTTTGGCATACTCAAGTTCTCGAATAGTATTCCAACGCTTATCGTCAGTTGCTTTAAATCCGGAAGACTGTAAAGGTTCCAGAACTGATTTCTCTTTGTAGTTGTAAAAAAAGTTACGAATTTTCTCCTTCAACCCGTCTGGCAAGTCTTTGCGGTAAGCGATAGGGTCACTAGGGATTAGGGGAGAAGTCCAAATTACCTCAATTTTTTTTCGTGCTTCTGGATTGCTTTCTTCCAAGTTGATTAGAGCTTCACTGCTGTTGGTAGCAACATCCACTTTGTTGCTGGCTACAGCCATACCAGTTGCTTCATGAGAGCCTGCAAAAAACAGCTTTTTAAAAGCTTCTTTAGGGTTAACATTATTGGATGCAAAAACATAATAGCTTGGCACTAAGAAGCCAGATGTTGATTCAGGATCGTTAAAAGCGAACGTTAAATTTTTAGCATTCTGGACAACATACTTGTCGCCACCCATCGCTTTTGCTTCAGTAGCAATTGAATTGTCTTTGTTGGTGATTAAGTGGCTGTAGTAACCTTCTTCGCCTTTGTCAGTAAGCATATAGGCAAAGGCTTCAGCGTCAGCCGTTTTAGCTGCCTCTATGTAGGATTTTCCTCCAAGCCATGCTACATCGACTTTCTTGAAGCGCATCCCCTCAATAACACCAGAGTACTGAGTTACATAAAACGCCTTCACTGGTATGCCAATTTCCTTGGACATGGCAGCCACGAATGGTTCCCATTTTGGCTTTTGGTTGGCTTGAGATTCTGTAGAAATGATGCCAAATGTTAGTTCTTGCGGGTCGCTGGTTGGTGAATTAGCCGCTGTAGTTTGGTTGGAATTGGTTGGATTTGAAGCACAACTTGCCAAAACTTTAGCAGCTGTCAACGATAAGACGAATAAAGACGCTCTTTTGAAAAACGATCTTCTTAGCATGATTAGTTCCCTAATAATTTCTTCTTGGGTAATGAGTGATAAATGCAGGATTTAACCTCAGTAGGGGTAAGGCTTTTTTTATACAGGAATTTCTCCGTGACCGCGTAGAACAAGCTCTTCAACAGCGGCACCATAAATGCTGTCTAATTTACGATCATTGAGTTCGTCAATTGAACCATCAAAAACAACGGCTCCATCTTTTAAAGCAACAGTACGCTCAAAATAGCGTCGAACCATTTGAATTTGATGCAGAGATGTAATGACAGTGATACCATTGTCTCGATTGAGACTGGTGAGAAGTTCCATCACTTTGCGGGCTGATTCTGGGTCGAGAGAGGCAATGGGTTCATCCGCAAGAATGATCTTGGCTCCCTGCATCAAGCAACGAGCGATCGCCACTCGTTGCTGTTGACCGCCTGAAAGCAAAGAAGCTCGCTTATAGGCTTGCTCCAAAATGCCAACACGCTCTAAAGCAATTAGCGCTCGCTCTTTCTCTTCCCGCGTAAATAAGCGGAGAGCTGAGCGTGTTAAGGAGACTTGTGAGAGACCTCCAACTAATACATTATCAAGAACGGTGAGTCGATTAACTAAATTAAACTGCTGAAAAATAAAACCCATCTGGCTGCGTAGCACTCGAACTTTTGAGTGAAGCCGTCCATTAACTTGCAGCGAAGTCCCATAAATTTTGACACTCCCCTCCGTTACTTCCTGTAACCCATTAATGTTACGCAGGAGAGTAGACTTACCAGAGCCGGATGCACCAACCAAGGCAGCCATTTCTCCATCTTTAATCTTGAAGCTTACTTGCTTGAGCGCTTGCCTGCCTTTGAAAGTCTTAGTGAGATTTATGACTTCTACAGCAGTCGGATTGGAGGTTAGTTGCATCTTGACTACCTGGAAATCTCCAGGGATTTTTTTATTTATATAGATGTTTAGATGAATTCCTCCTTAGTCTGAAACTATTTAGTTAAAAGAAAGCGAACTTAAAGTTAAATTAGACTTATAATCTGGTTAAGAGTTGCTTGAGAGTTAAGGTCAAACAATAAAATCCTGCCCGTTGCAATTTCCATCTTGTATCTGACTGCTAAAGTAGAATTTGCAATTTACCTGCATGATCTCTTGTCGAATAACATATTATTTGTTGTCTTCAGAAATTGTTGTCGTTAGGCGCTTCTATCACTACCAAACCTTAGATATATCTGGATAAAGAAAAGCTGAAGTTAAAACAATCTATCGGTTGTAGAGGGATTCCTACCAAAATGTTACTTAGCCCAAAGCCCCTATTGTAAAAGATTTGAAAGGTTTTTGGATTAACGATACTAATGTGTTAATAGCGACAAATAATTTGTTATCTGACAGCTGTTGTCTGATTGAATAGGTTATGGAAACAAAGATTATCAGTTGCTCAACTGTAGTAACAAATTTGTTACTACGCTAATGCTCTTTAGGCGGAGTCTTAAGAAATATTTTTGATAAGGGTCTGATGCCTACAACGTCCCAAAAAGATAGAAAGATGGGGTTTTAGGGACATAGATAAAGTTACGAGTTGTTGGTACAGATTTTCAGGCGGAAAGGGGTAGTCGAGAGCCAGGTGGAGACAGTATCAAAAAATGGTGATTTTTTGGGACTGTGCGAGCTGTCGGCTTTCCACGTTCCCGACATCCGAGAGTCTTCCCACTCGCTGAGGGGAAAAATCCTCTAATTCGGTTCACTACGATCTACTGGTGGGTGCCGATGGGGCTAAATGTGGAAGGGGAATTGAGATATTTTATCCAGACAACCCGTGTGCCAGAAGCCGCATTTCAGCAAACCTTAATTGCTACATATAGCAAGACACTTCGAGCTAGATTAATATTGATAAGATTTCATCAGTGGTAGGCTCTCCTTGGACTTCGGTAATGGGGAGCTACCTTTTTTTGTGGAAAATCAATCAATTACAACTGCCCTCAAGACTCGATTATTTCCTCCTACCCAATAAAAAAGCCCTGTGAACACACAGAGCTTGAGAAAGTGAAGGTATACCCAAATAAAACTAAGAGTTTTTATTAAATTTACTTTTCTTAATAAGCAAAGTCTACTTCCATGAAGTGACTAAGCATTGTAATTATGCACCAATTTCACAAAAACTACAAGACCTCTCACCCTAGAAAGATACCGAAAAATGCCAGGGGAGGGGATAGTTATTCTAGTGATTAATAACAATTAAGTGTGATGCTTCAGAGCCTATTAGATCAAGCTTCATCCTGTGGATGTACCTACGAACGCGATTCATTCGGCAACTGTAAAATTCTTCCCCCTCAAAAAACAGCAAGATGGGAATTGCAGCAAGTAAAAGATAGATGGTTACTATTCGTTGGTGGTGTACCTCAAGCTAATCTTTATCCAGAAGAAGCAGAAGCATTCTTGAAGCGCCGTTGCCCAAGGCACTTGAATCGGGAAGCGGTTTAGATTTCCCAAAGCGTGAAAAGGGAATTCCTTTCAAACTTAATTTAAACTTGACTCTTCGATTTTATTTTGAATAACGTAACGTTATGGAACAGCCTTCTGACTCATATAGTTTTAGTTATCGTAAAAAGCCTTACCACGGTCACTTCACACCACAAAATTTAGTCTTCAATGCCAACCTACAAGATTTTTCACAACGGGTTGGTCAGATCAGTAACTTACAGAGTAAGGGGAAGCTGTCTGCTCAAGAAGCTTACGAACTAATTGAGGTTTTGTGGAAACAATTAGAAGGCAGCTGTTATGCATTAGGGATTTTGCCAGAAGACGAGAACAATTAAGTATCAACCCTGAGTGAAGGTAACTTAATCAGACCTATCCCAAACATTTCAATTATTCTCTTTTCCCGATGTATTATTCACCTTTTGTTAGGGGATTGTTCCGAATATATATTAAGTGTTTAGGTTTTACGGCTCAGGAGTTTTCTTCGGTACACAGGTAGTAATTGGGTTACCACCTGGCAACGGGAAGATGTTACCGTAACAATGCCTTTTCGATTGGTATAAGCTGTCCCTCCTCATTAGTCGGTTCCAGAACAAAACCATCCCACCAAATTTTTTTATATCCTGAAAATACACAATCGAGTTGGTGGACTTGACAAGTGATTATGTAATCGCATTGCTCGTGGAGAACTTCGTAAACTTTTACCCATTGTTCTGGATGCAGCTTTTCACATTCATCTATTGGAATCATTCGATTCATCTACTCTATACAACAACATTTCCGCCAGTGAAAAGACACCGGACTGAGGAACCTACAGAAATTGATCAAGGCTCCTATTGTACGTTGTAGTACATTATTGATATTCTAATCTAGTTCGTATTTATCTCTCTACCTAAAAGCAGATAAATATATTGAATTAAGTTCTACATTTGCAATTGGGCAAGACCTACTAGACAAGGGCGTGATCGCACTTGCCCTCTGTAGAGCCTGAAGTGCTTAGCAGAATGTCTATCAACTGCCATGTTGGTTAAAGGAAACTAATGTCTGATTACGATATCAAGAGGCATCAGGGAGAAGCTCAAAATTTTGTGGAGCAACTGAGCGATGAAGTTAGCATATGCATGATGCTAATACCCTCTGGCAGCTTCAATATGGGTTCGCCAACTGTCGTTTTCCCGCAACTTCCCGACATCTGACAGCTTCCGGGTATGTATTTCAGGCTTTGCTAAGCACTTGGTTGCCTGCTACCTTTACCCCTCAAAGGCTGTCCTCACAGCCGGTTTTGATTTTCTTCCCGACATCTACCGTGACAGGCGAATCAGGCGTGTACTCGGAAGGATTCCTAAAGAATTTATAGCAATGGTAAACCTTCAACACCCACGTCCAGACGGACAACTTTGGCAGGTTCAATGCCAGTAGATGGAGGCAGCGACATACCACCATTAGTCGTCACGTAGAGATAGGTTTGATTGGAGGGCGAGCGCCCAAAGGCAACTGCCGTCGTACCAGTCATCCCTTGTTCGGCTTGGGCGATGGTGGTGAGGTGGCCATCGGGGGCAACCTTCACCACGCTATTGAAGACGTGCGTTGTGCCGTAGAGATTTCCAGCTTGATCGAAGGCAAAATCATCAATATTGGCGTTTTGCACAAAGACTTCCGGTTCACCCGGTTGATGCGCCTGGAGTGGAATTCGCACAAGTTGAGCGTTCTGCGTATTTGAGGCATACAGAACTCTGTCAAAGATTTTGAGTCCATTCACAGCCGGGGTTGGGTTTTCAGGCGTTGCCCGTGCCAGAAGGGGATGTTCTAGCCAAATCCGTCCGCTGCCCTGAGCGACATCCAGTTCCCAAATTGCACCTCGATACGAGTCGGCAATCAAGTAGAGAGAGTCTGTCAGATGGGTAAGACCATTCAAAAAGAGGGCATCGGGCAATGTCACAAGTACATCCACAGTTCCTTGTAAAGAAACCTGCCAAACAACGGGAGTATCAATCGCATCCCAACCCGTCAGCAAGAGGGTGCCATCTGGCGCAAAAGCCAGCCCCGTGGCTTTGCCAGGAACTGTGGCATGGGTTATCGGAACATCATCTGCACCGATGCGAATAATTTCGCCGTCATAGTGGTTCGTGATGAACAGCGTATTATTGGCATCGACGACAATGCTCTCCAGAAACGTGTTGACGGGGAATTCTGCAATGATGTGCGCGGGTACCAAGGCGATTGGGGCATCGCTAAACAAGGGAGGTAATGATTGGGATGGGGACATTAAGGAATCCTCTAAGTTAGTCAAGTTTTCTGGGGATACTAACTGAAACCGACAATCGCACAATCGTTTTGATTTATTCCTACAATCCCTCAATTCCTACGACAGGTCTACCCATAGGGTCTTGGTTTGCAGATAAAATTCCAATTGCAACAAACCGGGGTATGTTCTCAATAAGTCGAGAAAAAACGGCGGTTTTCCCACCTTTTAACGAAAGAATGGGGCTTTGAGCTTTTACACTGTGTAATAGTAGGAAGCTTATCGCTACATTGACCCGGCTTCAGAAGCGCCACAAGGGAGAGACTAAGTAGGGGTTCTAGGAGGGGGTGCGGGTATTCCATCTCCTCTTGTTCAAAGTCGATTGGATATTTAAAGATTTGCTCTAGTCCATTAATGATCTAGTCCCACCCTCCGGGAATAGCCCGGAACTGGTCAAGAATTTCATGTCTGAGTTCCCAGTCCCGTTGACCCGGAGTGTAGTTGAAAACACAGTGATGAGCTTCACAGCCAAATCCTCCGGAGTGCTTGTCAATAGGATACTCCTAGAGAGTCCACCTTGGGTTTTTGCTCCTCTCATGGTTCAATGAACTCTTGAGAAGCTCACTTCCAGGGACTTAATGCGCGACCCGCCCTCTGTTGAGGCTCCCCATCACCTCTTCCTTACTGAACTCGTGCCGCTGACTCTTCATCCAGCGGCGGTGTATCTGTCTGGACTGAGTGAGGGGTCTCGTCCGACGATGCGCCACGCCCTGGATGCGATCGCGTACTTGCTAACCGATGGCGAGTGCGATGCGATGAATCTAGATTGGGCGGCACTGCGCTATCAGCATACGGCGGCAGTTAGGGCGGCGCTAATGCAGCGGTTGGCTCCGGCGACTTGTGAGAAGATGCTGTGTGCGTTGCGGCGGGTGTTGAAGGAGGCGAGGAAGCTAAAGCTAATTGAGGCAGAGGACTATGAAGCGGCAATTGACCTGCCTCGGATTGATACACCCCCCAGGAAGCTCAGGGGACGTGCTCTCAAGGGTGATGAGATTGCGGCTCTGATGGAGGCGTGTCAAAAAGAGGGTGCAAGAACGATTGATGTCAGAGATGCAGCCCTGATAGCTATCTTGCGCGGTGGGGGGTTAAGGCGCAATGAGGTGGTCAATTTGGAACTAAAAGACTTTGACTCCAGCACCGGCGCTCTTGAGGTTCATAAGGCAAAGAGAGGGGCATATCGCCGGGTTTATCTGCCAACTGGAGCGTGTGCGATTGTGGAACAGTGGCTGGCAATAAGAGGCAATGCACCAGGACCTCTGCTGTGTCCAATCCACCGCTGGGGGCAAGTGACTCTGCGACCCATGACCTCTGATGCGGTATTGAGGATATTGAAGAGACGTGCTCTGCAAGCGGGTGTGGATTCCTTCTCGGCTCACGACTTTCGCCGGACGTTCTGCTCGGATTTGCTGGATGCCGGGGTCGATATTGTTACGGTGCAAAAGTTAGCGGGTCATACGTCACCAACAGTTACAGCTAAGTACGATCGCCGGGGAGAAGAAACCAAGCGTCGCGCTGTGCAAAACTTGGAGATTCCTTTTAAAAAGCGGGATTAGGGAATTTTAGCTCGCTGTAGTTGTTCTTGGACAACAGAGAATACCTCAACACTAGATTGATTTTCGCATTCATTGCTTGATAACCTGCAAGCTACCTACTATCGGCAAGTTTCTTAAAATCCTACAAATGAGATGACGCAGCACAGTAATGTAGAGTCAGTCCAGTCTCACAGGAGTCAAGAGCTTTGACTAAAGTGATTGCACTGTTCAATCAGGCGGGTGGTGTGGGGAAGTCTACGACCACCCAAAATCTCGGCTATCACCTTTTCCTACGTCGCCACCGCGTCCTGGTGGTAGATATGGACCCCCAAGCTTCACTAACTTCGTTCATGGGACTAGAGCCAGCGGACTTGAAGGAGACGATTTACACGGCTTTAGTGCCTGAAGAGGATGAAGTCGATAAGCCGCTCCCTATCCATAAGGATTTACACGGCATAGACTTAGCGCCAGCTAACCTGCTGCTAGCCAATGCCGAACAAGAGTTAATCTTTGCGGAACAGCGAGAGTTCCGACTGAAAGATATTCTTGCACCTCGGCTTTTTGACTATGATTTTATTTTGGTCGATTGTCCTCCCAGTTTGGGAATCTTGAGCCAAATTAGCTTAGTTGCCTCTACTCATGTTCTGGTTCCCGTCCAATGTCAGTACAAAGCCTTGCTCGGTACAGAATCGTTGCTGAAGACCGTGTACAAGGTAAAAAGGCGGCTTAATACGGAATTGACGTTTGCGGGTTTCCTGCCCACCTTGTATTCCGCCAGTAATTCGCTAGACCGAAGGACGTTGCAAATTGTTCAAGAACAACTAGCATCTGTTGGACCCATTCTGCCGACCGTTCCACGGGCAACGGCTTTGGCTGAGGCGACGGAGTACGGAATGCCCTTAGCGCTCTGCCCCAAGAAGAATCCTGAGATTTTGCAAATTTTTGACCGAATCGCACAGGTCGTTGAATCGCTATGAGGAAGTCCCCTAAACCAGAGGCAAGACGATTGAGAAACGTGACGCTGTTTAATGATGCAGATGAAGCCGTTCCTTCCACGAGTACAGTGCCGTTGGCGAGTCTCATCATTTCCCAAACTCAACCGCGTCGGTATTTTGCTCCCGAAGCCATGCGAGCGCTCGTGGAGTCGGTCAAAAAAGATGGAGTCCTTCAGCCGATTCTGGTCAGACCTTTTGGAGACAAGTATGAGCTAGTAGCAGGTGAGAGACGGTATCGAGCGGCGAAAGCAGCCGGGTTAACCGATATTCCGGCAGTTATCCGGGAGATGAGCGATTCCGAAGCAGTACGGTTTGCCTTGATGGAAAACCTGCAACGGGAAGACCTTAACCCCGTTGAAGAAACCGAAGGAATCTTGGAACTGCTGGCTATTACTCTTGACTCTTCTACGGCTGAGGTGACTTTATTGCTTCAGCGGTTGCAGAAAGAAATCAAACGGAAGAAATTGTCCCATAACGTTATGGGACAACCGGAAGGAGAGTCAGCACCATCGGAATTGGCAATTATCCAGTCGGTATTTGAGTCTTTGGGGCGGATGTCATGGGAATCTTTCACCTCCAACCGCTTGCCCCTTCTCAATCTCCCTGCTGACATTCTAGAGGCGCTCCGAGCGGGACGAATTGAATACACTAAAGCCAAGCAGATAGCCAAATTCGAGTCGGAATCGGAGCGACAGGATCTACTGGAAGAGGCGAGCGCTTCTTCTCTCTCCTTGAGTCAAATTCGAGAGCGAGTCAGAGCCTCTCAACCGCCGCCCGAACAAGGAGAATTCGCGGCTCGGATAGATGCGACTACTAAGCAGGTAAAGAAGTTAAAGGTGTGGGAGAACCCCTCAAAGCGCTCTCGACTCGAATTGTTGTTGAAACAGCTCGAAGAGCTAATCTCTGAAGAAGGATTAGATGAATCACAGTCCATCGGAGAAGCTGAAGTCACTCAGGATCTGGCACACAAAGGCAGCGAGTTAACTGATGAGTTACACAATAGCTCGCTGACTCATGCGGAGCTGGTAGAGCGATTGGGGGTCAAGAGTTCTACGCTAAGCGTAGCTAAGAAAAAAAACAATTTCTCCGAGTGGAGTAAGAGTAAAGACCCAGACGAGAGCGCGTGGCAATGGCTGCCAGAATCTAAGCGTTTTGTGCCATTAACAAACTAGGGCTGATGGCTATAACGCAATGCCTATAACTTTCTGGGCTTAGCATCCAGTGGTGTTCCCTTGGTGATCCTGTTGGCGAAGCCTTCCTTAATACCCTGAGAGTCCTGAAACTTCATCGTCCCCTTGTTGAAATTGATTGAGTGATGCTTAGGAAAAGATAGAGGAAGTAGTAATACTGGCAGCAATCCGCTCTAGGCGCACATCAGACTCAAACACCATCTCCTCCGGTTTGTAGAGCATTCTAATTTTACTCCCCTCAGCTTCTAGTGCTGTAAAAAACTTGATTAATCGTTATTTTAAAAGAAGTTTATCATTAAGCTAAATAAGGAATAATTTTTGGTTAAACCCAATCCTAAAACCTAGCAAAGTTTTCTGAAACTAATATCCGAAATCTCTTTCCTAGAAAGAACTTGGAGATTTTTTAAATTTAATTTTGAATTCAAATTCAATTGATATTAATAAATTTAATTCACAACTTATTCACAAATAGAAAGTAAACAATAGAGTGTTCAATGCAGCGAAAAGCTGACAGCAACTCTCTACTAGATACGGAAACCGGATACACAATGTCTTTTTCACGCCGTCAGTTTTTGACCTTAGCAGGTGCGGGAGCCGCAACTGCCGTTATTGCATCTCCCTTAAAAGCGCTTTATGCCAGACAAGCCCGTGGTTTATTAACTCATGGCGGAGGTTATGGTCCGCTCATAGAAGACCCCAATGGCTTATTAGATTTACCACAAGGATTTCAGTATCGAGCCTTCTCTCGCACAGGGGAGATTATGAGCGATGGTAATCCAGTACCAGGCGATCATGATGGGATGGCGGCTTTTGCTGGTTCCAACAATACTGTTATTCTCGTCCGCAATCACGAACTCAGCCCAAGTGAAACTAACAAGCCAGGACTGATTGCACCAGCTCCTAAGCAGTATGACTCCAACAATCGAGGTGGCACCACTACCCTAATTGTTGGACCCAATCGTGAACTAATTAGCCATTATGCTTCGTTAGCCGGTACCAATCGCAACTGTGCTGGCGGACCAACGCCTTGGGGTTCGTGGATTAGCTGTGAAGAAACGACTGAAACTCCCACCTCACATCCCATAAATTTAAAGGCACACGGCTATAACTTTGAAGTTCCGGCTAATGCATCGGGACTTGTTGACCCCGTCCCCCTCATAGCAATGGGTCGCTTCAATCATGAAGCAATTGCCGTAGACCCGGAAACTGGAATTGTTTATCAAACTGAAGATAGAGGGGATGGTCTGTTCTATCGCTTTATTCCAAACCAGCCGGGTAATCTCAAAGCTGGAGGTATTCTTCAAGCTCTGAAGATTAAGGGCAAATCTGGGGTAAACACTAACAACAGAACGAGCCAAACTATCCCAGTCGGTCAGCCGATGGAAGTTGAATGGGTCACCATCGATAATCCCAACCCTCCTACAGATACCGTGCGAGTTGAAGGCTTCGGTAAAGGAGCGGCTCAATTCTCGCGCGGTGAGGGGATATGGTATGGCAATGGTGAACTTTACTTTACCTGTACCGATGGAGGTCTGGGTGGGATTGGTGCTGGCAATCGTGGTGCTGGTCAGGTCTGGCGCTATGTTCCCGGTCAAACGGCTCAACAGGGCGGTACGCTTGAACTGTTCGTTGAACCTAACGATGCCGACATCTTAGATGCGCCTGATAACATTGTCGTCGCTCCTACTGGCGATTTATTTCTGTGTGAAGATGGTCCGAATACGCAATATGTAGTGGGAGTGAATGCCTTGGGTCAACTCTATCAGTTCGCTCGCAACGCGCTTAATGATAGCGAGTTCTGTGGAGTTTGCTTCTCACCTAACGGTCAAACAATGTTTCTCAATATTCAAAACCCTGGCATTACCTTTGCGATTTGGGGACCTTGGCCGTCACAGCGACCCTAGTATTGCCATTCAATAGCCAGGAGTTTTTCGTGACTAAATATTAAGCGTCGCCAAAATCCCTGCAGAGGAATAAAAGAAGCCCCTGGAACTAATACCAGGGGCTTGCTGTTGGGTAGATAGGCGATCGCTATTTTTCCCCTACTCCACAGATTTGTGTTTACGCCTGAATGCTGAACCTGCCCCCAAACCTCCCAAAACCAAGACCCCAAATACAGAAGTCGGTTCAGGAACGCTGATGCGGACATTATCAACACCAATAAACGCAACACTATCTTCGTCAGTACCAGAGGCAGACAGCCGGAGTTCGTCAAACTCAAAGCCTCTGATAGAAAGCGTCTGCTGTCGCAAATCGCTGCTTCCAACTACCTCAAAGTCCGAGAGCGAGGCGGAAGTGCTAGCAACGAGACTACCTCCCTGCAACGCTTCTAGGGTCAGGATAGTGTTGGAGGGATAAAAAAGCTGGCTGAACAAATCGAGACTGACCGAACTTTCCACATCCCCGGTGGTAATCCCCATTGAGCTAAAGCGTCCAAATGCCGCGTCAGCACCAGAGGCAAAGCTGCCAAAGGTGAGGTAATTGGGAGGAGAAAACGATGAACCAAGGTAATCTTCTGTCGTACTGTCGATAGAAAACGTGTAAGGAAGTAGCTCGGAAAGACCCTGATCCAAATCAAAGAAAGTCACTCCGGCATCGGTCAGCGTCGTTCCAGAAAAACCTTCAGAGAAGTTGTCAAAGGTCGCACTGGCTGCAAATGTGGGAGAAGTCAGCATTACAGAAGACAAAACTCCCAGCACAGACAATCCGGTGTAGAGAGAAGGTTTAACTGTGCTTTTGTTTCTGAGCATGAATAATTTCCTCATACAAGTTCTAGTAGGGTGTATTGCTAGAGCTGTTCAGCACCCGGCTGCCCGTTTTCAACAACAAACGAAGCGAGAGTGCTAATAGTCGCATTCGGGTCAAGGATGGTCGAAACCACACGGTAGTCACTCTGCCAGCGCTCGCGAGTGAGGTGACAGCGCACGTAACCCCGAAATGCCCCATCAAAGAACTTGGTGTGAGGATTGTCCGGCAAAGCCGCCGTTACTGGGGCAATAAACGCCGTTGCGAAGTCAGACGTTATTGAAGTTCCCACAAACTCAGTAGCGACAGTAGGCGAGGCGGGGTTATCGAAGTCGGCTTTTAGGTCATGTACCCAATTAGAGTGGATATCACCTGTAATTACAACGGGATTGCTGGGTTGCCGCTGTTGGATGAAATCTAAAAGGCGATCGCGTGCCGCCACATAGCCATCCCACTGATCCATGTTGAACACCTCTGCGCCAGGGCGAGCATCAAAGTCGTACTGCGCCATCATCGTCTGCTGTGCAATGACATTCCAGCGTGCATTAGAGTTGTCCAACCCTTGAAACAACCACTGCTCCTGCTCGGAACCCATCATGGTTTGGGATGGCTCTAATGCTCCTGGGCAGCGTGGCTTAAGGTTGTCATCACAAGGTTGATCGCTGCGGTACTGACGGGTGTCGAGGATGTGAAAATCCGCTAAGTTACCAAAAGCAAGACGCCGATAGAGCTGCATATTGGGACCATTAGGCAGCGCGAAACTTCGCAAGGGCATGTGTTCGTAGTAAGCTTGGTAAGCATTAGCTCGCCGCTGCGTAAACTCCTGCTGGCTTTGGTTTTCCTCAGGAATCAAGTTCGCGTAGTTGTTCTCGACTTCATGGTCATCCCAGGTGACGCTCCAAGGGAACGCCGCATGAGCCGCTTGTAAATCTGGGTCAGTTTTGTACAGGGCGTAGCGATTGCGGTAATCGTCCAAGCTAGTGATTTCGGGACTATTATGGACGCGAATATTACCCGCTTCTGATTGGTACTCATTAGGACCATACTCGTAGATGTAGTCGCCCAAGTGAACGACCAAATCGAGGTTTTCCTGAGCCATGTATTTGTACGCCGTGAAATACCCGTGTTCGTACATTTGGCAGGAAGCAAAGGCAAAGTTGAGTTGGTTTGTCGGAGTACCTAAAGCGGGAGCGGTGCGCGTCCTACCAATCGGGCTGACTTCGTTACCTGCCTTGAACTGATACCAGTACCATTGAGCCGACTTGAGTCCACCAAGAACGACGCGGATTGAGTGAGCGAGTTCTGGGGTTGCCATTGCCGTCCCTCGCAGCACGACATTTCTCATATTCGGGTCGGTGGCAAGCTGCCACTGTACCGGGACGTTCACTCCTGGCATACCACCGTTTCCATTTAAGGGTTCAGGTGCAAGCCGTGTCCACAACACGATGCTATCGGGAAGCGGATCACCTGAAGCTATACCGAGTTTGAAGGGATAGTCAGAAAACCTAGGTTGAGCAACAACTCGACGACTAGGCCATTGAGACGCGAGTACAATCCCTGTTAAAGCTCCAGCGCTCACCAGCAAGCTTCGCCGTCTCAGCCGAGTTGAAAGTAAGCGCTCAAAATGAAAGCGCTCCATAAGCACCCCTCTTGAAATTTTATTGATACCGATAAGTCAAGAGTCAACAAAATCAAACAAGAGTTAAGTAACAAGCTCGATTGGGTTGAGACAATCGCCTTGACAGGCAAAACCGAGTTGATTACCCAGTAGCACTACATCAAGGTAAAAAGCCGACAACTTTACTTGGAAACCAACAAGAAGACTATCGGCTTTACCTACTCGTCTTTTCGGCGACTCTGACTTGTGCAAGATGAACTTAACAATCAGACCTTAACTACTCATCAAGCTTTTGTTAAGAATCACTGATTATGCCTTAAGGATGATTATGTCCTGAATGCTTACCAAACCGTTAGTGATTCCGTGCAGCGCGCTTTGTCTTTGTCTAACCGGAAGTTCCTCTGCACGGCTGAGGAACTTCCGGAATCACCCCAGCTAAGCTCTCACCTAGGCTAGGAAGGAATTACTGCCAAATCCAGCTAGCTCTGTGCTGCCAGAAATGGGGGCGAGCGCATCCAAGCCAGTATTGTTGAGTGCGATTATGGTATTACCAAAGCCCATGTCAATAATCGATTGACTGCCATTGTTGCTGAACAGGCTGTCAGTGATTGTGATGGTATTGTTATTACCCTCAATCAAGATTGCTTGACCGTCATTGCCACTGAACAGGCTGTCGCTGATCGTGATGATGTTGTTATCACCGGCAATCTCCAGCCCATTGTCAGCGTTATCAATCAATCCAACCTGGAATGGACCAATGACGTTGTCGTTAGAGCTGATATCAATTCCATCGTCAGCATTGTTACTGAACAGGGAATCGAAGAGGAAGACGGTGTTGTCATTGGCAGTGCCATCAAGCTCGAAGCCATCATCCAGATTGTCGCTAAAGGTGCTGTCACTAATCGATACGACATTGCCAGCGCCATCAATCTCGAAGCCTTCTTCCCCGTTGTCGGTGGAAGTGACACCATCAAAAGTGACTGTGTTGTTGGTACCCAGGAGATCGAAGCCATCATCCGCGTTGCCGCTCAACGTCGTGTTGCTGAGGCTTACCTCGTTACCTGTAGCTGTGGCATCAATATCGAAACCATCCTCAGTACGGCTGTTGCTAAAGGTGCTGTTGCGAACGGTGACATTGTTGTCACCGCCATCAATCTCAAAGCCTTCTTCGCCGTTGTCGGTGGAAGTGACATCGCTCAGGGTGACAGTGCTACTGTCGCCGTTGAGATCGATACCATCACCCGCATTGTTGCTGAAGATGCTGTTTGTCAGAGTCAGGGTAGCATCACTACCAATACTGATACCATCCTGGAAGTTATTGTCAGTAGCCATAGGTCAAGTCTTTTCCTTACTTTTGTCGGAAACTCTACAGGTTTAAGCGCGATCAAGCAGAGGCAAACTAAGGATTCAAAACAGAATCCAAATCTGTCTCAACAAAGATAGGCAAAACAGTCCTAAGCCAAGTCAGCCGCTTCTTGTAACAACCAGCAGAAGAATGACCCAAATGTGCAAAATATGTATCTAGAAGCAAGCCGATCTAGAAGCTTGCTAGCTTTCTAAGATTAAACGCGGTTTTTGTTAACAACCGTTTACATAGTTTTTAATTTAGCGATAAGAACTTCTTGAAACTTTTAACCAAAACGTATTTGCGTATATTGATGTATTTTCATACTTTAGATAGAGGCTTTATACAACATGAATTCAACGTAACACCAAAAGCCTTGACATCTCGTAGTGATTTGTAGCCTGAATCCCTTATTATTTCGTTGATTGGCTTCTTCCCTTGAACTTACGTTGGTATAAGTAAGGCTCAAGATAAAAATGAGAAATTAAGTCTCCTATCTTAAGAAAAATAACGGTTTCAGTTTTTTTTACTAAAAGCTTCTGTCCTCTTAATAAAACTTTAAGTTCTTTCAATGAAGTTCCCCACATCTATTAGTTTTGATTTCTAAATAAGTAGTGAATTCCTTATTGAGAAGGATATTTGTTTAAGTCCCGTTAATCACAAATTAGTAGAATAATTACTTATACTTAACCAGTTCCGCTGGGTAAGTCCGATAAGCTAGCGTGGAAAAGCCTGATTCAGCCTAGCAAGCCCTTACCTTAGATATGTCCAGAATCCTTGATTTGATTGTCTCAGGTGGCCCGGTAATGATACCCATTGTCGGGCTGTCTATTGCGACCTTTGCCTGCGCGTTTGAGCGGGGTTTGTTTTGGTTCCAGTTGTTGAGACAAGAAGATAGAATTGTCCACGATGTGCTGGATGCGGCACGGGTTGACCTAGATAAAGCTGCTGCTATTGCCTCTCAAGCGAAGGCACTCCCGATTGGTCGCTACCTACTAGCACCATTAAAGCTCAAGAACCCTACCCCTGAAACCTTTCATCTAGCATTAGAAGCCTCTGGTGACAAAGAGTTCGTCCGAATGCACAAGGGAGATAAACTTCTAGAAAGTGTGGTTGGCATTGCACCCTTACTGGGTTTGTTGGGTACCGTAACAGGTTTAATTGTCACATTCAATAACCTCAACATTGGCGGTGGTGGTGCTAGTGAGAGTGCAACTAAGGCAGCGGCTGGTATTGGTGAAGCTCTAATCACGACAGCCAGTGGTATGGTTGTGGCAATCATTGCTTTGTCATTTTTCCGAATTTTCGTTACCTTACAATCGCAACAAATAGACTATTTTTCTGAAGTTGGTAGCGAATTAGAATTAATCTACCGACAAACTTGGTACGAACCCTCTTTTCCTAATAAAAGCTCATCTATCAGCGATCAGCTATCGTCTGAATATTAGGTCTTCAGAGTAAATATAATATCTAAAATCTAGAATCCCAACTTAACATAATGCGCTTCAAATCTAAGCATAAAAGCTCGCAGATGCCAGAAATTAACCTGGTGCCAATGATGGATGTCATTATGACAATTTTGACATTCTTCATCATTGTGTCCATGACTTTAACGAACCAGCAGAATGCGGTTAATGTGACTCTACCTAGCGCCGACAAGGGACTCAGCGAACAGAAAATACCCGATCCACTGGTTGTGAGTATTAACCAGCAAGGCAAGCTTTTTCTAGGGAAGCAACAGATTACTGAAGCTCAATTAGCTCAACCAATGCAAGCTTATTTGCAGCAACACCCAGAAGGAGCAGTGGTTTTAAATGCAGACCGCAAACTACCTTACGAAGAGGTTGTGAAGGTTCTAGGAAAAATGCGGGATATCGGAGGCGATCGTGTTTCTCTGGCAATTGAAAGCTAACTGAGCAATTACCTTCTGTACCGTGCTTTGCACGATGCCGCTGAACGTGTGGGGAAGCGATTAGACCTGTTGTTGGAGAGAGAGCGCTTAGCCAAAGCGTCCTTCAACGTAGTCACGGGTACGGGGATGACTAGCGGCTGTAAAAATCCGAGGTGTTGGACCAAATTCAACAATTTGACCGATGCGACTCTCATCCGTACTGAAGAAGGCTGTGTAGTCTGAGACTCTGGATGCCTGTTGCATGTTGTGGGTGACAATGGCAATTGTGAGTTCCTCACGAAGTGTCTGGAGTAGCTCTTCAATCTTCATGGTTGCGATCGGGTCAAGAGCTGAACAGGGTTCATCCATTAACAAAACCTTGGGCTTTACTGCCAAAGCACGGGCAATACACAGCCGCTGTTGTTGACCGCCTGAAAGTCCATGCGCGGATTGATTTAACTTGTCTTTTACTTCTTCCCAAAGCGCTGCACTACGAATGGCTGATTCTACAATTTCATCTAATTTGGTTTTAGAGTGGTGACCAGTCAGCCTCACACCGTAGGCAACATTATCGTAAATGCTCATTGAGAAGGGATTAGGCTTCTGGAATACCATCCCAATGTGACGGCGTAGCCGATTGAGATTAACGCGGCGATTATAGATATCTTGACCAAAAAATTCTACCGAGCCTTCAACTCGTACCTTTCCCTCTAGTTCTCCAATCCGGTTGAGAGCTTTGATGAAGGTGGATTTACCACAACCAGAGGGACCAATAATCGCAGTAACTTGCTTTTGGTAAATGTCTAATGAGATGGATTCTATTGCTTTTTGACTACCGTAGTAGAAGCTTAAGTTTTTGACGCGCAGAGCTGGGGTTAAGGCTTCATCGTTTTTGGTGGAATCGGGAGTGTTCACCCTTGAATCTTTACTAGTAGGTTGCATAAGTTAGCGAAGTTTTAAGCGTTTACGAGTAACTTGGCGAGACAAAATGCTGCTGAGCAGAACGAGTCCAATCAGAGCAACCGAAGCTGCCCAGGCTAGTTGATTTTGATTTTTGAAGGGTGAACTGGCATACCCGTAAATTAATACTGATAACGAAGGGGTTGGTGTGAATAATCCTTGAGGCCAAAACTGACTGGATAGGGCGGTGAAGATGAGTGGGGCAGTTTCACCCGCCGCACGAGAAACGGCGAGTAAGACACCGGTGGTGATTCCAGGAATGGCTGAAGTGACGACAATGCGGAAGATGGTTTGGAAGCGTCCACCTCCCAAAGCGGCTGAGGCGAGGCGGTGGTGAGTGGGAACTAGTTTTAAGGCTTCTTCTGTGCTTAGGGCAATAATCGGTAACATGATGACACCGAGAGCAAAGCCACCTGCTAGAGCAGAAAATCCACCCGTTTGGATTTTGAAGTTTAAAAAGGGAATGGGAATAGTAATTTTGGTGAGGACGATGACAGCGTAGGCGAATACCCCCACAACAATGGAAGGAACGCTGCTCAGAATGATGGTGAAAAAGCGAATTACATTTGCGATCGCAGAATTTTTACCAATTTCCGCCAAGAAAATACCCGTCATGACACCAAACGGAACACTAAACAGGCAAGCAACCCCCACCATCATTAGAGTTCCAACAATTGCATTAGCAAAGCCATTAGCTCTGTCTTCCACCCCCTCTGGTGCTGGTAGAGAAACCAGCACTTCCGGTAGCGAAACGGGTACTCCGAAAAGCCGCACCTCGTGCAACTTCATCAGCGCTGGGAAACCTTGACGCAGAATCTCAAATAAAATCGCAAATATGGGCACTAGTGCTGCTGCTGTAAGAACGAAGGCAAGAACGGTCATCCCACCGCTAAACAACATTCGAGCAACTGGCAGTGGTTGATAAAGTTCTTGGTCTAAGGATTCGTCAAAAATAGGTTGGTCAGTCGTCATTATTCATATCCTTTGGGAAACGAAAAGCACTCACCTATTAGCCAAGCAGCGCCCCTCCACCATCACTCGCTGAGGATAAAGGACTAATTTCGCTTTTCTTACCTCGTCTGCCAATGAGCTGAACCATCACTACGGCAATAATGTTAACGACGAGTGTTATGACAAACAAAATCAGGGCTAAGTACATCAATGCCCCGATGTGCAATTTATCCAAAGCTTCTGCAAATTGGTTTGCCAAAATGGCGGGAATGGTGTAACCAGGAGCTAATACTGAGGGACTGATTTGGATGGAGTTACCAATCACCATCGTTACTGCCATTGTTTCCCCCAAGGCACGCCCCAAGGCGAGAATAATCGCTCCGACAATTCCTGAACTCCCAGCAGGCAACAAAACCTTCCCAATCGTTTCCCAGCGTGTCGCGCCTAGAGACATGGAAGCACTCCGTAAATCTTGAGGAATCACGAGTAAGACTTCCCGACTAATAGCAGCAACTGTTGGGAGAATCATAATCGCTAGCACAATTCCAGCAACCAGCATTCCGGGACCATAGGGTTCAAAGCTAAACAGAGGAAACCAACCCAACTTGGTAAATAACCACTGCTGGAAGGGTAAAAGGAAGGGAATCAAAACAAAAATTCCCCATAAACCAATGATTACGCTGGGGATAGCGGCGATGAGTTCAACCAAGAATCCCAAAGGCGATCGCACCCAGATCGGTAAAAAATCTTCACTGGTAACAATCGCGACAGCGAGTCCCGTAGGAACGGCTAGCAAAAGAGCGAGGGCAGAACTCACCAGCGTCCCATAGATGAAAGGCAACGCCCCAAACTTCTCTTGCCCAACATTCCACGTTTGACTCCATAAAAAACTCAGACCAAATTCTTCAACCGCTGGTCGAGCTTCTTTAAAAATTACCCACGATAACCAGAACAGTACCCCTGCTGTTGCTACAGTCATCAACCATACCAATCCAGTAAATCCGTACTCTAGCCAGGTTCCTTCCCCTTTCGTGCTAGTAAGGTCTGTGTCAAGGTCTACTATGGGTAGCTGAGTCCGGTTATCAGCTTGCTTAGAGAAATCAGTCATCGATCGTTTTACACTACTTCCTTACAGAGCCATACAGAAGATGATGAGAGGACATCCCCGTACTGGAGATGCCCCCACAACTAAAGCCAAAGTTCAATCGAGGGTTTAGAAGAGAGAAAAGGTAAAAGGATGTTAGATGCTCCCTTTTGTGCCTTAACCCTTCTCCTTTCGCCCAGAAAGTTCCAAAACTTACCTGTAAAAAGTGAGCTTATCGACACACTTCTATCGCGTTACGGCAACGT
Source organism: Symplocastrum torsivum (assembly GCF_059505465.1). Taxonomy (NCBI): domain Bacteria; kingdom Bacillati; phylum Cyanobacteriota; class Cyanophyceae; order Oscillatoriales; family Microcoleaceae; genus Symplocastrum; species Symplocastrum torsivum. The sequence continues at coordinate 16,204 of NZ_JCACKQ010000029.1, read as the reverse complement.
CACTAGATACAGCTTGGCTAGCGCGAGTCGCTACGTTTTGTGGAATCCGGGTATAGCCTAAGTCGTCATTTAGTTCTTGACCTTTGGTGAGAATCCACGAGACCATCCGTTTAACCGCATCGGCTTTGGCAGGGTCTTCATACTGCTTCTTGATCAGAAGCCAGGTTACACCTGCAATTGGGTAGCCATCAGCGGGGTCTTCTGAACCACTAACGTTGAATTCGGGGGTAAAGGTTACAGCAGATAAGGCTTTATTGGCTTCAGCCAGGGTTGGAGCAACGTACCGACCCGCCTTGTTCTGCACTAGTGCTTGCACGAGGTTGTTCTGAGCCGCATAGGCAGATTCTACATAACCGATAGAGCCTGCTGTTTGTTTGACGAGAGCAGCGACACCAGGGTTTCCTTTACCACTAAGGGGATTTGCTAACCAAGTTGGAGCTGAACCTGGCTCAATCTTGCTCTTGAATGTTGAACTAATAGCACCCAAATGTTTTGTGAAGATGCTGGTGGTGCCGCTACCATCTGAACGGACAGCCAGTCGGATTGGTTGATTCGGTAGGTTTACACCCGGGTTATCAGCCGCAATTCTTGCGTCATTCCAGCGGGTAATTTCGCCCATAAATATTGCAGGCAATACCGAGCGAGATAGCTTGAGATTAGTGACACCAGGAAGATTGTAAACAACTGAGACAGCTCCACCAGCGGTAGGAACCAAAATTACACCCTTGGTCATCTGGTCGCTATCTTCTTTCTTGGGATATGCATCACTACCAGCAAAGTCAACGGTGTTAGCAATGAATTGCTTGATACCGCCGCCGCTGCCAATTCCTTCATAATTGACCTGAATATTTGCTTCAGTTTTGAAAGCATCAAAATAACGGTCATAAAGGGGCTTGGGGAACGTTGCTCCAGCACCATTTAAAGTAACCGTTTGAGCAATCGCCGCACATACAGAGCCGAATGAAAAAGCAATCGTTGCGGCTGAAACTGTAACAGCACGACGAACAGCTATCGAAGAGAGAATCATATTGCCTCGTTCTTAAGCAAAGACAGAGCAGTAATTGTGCAATCCATGATTACACTACAACTGGAATAACTAAGCCAAGGTAAGGATAAAAATAATTTCAGATTAAACGTATATTAATAAATGGTTAAATCACAAAAAGTAATTAGTTCAATGATTTTTTCGTTAGTATTTTTAGTAACTGCAAAAACATCCATAACTTTAGTAATATCAAGTAAATTTAGTTTTTAAACCTACCAACGGATAGAGTTAGGATTATTGACTCTATAAGTACAAATTTTAGAGTCTTTGAGGTTTTCTCAAGGCTCACGAGTAATTAAAACCAGCAATTTTTTAGCTCAACGCCTAACGAGCAACAGCGGTATTGAGTAGCGATCGCTTTTTTATTTGTCTAAATCGTGCCATCCTCAGGAGCATTCTTGCAAGAGCCAAACCGATGAACCAGTCTTACTTCTTGAAAAACTTGCCTGCTCCCTTACAGCCTTGGGTACGTCCGATGCTGCTAGTCTCAATTACTTTGCACGGATTATTGCTGGCTATTCCAATGCCACCCAAGCCAAAGCCTGAAGCCCCTAAAAAAGAACCAGAAAAGGTAAAAATTACCCAAATTCCAATAACACCACCAGCGCCAAAACCCTCTGTTCGTCCCTCACCGCGACCAACTCCTCTAGTACGTCAGTCACCTCGCCCAAAGCCTACACCGATTCGCCGACCATCAACGATACCCCCCATAACTCAAGCCAGGACTATTCCTCGACCTCAGCAGCAGCCACAGCAAACACCATCACCAACTGCACAGCAGACACCACCGCCAACACCAGAGCAAACGCCCTCCCCAGCACCAGACTCAACCCCAATTTCTGAGGTACAAAATCCCTTTGCTGATTTTCCCTTCCCCAATAACGCTGAGATTGGTTCATTAGGCTTACTGTCAGGAGAAACAGACAAATCGGCTCGAAATACAGCCGATGGCATTGACCAAGTCGTTTCTTTTTATAACAGCCAACTGCCACAAAAGAAATTTACTTCTTCATCTGTTACTGATGAACCTGAACTCAAAGTTTATCAGGTGAATAAAGATGGTGGTGAACGTCAATACCTCCATTTGATTTCCAAAGAAGGAAAGACAGTAATCGTGCTTGCCTCGCAGCCGATACCAAAAGAAGATTTAAAGAGTTTAAAAGATGCAGAAGCCCGAAGCCCTGAAGAAATCGCCTTTTATGATATCGTTAAGCAACTAGAAAATGATGAAGAATTAGCTTTAGCAGCTGTTGAGCCTGGAGATAGTACTAAGTTTCCTGAACCTGAGAAATTTAATGACACTAATAAGTTTGAGTTCCGAAGTAAAACGGTGTCATTTAAGCCAATGTCGCCTCAGGAACTTTTTGCCCATGTTGAAGCTAGCCTCACAGCAAATGGATTTACACAGATTTCTCAGGAAGGTAATTATGGCGGCACTAATGTCCTTACTTACAAAGTGACGCAAGGGAGTTTTTCCAGATACCTGTACTTTGTACCGACTAACGATAATCGAACAGTAATTATTTTGTCAAAGGATTCACCGTAATAAAAGTCAGATACACGTTCTCCAATTTGTTTAAATGTCCTTCGTTTTCTTCCACGCAAGGGCTTGCTGCTCTAACTACACTGTTGTTACATGAGAGAAATTTTGGCTCTTCAGTAGCTAATATGCCAAATCAATAGTTGTGAAAGCCAAGAAATATAAATAAATCTAGCAAATAGTTGGTAGAGTTATTGCCAGAATTGACACAGGGGGTTCATTGGGTATTAACTATAAGCCGAAGCCAGAGCTTTTAGGTGCATTGAACAGCCATGAGGACGAAAAAGGATATAAAGGTTTTAACAAAGCTATTGAATATAGAGGGAATAAAAGTCATCTCACATCACCAGCATGAGGGGATTGGAATAATTTTACAGGTGGAACGGATTGGGAAGGAAAGTAGCTGTCCACGTTGTGGAACAAGAAGCCACAGATTACATCAAAATCATCGATACCTAGTAAAAGATTTACCTTGGGGAGAGACTTTCATATATTTAGAAATTAACAGACGACAGTTTAAATGTAAAAAATGTGTCAAGCCATTTAGTGAAGAGTTAGAGTTTGTCAGAAAAAGAAGAACCTATACGAAACGGCTAGCCAAGCAAATAATCCAAGAAGTTTTAGAGAACGATATCCACAGCATAGCGAAAAAAGGGTTGGTGACAACAGAAGAAATAGAAAGGATGTTAAAAGACGCATCGAAAGAATTCTTGAAAGCCAAACCCAGCGAGGTGAAGAGATTAGGGATTGATGAAATAGCTCTAATTAAAGGGAAAGGGAATTACTGTGCAGTATTAATAGATTTAGATAAGTCTAAGCTAATTGGGATGCTGAATGGAAGGACACAAGAAGAAATCAGGGAAGTGCTGACGGGATGGGGGAAAGAGGTATTAGAGAAAATAGAAGAAGTAAGTATAGATTTGTGGAAAGGTTACAAAAATGTCGTGATAGAGCTGATGCCAAATGTACAAGTGGTCGCCGACAGATTTCATGTAATGGCACAAATAAATAAGGAATTAGACACCCAAAGGAAGCGAGAAAAGAGACAAGCGGAAGACTTGATTAAAAAAGCAAAAACGTCAGAAGAGAAAGCAGTTCAAGAGAAAGCTTTAGAAGGATTGAAGAAAAGTAAATATGTGTTATTGAAGAATGAATCAGACCTAAATGAAGAGCAAAAAGCTAAACTCGTTCAAGTTAAAGATGTATCTCCTACTCTTAAGAGTATGCATGAATTAAAAGAGAAAATCAGACAGATTTTCGAGCAGGTTAATCATTGGTTAGCCGGTTTATTTAAACTGGGAGTATGGCTATCAGAAGCCAAAAAATATTTCCCCGATAGTCAGAACACTATTATTCGTTGGCTGGATGAGATTATTGCTTACTTCGATCATAAGACTACGAGTGGTGTTGTCGAAGGTATTAATAATAAGCTTAAGTTGATTAAACGCTCTGCCTACGGGTTTAGAAATTTTGAAAACTTCCGAGTTAGATGTTTGCTTAATTGGCAGTTTAATTGTTAGTTTAGCATACTGGTTACTGAAGAGCCGAAATTTTTTTATTTCCGTACCCCCAGAATTCGTCCAAGCTTGAACAATACATTGAGGATTAATCAAATACTTTCCGATTTTCAAGAGCTTCATTCTTAACAATCAAAAATCCGTAACGTTCAAAACTAAAAAGTAGAAGAGTTAAGTTTAAGTGGGGTTTGACAACAATAAAATTTAGATTCAAGGAGATGTCTTCAACGGTAGCCTGACGGTAGAGGTTGTGCCAACACCCGCCTCGCTTTCCACAGCAATTGTACCCCTGTGTAAGTCCACCGCCTTTTTGACGATTGCCAGTCCCAGCCCTGTCCCTTGAATCGTCCCGACATTGCCAATTAACACCCCATCACCGTCAAAAATCGGTGCATCACTCACCATCGCTGGAAAATTAGACAGTATTACCCCAAACAATGGATAAGTAAGATAGCTTATACATTCCTTGGGGTAAAGTCTAAACACTATGCCTAGTCTAGTTCTTGAGAGCGTACTAAACAGTGACGAAGTTACTAGCGCTAAGGCTACTCGCTTGTACCCAGATCAAAGAGGCTAAAAGTTCGTTACCTGCACTGATGAGAGTAGCGCCATCAGCTTGAGCGATCGCTAAATCGTTAAAGGTCAAGCCACCCGATAGACCAATTTGAGTCTGACCAAGTTGGACGTTATTGATCGTATCAACGCCATTACCTCTTGCAAGAACAATTGTGTCCTGACCACCTCCCAGCCAAATCGTGTCATTGCCAGTGCCACCATTAATTTCATCGTTGCCAGAACCTGAGTAGATGATGTCGTCACCAGCACTACCGAACACAGTATTGTTGCCCTCGCTGGCGTAGATGGTGTCATTACCCGTCCCGCCAGTAACGGTATCAGCTTGCGAACCACCGTAGATCAGATCGTCGCCACTATCACCAAAGAGCGTGTTTACACCTTCGCCGCCGAAGATTTGGTCATTGCCAGTACCCCCCTGGATCGTGTCGTTCGCGTTATCTCCATATAGGCTGTCGTTCGCGTCACCCCCAACGAGGGGTTCGGCTCCAGCGATTGTATCAACATCAAGTGCAAAGCTTAAGACTTGGGTAAATTGAGTGCTACTGAAATTGTTGTCAGCAACAACAACCAAGGTTTGCCGCCCATCTTCCAACTGAGGACCAAGAGTGATGCCCTCAAGATTATCCAGTGTTATCCCTAAATCGCCGAAATCAAGTAGCAAGCGCTTCTGGGCAGCATCGACATCGACTCCGTTCACGCTATCCAGGTCGTTGATATCCGTAGCTCCCAAGATGCTCGTCTGGTAAAGCTTGACGCTGTTGCCCACACCAGTGGAGAACGAGCGCTCCAGAGTCAGGAACGTACCATTATTATCCAGAGCCAGTATCTCAACTAGACCATTGGTACTGAAGCTACCTGCCGGATTGGGCGCATCAGCAACGGGGTTAGTGATGTACAAGAATTCACCAACCGCTTCCCCAGTTTGCAAGTCGTACTGAACAATTCGGGACGGACTGCCGTTGGTCAGTGTCGCCGCAGGTCCATCTTGCACTAGAGCATTCTCTGTTGCGGTAAAGAGAAAGCGTTGATTAGGAGTAATTGTCAGACTTTCAAAGGCTAGATTGTTACGGATACCGGGGTCGTTCGTGCCTATCCCTGTAGGGTTAAACCTATCCGGTACGGGCAACTCGTTAAACTGCTGCCCTTGGAGCGAGAACTCATTAATAAAAGGGTCGATCAACCGACTCGCAGACCGTTCCCCTTCCGAGGAGATAAACAACGTCCCGCGCTCCGAGAAAGCAATTCCCTCTGGGTCGAGACTGTTTGGCACAAATGGCTGACCGTTTTCATCCGTGATGGTGGTCACGTCTTGGAATTGGACATCCCCGTTGTCCAGCCTTCCATCACTAAGGTCAATGCTGAGGGTGTAGAATCGCGCCGGATTAAACTGACTCCGGTCATCCGAGATGCTGTAGAAGACATTGTTGAAGCGATCATAAGCAATGCCGGATAAACCGCCCACCTGAGTGCCCTCAAAGGTGAACCCCGTTGGGAAGGTTACTTCTCCGATAAATTCCACATTACTAACAGTCTGGCGGTTGAAATCGGACGTGGAAGCCTCAGACGTGACATCGACCCGCACCAAGCGATGGTCAGAACTGGGGAAGCCCCCAGGAACGTTGGGGTTGAATGTACCGACTAGGGGGAACTGGGGTTCAGTACTTTCTGGCCAGAATACTGCCGCGTCGGTAATCTCCAGGTTTTGTGAGGGCAGAACGTAATCGACTCGCAGATTTCCCGGAGCGCCATCGGCAAAGTCAGCCGTATCAAAAGCTGGGTCGGTGATGTGGCTAGCGTTGGCACCTCCCTGCAACGCTGCCTGTTCGGGTCCTCCCTCACTGCTTGGGGTGATGCTGGTGTTGATTAGAGGATTATCGAGCAGTTGCCGGATGGCATTATCAACGCTGTCTCCATCGTTTGGGTCAGCATTCTGGTCGCCCATGATAACAAAGCGCGACCCAGGTGCAAGTCCACCATAGTCACCTGCATCATCATAGATGTAGCTACCTTCACCAGGGGTGATATAGTCTGACCAGAAGCGAATCTCATCATGGTTGCGCTGACCGTTTCGGTCTTCGGGTCCGTCAAAGGTGGGCGGCGTTGGGTGGCTTGCCAGAACGTGAATGGTTTCGCCATTGACCTCAATAGGAATATCCCAGTGGCTCTTGGAGGAAAGGCGAAAGACTTCTAGTTCTTCAGGGGAGTACCAGTCGCTGGCTTCTGGTGTATTCGGATTATCGGGCAGTAGGGCACCGGGCATATCCTGCCACAGGAAATTTTGGAAGGTGCGAACATTCTCGGTATCGATGGGATGCTTGGAGTAGATGACCATGCCATACTGACCGGGGAAGTTGCCAAACCCCAAGGCATCGTCCCCATATCCAGGCGCTCCGGGCGTAGTTACGACTGTGGCATTGTTGTTCAAGTCAAATCCCGATGCAATTCCTGTATTTGAGGGAGCGACATAGAAGTAGGGATATTCAACAGGGTTCGCGCCGTTCTGACTGACAGAGAGATAGTTGTCCTGAAAGAGTTGGGCTGCCTCACCACCTGCATCGAAGTCAAACTCATTGACGAGCAAGACATCTGGATTGTTGCGCTGGATAATCTCGGCAACTGTCTGAGCCTGAGTGTTATTGGGAGTGGATAGGTCTGTAATCAGTTGCCCCTCGCTGTTGCGATTGAGCGAGGCGTTGAATGTTGCAAAGCGAATCGAATCTACCTCTGACATGGGAGTTTCTGGAACAATAAAGGTCTAACAATTGTTTTGAACGCAGGCGATAACCAAGAGCAGAATGCAATGCTTGCGCTTTTTGAAGAGAAGAGATGGGCAATCGCGAGCGCCCCTCTGCTATAAGGTTTGAGCAAGCTAAGACTTCGTAAAGCTATGTTTAAGGGTCAGAATCTTTGCAGTGATCAGCGGAGCTAATCGCACGTTTGAACCTGGGAAGTAGGAACGTGATCACATTTCTATTATCCAATTCATTAAACAAGACGCTAGTTAAGCACTTAGGCAATCACCAGCGTCCTATCTAAACTAATTCCAAGGCTTGATTGGTACCTAACGCCTTACAGCGCTTCTACCTGGCCCAGTAATCGCGTCTCTCATCGCCTGGAAAATATGGACTTGATCCACAGCACCGGAGACACCCGGAACCTCAAAACCATAAGCTGTGTAGCCGTCAGCGACGTAGTTTGAAATCGTGGATTTTCCACCTTGGAAATACACGGGCACTATGCGATTGGTGTGGCTACCCCAACCATACTTAACATTTGGGTCAGAACCCCAAAAGTGACCGGCTGCGGCTGGATTGTCCTCATTGGTGAGCGCTTCGGCACCTTTTTGTGCCAATAACTGAGGGAAGTTGTCATTTAAAGTGAGGTAGTGGTCGTGGTCAGCCGTGACGATGAGGACGTTCTTCTGCCAGCCACCATTTTGATTGATCCAATCAATCACGGCTTGGACAGATTTGTCGAAGTCGTTCATTGTGCCGATTAGGTTGTCGATATTGTTGTCGTGAGCAGCCCAATCGATGTCGCCGCCTTCGACCATCAGCCAGAAGCCATCTTTATCCTTACTCAAGACTTCCAGGGCTGCATTGGTCAAATCCTTGAGAGTAGGGTTTTCTGCCACTTCTCTGGCGATAAATTGAGCATCCGTTTCACCAGGAGATAGCGGACGAACTGTATCCGGGTTTTGACCCTGTGTAGAGAATACGGAGAAGTTGTCTAACCCCGTATTGCTGTAGTCACCATTCGCTGAACTGGTTGGTAAGTTGCCGTTTTGTCCACGAGCGCCATACAATCCCAATAAGCGATCGCCCGATTCGGGTTCAACTCCCCTCGCTGTATCAAGCAACTTCTGGGCGGCATCAGGCCCACGCTCTAAGAACGTGTAGCCGTAGCGGTTATTGTTGGGCTTTGAACTTAGTTCGTTGTAAGTTGACTCCTTGATGTAGGTGTATTGATAAACCGGACCCACGTTGCTTTCATTTTCAAAATCAAGGGGATGACCGCCACCCAATAACACCGTGGGCTGGTAGATTCGCAGAGCCTCTTGCAGAATGTTGTCTAGCGCTGGGAAATCGTTATCGTACTTGGATCGACGGTTGACGGTAGCTTCCGCCGCACCAGGCGTGGCATGGTCAATCGGCACAGATGTAACCAAGCCAGTAGATTTACCTTGTTCAGCGGCAATTTGCCGAATTGTGACCAAATCTCTCTCGAAAACATCTACTGCGATCGCATTGTTGTAGGTCTTGACCCCGGTATAAAGCGTTGTCGCCGTGTTCGCAGAGTCAGGATAGCTGAACTTGATGTACTCCTTATCAAACCCATTGGCAGCCGCTTGTGTGGGGCTGATAGGAGTCCAGGGATTTGGACCACCTCGCTGTGGGTCGTAACCGACAAGATTACCACCAGAAGTACTACCGCCAGTGGGAGTAGTGCCAGGATTGAAGGGTAGAGGATTAAAGGAAAAACCAGGGCGTACAGGACTTTGTCCTGTTTCAAGATTGGAATTATCTAGGGCTGAGTTCCCTGTGCTGTAAACGCCATCTGCACCAGGAATGGTTGTTCCATAGGTAGTGGCGAAGGTGTAGCCAGACAGGTTTTGAAAGCTCAAACCACTGCCTTTGCCACTCTCGTACATAGGAGTCCCTCTAGCGATCGCAGCCGCACGAGCCATCTCCCAGCCCATACCATCACCAATCATGATAATGACATTCGTGTTATTGCCATTGGCGGCTAAGGCAGACGGTGTTGGTAGCCATAACACAAATGAAGTCGTACAAAATAGGCTAGCGCATAGCAAAGCTAGCCACCGTAAGTGCCTTCCAAGCAACGGAATCATACAGTGCCTCTTAAAATAATCTTGGTTGAGTTGTTTGCAAGCGGCAGATTTTGCCGCGAATCAGATCGCTTGTGTTGACAGTGGGTGTTAACTGTTCACTGTTCCCTATCAACAGCCAAGAGCGCGTAGTGGTTCCTTCCACCTTTGCAAAAAGTGCGCTTCCCGCCGGAAGCAATATCAGCCGTCACATCATTGATAAAAGTTAGGCTCCAAGTGGGAGGCAGCGACTTCCTCAAAGGCAGGATTGCTCCAAGCAGCTAACTTAACATTCGTGTCAAAATGCTTGACTGTCTCAACGCGGTTGCCGTTATTGACGGCGGTTACAGGTTGCAAAACAGAAGGCAGATTAGCAAACAAAACCGTACATAATAGACCTGCGACAAACCAAGCAACGCGCCGCAAAGGTCTTCTCTTAAGTGAATTCATGGTGATGCCTCTAAAAAAATTCAGATAGGTTGATCGAGTTGTTGGATGTTTGATTCGTTACGCCTCAACCTAACTAGCGGATAACGAATCAATCGTAGAAATTCGGCTCTCTGTCCGTCATTGAGGCGCCAACTGGATCGAAGGCGGGAACAGGTGGTGCTGATGCTGTTGCAACGGGTTGCTGGGGCTTGATGAAGCCAAGCAGTATCTCAGCACTCCCGAAGTATTCAGTCCAAGCATGAAGTCTGGGTTCTGCTTGCCAACTGGAACGGGAGACACGAGAAGACAATAACGGCACTTCCTGCCCATTGTGTTCGCCCACAACCATCACAGAAACTTCCGTAACGCTAGGACTTTGGGCAAATGACTGTTCAATAAACTCAAGGGCAATAGATTCTGCCTGCTGCATCAAAGCTTCAAAGTTTTGACTGCCTTGGGCACTGAGGACAAATGCTCCCTGCCGAGGTTCAGCCCAAGCCGGAGAGGGTAGCGCCATGTTTAAGGTCATAAGCGCACTCAGGCTAATAAAGAGCGAAAACACGCTCGGAATTTTGCTGTGCTGATTGCCCATAGTTACAAGGGAAAAGCCTTCACCCTATACAGCTTTTTGCCGACGACGGAAAGCCAACGCCGAACTTGCTGCTACTAAAACTGCCACTACACTGCCAGGTTCGGGAACCTTGCTGACATTGGCACTGATTTGAGCTTGTCCAACTACCGTTCCTGCCAGTTGTTCGCTTAACTCAGAACCTTCATAGTTGGTGAGTAAATCGGCAAATTCCTGTGATAGCAGCACATCCACATTAGCAACCTGTAAATCCTTGTTATCCTCTAGCACGGGATTAGCATTTACGACTAAGTCAAATAGCGGCAGTCCAGTGGTGAAAGTATCTCTAATGGAGAAACCGTTATCAAACCCAATGGAAAAGTTGCCAATTTCTAGGGGAGAGAACAGGGTTAATTGTTCCGTGTCTACGTCAAAAAGCAAGCTACCGACGTGTTCAATTGTGCCACTTAGGGGGCTAAGAACACTTGTCGCATCATCGTAGTTAAACGTAAAGTCGGTACCCAGAAACGTTGAACTGCGGGGGAGGATGTCAAAGCCAAAGTCAAAGCCACTTGCTGGGGTGACTGTGTTGTTTGCTGAGTTGAATGACAAACCGAGAGACTCTAGCACCTCCAAGGCGCTTGCATCAATACTGAGGCTGGTGACACCAGACTCAACCTGATAGGTAGCCGTCTCGGCTTGAACAGCTAGCTGTGTAGAAAATACAGCGGTGGTGGTCAACCCAAGAATTATAGGAAGATGGAAACGCATAGGTTAGGGATTAAAAGAGTACAAAAGCGAACAATTACTCAATCATTGATGTGTTTAGAATTTATCGATATAGTCTCCATTTTTCCGGGTTAACTGGGTCATTAAATTGCCACTCAATAAAGGGTGGAGTTCTATAACCTCAGTAGAATTACGATGAGCTAACTGCAAGGTTGATTCACGAATATCAAACTCTTGCTCAAGGTGGGTTTGTAGCTGCTTTGTTAAGCGATCGCGTTCTCCACCACCGATCGCATCGACAGTAAGATGGGCACACAATGCTACTTGACCCGAACTAATTGTCCAGATATGTAGCTTTTCGACCTGACAAACTGCCTCAAAGGATTTGAGTGCTGCTTCCACCCTAGTCGGGTCAACTGAGCGAGGTGCATACTCCATCAGCACTTCTAGGCTGTCCCTAACCAGGGGTAAGGCAGTGAAACTGACTGAGCAGACAATTAGTAAACTGAATCCAGCATCCACCCAAGTCCAGTTGAAGAAGTAAACGACCAAGGCAGCGAGAATAACACCCACAGAACTTGCGGTGTCTGCCAAAACATGGAGGAAAGCACCTCGAATGTTTAGATCGTCACGGCTGGCTTTATGTAACAATGCGATGTTGGTACTGTTTACCGCCAGCGCAACTCCTGCCACCACTAACATTGGCAAGCCTAATACAGGTTCAGGAGAGTGAAATCGTTCTACTGCTTCCTTGGCGATGACAGCTGCAACTGTGAGCAAAACCAAACCATTCACCAACGCCGCTAGAATTTCTACGCGATGATAGCCAAACGTTGCTTGCTCTGTTGCTGGTCGCTGTGCAAGCCAAGTTGCCAGCAGTGATATTCCCAAGGCTATTACATCTGAAAACAGATGTCCCGCATCCGCTAATAACGACAAACTGTGACTACGCAACCCTATTAGCAATTCCGCCATAAATAGGCTACTAAGTAACGCGATCGCTAGCCAAAGTAGTTGCATTTTTTGCTTACTCTGTATGCCTTGCGTATCAGTTAAATATGAAAAATCACAGCAGGGGCGCATAGCAGTAGTGCGATATCTATTGGAGTGCCCCTCAAGCAGAAGCGTCATTTAATGTTTTGCCTTTACATGGTATCCCTGAACATCCATGAATATTAAATTACCTTGACATTAAGAAACTACTAATTTTTGGTTAAAGCTAAAATAAAAAACTCTAAAAAACCGAAAGCTAGCAATAGTTCAAAATAAGTCTTTTATTCATTCTGCCGGGAGAAGCAAGTCAAGTTTAGCTCTACTGATTTTTGTTGAAGTCGGAGCGAAGCGACGTGACTCACAATTCTATTTTGGCTAGTCCTTTTTCTTTTTTTTGCCTTTATCCTTATCTTTTTTATTTTTATCTTTGTTTTTGCCTTTAGTCTGTTCGGCTGCGGGTAAAATCAAGTTTCTGGTGACCGTTTGGGTACCCGTGTGTTCGTAGTAGTTGGTGGATACGTCGAGTTTCCTATCTCCTGGAGTTTAGACTAGAAGCGAGTAGAGGGGAGAAATGACACGGTAAGTTACTGGTATCAAAAGACTGAATTTCGTGTAAATTCCTCTGGAACCCCTGCAATATCGTTGTCATGACGGGTGAAAGCTTCAGCCTGTAACAGCTTATTGAGAATTATCCTCACTAATTGCTACTAGTTATAAGCTGTCTAACCGTTAGACACGGGGCTTGTGGGAAAGACAACTTTCCACCGATTCGAGTGATTCGAGCAACGACGCTTCAAGAAAGCTTCAGCTTCTGTTGGGTGAAGATTAACCTGAGCTACACCACCTGCAACCAGCAACCACCTATCTTCTACTTGTTGTAATTCCCATCTAGCAGTTTTTTGGGAGGGAATAATCTTCCAGTTGCCCGACAGTTCACGTTTACAGACACATCCACAGGATGACGCTTTATCTAACAGGCTTTGAGCCATCACATTTAATTGTCATCAATTGAGCAGGCAGACCAAGACTCACCTGAGCTGGAGAAAATCCGACATTTAATCAACAGGGTTGAGCAAGCAATTAGGGTTCTTCAGTACTTAGTATGCTAAATAAATAGCAGAACAAAAAAAGAGATAAATTTAGTGAACACAATAGTGACTAAACCCTGATTAGGATTGACATATTAGACGCATTATTGTTGACTGTAGACAGAAAAAAAGAGCTGTTGAGATGCCTTTACACTCATGACTAGGAAAAAGGGATCAAACTTATAACAGAGCTTCTGACTCTAGAGGAAATCAAAGTAATTTCGCGGCGTCAGCCTGAAGGGATTGGGATAATTTTATAGCTTGAACTGAAGAACCATTTCATAACTAGCTGTCATCATGTTAGTAACAGGCTCAACTACCTAAGATGAGTCTGACACCGATGGACGCGGTTGCCAAAGTAATGGCAACCGCTTTGTTCAAGCTTTTCGGATTTGGAAGTACTACAACGATGGCTGGGAAGTTTCCTTGTTCAAGAAACTAATTAAGTGCTGCGACTAGTGCTTCAAAATCTGGGCTTACAGGTAAGAGTTTGGATAACTAATGGTTAATTTTTCTTTAAAGGACTAAATTTTTATCTTAATTTCATCAATTTCTGCGAATCTATCTGTAGGGTCAATCCTAATAGACAGTTAAGTACGTGTGAGGAGTTAAGGAAAATGCCAAAAGTCTTATGGAAGTTTTTGCTGATTGCTCCAGTAGGTTTTGCCGCTACGGTAGCTGCCTCAGCCTCAACAAGGGCGGCGGAGATTCAAGTTCAGACTCAACTCGCCCCGACTGAGCCACTAACTGAGGAGTCTCAATTTAGTGCTACTTTTTCGGTCAAGTCGTCTAGCCAGACTTCCACTAAGAGCGCTGAAGTGCCAGCCGAGCGCCTGAGTGACCCAATAGCCGCGACGACCGTTAAATCGGCTGTTGAGTCATCAACAGAGCTATCCTCTACGAGAGTAGGGGATAGCTCTATTTCTCTAACTCAGTCAAAATCCACCAGTTCCCAGCTTAATCAGGCAAACAACTTACTAGCGCAACAGGTGCCAGATGAACGTAATAGCACCACAGGCTCAACCAGTACTCTCGAACAAATCAACCGCTACAGCAACTCCCAAGACCAAGTCACCAATGTTTCTCAGTTAAGCGATGTCTCCCCGGGAGATTGGGCTTATGAAGCGTTGCGCTCTCTTGTCGAACGCTACGGTTGTATCGCTGGCTATCCTGATGGTACTTTTCGAGGCAACCGCGCAACAACCCGTTTTGAATTTGCGGCTGGGCTGAATGCATGCTTACAACAAGTCGAGCGTTTGATTGCGGCTTCTACCGAAGGCTTTGTTACCCGTGAGGACTTAGAAACCCTACAGCGTTTGGTGCAAGAATTTGAAGCGGAATTGGCAACCTTGGGAACAAGGGTAGATGACCTAGAAGGACGTGTGGCTTTCTTGGAAGACAATCAGTTCTCCACCACCACTAAGCTGAGAGGGGAAGTCATCTTCGCAATCAGCGACCTCTTCGGTGACCAAGATGCTAATGGCAACGATTATGAAGCGACCGAAACCGTCTTTCAAGACCGGGTGCGACTCAATCTTGAAACCAGCTTCACTGGTGAAGATCTCTTATTTACTCGGTTGCAGGCTGGTAACGTTACGGAGTTTGGTCCTGTCTCAAGTAATTCAGATACCAACGTCACAAGAGAGGGTCGATTAGGCTTCCAACTCGATAACGGCAACGACATCGCGCTCGACAGACTATACTATCGCTTTCCCGTTGCCGACTTAGCCACGGTCTACCTCTTTGCTAATGGAGGTCAGTTTAGAGATTTTGTGCCTCTGCTCAACCCCAACTTTGTATCTAGTGGTAGTGGTTCCATCTCTCGCTTTGGGCGGTATAATCCCATCTATCGTATGGGCGGTGCGGGTGCAGGAGCCGGAGTTGTAATTGGTCCAAAAAGCCCGATCCGAATCGATTTGGGTTACCTATCCAATACAAGTGCCGATCCGGGTGAAGATGCTGGTATCTTCAACGGTAACTACAGCGCCCTTGGTCAAGTAACGTTCCAGCCTAGTAAAGCCTTTTCAATAGCCGCTACCTACGTTCATTCCTACGACAATGACAACCTTCGTCACGGTACTGGTAGTCTCACTTCTCAGATTGACACAGATGGTCCGCTTGTTAGTAACTCCTACGGTGTTCAAGCCTCCTTTGCTTTCAGCCCTCAATTAGTCTTAAGTGGTTGGGCGGGCTATACCGATGTAATTGTCCTTGAAACGGGTAATGCTGATGTCTGGAATTATGCCGCAACTTTGGCGCTCAATGATTTTGGTACAGAAGGCAGTACACTCGGTTTCGTTGTGGGTATGGAACCCAGGCTGACAGGTAGTAGCTCACTTGTAGGAAGTCTTTTAGGAACCCGGCGAGATGCTGATACAGGATTGCACGTTGAGGGCTTTTACAAGCTACAAGTATCAGACAATATCGCCATCACTCCTGGTGTTATTTGGTTAACTGCGCCGGGTCACAATGAAGATAACGACGATATCTTTATTGGTACAGTCCGAACAACTTTCTCGTTCTAGTCACTTTTTGTCTAAAATTTAGTAGTTATAAAGATGCCTTCCCTTAATTTGAAGGCATTCTTTTAACTACTATAGGAGAGAAGCAGCTTTCCTTCCAACGTTCTAATTACGGAAAGTTGAGCCGTCCTTTCGCCAGATAAACCTAAGGGTGCCGTACCAGTGACGCACTATACCCAAAGTGCCGTCCCGTTCCATAACCACACTTATGGCACCAGTTTACAAACAAGCAGGATTAAGCCAGAGCCAACTTTGCTTTCACTTCAGTATTGATAGCAGTAATCTGGCGAGAAAAGCATGGCAGACTAGCCAAGAGTACTTAGGGCTTGCTGAATAAGTCAGAGGAAAACAACCGATGGATTAATTAGT
>NZ_JCACKQ010000028.1:0-63912 GCF_059505465.1 Symplocastrum torsivum | reverse complement strand
GCTTGCTTAATTGGCATCTTAGTTGTTGATTTAGCATACTAAGTACTGAAGAGCCGAATATTTTCTATAAAAAGTAAGAATAAAAAGTTATGTACAGCTAGATTGACTAATCGGTGACAGTCTAAACAAAAAGCAATTATAGTTAGTTGGTGAGAACAGCTTTTAGGAGGATACTTGATTATGGGTCGGCAAAGTTCCCTGATGCTATTTTCAGGGAGTCTGTCCTTAGGACTCATGTTAGTGGCTCTCTTACCCGCACAGGCAGAGATACAGTCTAGACTGGCAAGCCAAAATCCAACCCTACCGGGTCATTCAGTTTTTCAAGTGACATTTGAACCTCCGGGTGATGGGAAACCTGATAATACGGTGGGAGGAGCTTCTCGCGATAGTGGGCAATGTCTCCAAGATGCGATCACCTCCCAACAGACGATTACGCCATTGATGCCAACCACTAATCGGGGATTAACGCTGGTAGAGCGTCCAACTTTCTTTGTTTATGTCCCTCAAACATCTGCACAAAAAGCATTTTTTTCTCTTAAGGATAAAGACGAGAGTTATTATTATCAAGCAACGTTACCAATGCCTGAAACGTCTGGCATTGTTAGCTTAAAGCTTCCAGCGGATGCACCTGCTCTTGAAATTGGCAAGAGCTATCAATGGTCGTTTGTCACAATCTGCGGAGAAAGACTTGCTGTTGACGATCCAAGAGTTGAAAGTCAGATTCAGCGAATTGAACTTAATACAGAATTCAGTAGTCAGCTCAAGAATCTATCACCCCTAGAGCGGGCAGCCGTGTACGGAGCTGATGGCATTTGGTACGATACTGTAGCAACGTTGGCAGAGCTAAGGCGATCGCAACCGAATGATCTAACCTTAGCCGCTACTTGGGAAAACTTATTAAAGTCAGTGGGGCTAAACGCGATCGCAACTAAGCCACTACTACAATAGGGTTTTAAATTATCAGGACACTACATAATCAATGGCTAATGGCTGATAGTAATTAAATACTCCAAAGTCAATAATTAGCAATCAGCAAAGGGTCAACTTTTAAGTATTACTGATTGCTGATGGTATATGCGGCAAAAGCTCAAGCGACGAATTTGGAAATGGCGAGAGGTACTGATTATTGCCCCTAGTGTAGCGGGCTTAGTCGTCGCTGCGAACTCGCTGGGATTTTTGCAACTGTCGGAATGGGTGACTCACGATCACTTTTTTCGTCTACGTCCTAGGGAGCCTGTTGATACACGCCTTATTATTGTCACTATTGATGAGTCGGATATTCAAAAGGTTGGGCAATGGCCGATTTCTGATGCTGTCCTGGCAAAAGTCATTAAAAACCTGAAAGCACAAAAGCCTAGAGCCATTGGTCTGGATATTTACCGGGATTTGCCAGTAGAACCAGGTCATCAGGCATTGGTGAATGTGTTTAAATCAACACCCAATCTTATTGGTGTTGAGAAGGTGGTTGGAAAGACTATTGCACCATCAAAAACCTTGAGCCAGCTTGAGCAAGTGAGCATGGCTGATTTGGTATTAGATACGGACGGCAAGGTTCGCCGAGGCTTATTAACGATTAAAGGACAGGATGGTCAAACTAGAGAAAGCCTAGGAGTAAAACTGGCTTTAATGTATCTCAAAAGGGAGAACATTACCCTTGAGGTGATTAATCCTAAAAAGAAGCATTACCGATTGGGTAAAGCCGTATTTACGCCCTTTACGGGTAATGAAGGTGGTTACATCAAGGCAAATTCTGGTGGCTACCAAATTTTGTTGAATTTTCGCGGGACACAAGAAAACTTCCGGACTGTATCGCTTACAGATGTTCTAGAAAATCGCATTTCATCAGACTTGGTACGCGATCGCATTGTCCTGATTGGCTCCACGACACAAAGCCTCAACGACTATTTCTTCACTCCCTACTCCAGTACGATTTTTAATACTCGTGGCAGGTTCTTCTCTAGTCCTGAGCCAATGCCGGGTGTAATGATTCATGCCAATCTAACGAGCCAGATTTTAAGTACAGCCCTAGAAGGACGACCTTTGATTAAGAGTTGGGAGGAACCTGTCGAGTGGTTGTGGATTTTGGGTTGGTCTTTGGCTGGCAGCACACTGAGTTCAGCTTTGCTGAAGGTAAATCTGTTCAGAAAGAATGTATTGCTGAGATGGACAGTCCTTGGTCTGTGCATTATCTCAGCGGGGTGTATTTTGCTCACGGGCAGCTACGTCGTCTTTGTTGAAGGAGGCTGGTGGATACCTGTGGTTTCCCCATTTCTCGCATTCACAGGCTCTGTGATTGCGATCGCTCTTTACCAAACACTAGAATTGCAGCGTGAAAAGGTTGACCTGGAAATCTTATTGGAGACTACCGCCGAGCATTACGATTCCATGACCACCGAGTTGCAGCACCAAGCTGAGACAGCGATGCGCCATAGTGAGCGGCGGTTGGCTCAATTTCTAGACGGTGTGTCAGTGGGGGTAGCTGTGCTTGATGCAACAGGTAAACCCTACTTTACTAATCAGAAAGCTATTGAGTTGCTGGGTAAAGGGGTCGTAGCCTCAGCAACCGTTGATCAGTTATCAGAGGTTTATCAAATCTATCTCGCAGGTACAAATCAGATTTATCCTGTAGAAAACTTATCCATCGTGCGTGCGTTGAGGGGTGAACGTACCACCACTGATGATATAGAAATTCATCGAGGAGACAAGATTATCCCGCTCGAAGCTTGGGGAACGCCGATCTATGACGACTTGGGTAACATTGCTTATGCGATCGCTGCCTTTCAAGACATCACTGAACGCAAACGGGGAGAATTAGAGCGACAAAAGTTTATTGATAAACTCTATGAACTCAATCAGGCAAATGCACGCTTTGTGCCACGCCAATTTCTCCAGTTGTTGAATAAAGAAAGTATTAGTGATGTCAAATTAGGCGACCAGGTAGCGCTTTTCATGTCAGTTCTCTTCGCCGATATTCGTAACTTTACAACTCTCTCGGAAAAGATGACTCCCCAAGAGAATTTCAAATTTATCAATGCCTACCTGAGCCGCATGGAGCCTACAATTATTGAAAATAATGGCTTTATTGATAAATATATCGGCGATGCAATTATGGCTCTATTTAGTCGCAGTGCTGATGACGCAGTTAAAGCCGGAATCGATATGTTACATCGACTTGCCGAATATAATACAACAGGGACTTGTCAGGAACGTCCACCCATCCAAATCGGCATCGGTATCAACACGGGTTCTCTAATGTTGGGGACAGTAGGAGGATACAACCGAATGGATGGCACTGTGATTGGTGATGCTGTAAATTTAGCCGCCCGCCTAGAAGAATTGACAAAAGATTATGGAGTGTCGCTCGTTATTTCTCATCATACTTTTCTGTGTTTACATCACCCCGTTGAGTATTGTTTCCGCTTTATCGATCAGGTCAAAGTTAAGGGTAAATCAGAAATCGTCTCAGTCTTTGAAATCTTTGATGCCGATCCTCCAGAACTGAGAATAGGGAAGCTACTCACAAAATCAATGTTTGAACAAGCCCTATTTCTTTACAATATGAATTCGCTTAGGGAGGCAGGAAAGCTACTTCAAGATTGCCTGAAAATAACGCCTAGGGACACAGTTGCTCAAATTTATCTAGAACGCTGTCAGCAAATCGAGATCGCTGCTCTTGTCGATTAATTCTTGGATCTGGCGAGAGCAGGACTGCTAACATAGTTTGTCATACCTGAGCTTAGGAGTGCCTTCAGTGGGTTTGATTGACGATCTCAATCGGTTTCTTGAAAACCGCCTAGAGGAATTTATCCGCAATAACCCTCATCTAGAGTTACAGGCACTAGAGGAGCAGCTACGGGAGCAGGAAGAAGACACGCTCCGGTTAGTTGCTGACTTACAGCTTGAGCAAAAGCGTTTGCAGGATGATATTCTTGCGATCGCCCAAGATATCCAACGCTGGCACGCACGGGTTGACAAGGCAAGGTCGGCAGGTAGAGAGGATTTAGCTCAAGGCGCTCAAGAGCGAGAGTCAGCTCTATTGCGTCAGGGGAACCAACGCTGGGGACAGATGGAAGGGCTAAAGCAGCGAATTACCCAAGCTAAGGAGTTACAGCGTCAGATTCAAGTTCGTCGGCAGGAAGTGAAGGCAAAAGCGACTGAGGTGGAAGCTGCGCGTGCTAGTAGTTATCAGTCTCCTTCTGGGTCGGAGGCATTTGCCTGGAACCAGAGTAGCAACCGAAATATCCCTAGTGGAGCAGACCCCTTAGATGATAAGTTTAGGCGCTGGGAAATGGATGACGAGTTGGAACAGCTGAAGCGGAATATAGGACGATAATCATTAATTTAAAATTCAAGCGAGCGTCCGTCCCAGTCAGTAGCCAGTGGTCGAAGGTCAGAGCGAAAGCGATCGTATCGCTCATAGGTTAGTCCTCAAATGTAGTACTTTCTCTTTCCCCTCATCACCTCATCACCTCATCACCTCATCACCTCATCCTCTTCTGTCTTCCCTTGCTCTTTCTTGAGTCGGGCGATTGATGATGAAGGAAATTGGTCGATTCGCTTTCGGCATTGGTGTGGCAGCCGATGGATTGAGCGTCGCCCAGTCCGCTTGCTTTGTAAAACCGATTGAAGGAGATTGTCCTTGATTCGCCTCAGCTTGGTCATGCTGTTGGAAAGACCAGCCCGCATATTTGCCGTAGTTAGATGCGATCGCTAGTATTGCTCCAGCCAAAATAAATACTGGCAGAGGTATGGTGAAGTGTCTCACCCATTGATAAAACTCTGCCATGCCAAACACGAGTATAAAACAGGTTATCCAGACTCTCATCACTCGATTCCTCGCCCATCCAATGTACGTCTTTAACTCCTGTTTACCAAAATAAAGCGCAAGAGCCAACAATAGCATCTCGCGCCGTACTCAACTATTTGAGTTGCAACAGGAAGTTTATCTACGCCTTGACAGCGTATTGCGCTTGATTAGCAGTCAATCGTTCGTAGGTTGCTCGCATTTTCAGACCAACGAGAACCTGGAACAATCCAGAGCCGTTGTTAGAGCCTGGTGCGTCTCGATGCTTGAGCAACAACTCACTCATCTCGCCGTAGTGCTTGGTTGAGGTGTTGCTGAGGTGACTTTCGATGTAAATCATCTCCTCTAGATTGTCAAACTGACCATCTACTTCTAAGACTGAAACATCGTGACCGAAGTAGCTGTCTGGACCATAGAACAGTTTGATACCAGGGTAGGCGCAAGTTAGCTTGCGTCCACAAGGTCTCCAGTCAATGGTTGACCCTTCATCAAACAGATACACTGGATCGAAGCCTTCCACACCGTCTCGTTGAATTAAGCGCACACGCAGGAGTTTGCTTTCCTTGTCCTCCTTCAAGAGTTCGGTGGGCAAAATCTGGATAACGACATCGGCGTGTTCTTTTTGTGGCTCAATGTAAGCCGAAAAATCTGGGCGTCTGGCATTAATTGCTGCTAGCACATCCTCATAGCGGTGACCCCGCTCTGCCATATCTCGCTGGATTTTCCAGTTAATTTTGACCTCATCGCTGATGTCAAGGTAAACGCTGAAGTCAAGAAGCGATCGCACCCGCTCATCATATAGTGGGTGAAGCCCCTCAATCACAACGACTTTATTAGGTTTCACCAGCTCTGGCGGGTCAAGTTCACCAGTCTCGTGGTTATAAATCGGCTTATTAATAGACTGACCTTCCTTGAGCGCTTTGATTTGCTCATACATCAGGTCAAAGTTATTTGCCTTAGGGTTTAATGCTGTAACTTTTTGTTCTTTACGCTGTTTGCGATCCAGACTATGGTAGTCATCCAAACAAATCACAGTCATAAACTCTTTGCCAAACAGGTCTTCCAAGCGGCGCAAAAATGTTGATTTACCGCACCCTGAATCTCCGGCAACACCGATTAATACCACGCGGTCTAGCTGAGTGGTCATATCTTCCCTCTAACGTAAAACATATTCTCAAATAGATCTTCCAGCAAGTCAAAGCCTCTAGCCGTGGGTCAACCCCTCTGTTTTAGTGCGATTTAACGACACATCATGAAGGCACAATGTGCGTTATGACTGCCTCTTTAGGGAAGACTTTAAGCTTGGTACGGCGTAAGTATTTACTACTAGCTGCTAACAGTGAATTTTACCAAAACAAGGTTACCCGTACAAGGCTTACTGCAAACAGCATCATCTCGCCTCAGTATTTATGCTAAGGTAGCTCGTGCATTTTGTGTAAAGAAAACCTGAAATTGACTCAATATTGACAGTTTTTGAGTTGATGACTATGTAACTTATGGAGTGGAGGCATTACAGTTGGCTTTCCTACGACAACTGTAAAACAGGACTGGGCATAGCTTTACAATGTTACGCTAAGAGTGCTTTCGTCGGCTCTACGCGAGCATATCCCGAATCCAACAGTGGAATCGGCTTGTGGTGAAAGGGCGCGTTTTAGCAACAGATTAAAGTTTGGGCAAGGAGATATTGAAGCAATGTACAGTCCTAGCGCGGCTACTAATTCCGCCAACACTACGGAATTTGGTAGTCGTATGTTTGTTTACGAAGTGATTGGTCTACGTCAGAACGAAGAAACCGACAAACTGAACTACCCGATTCGTCGAAGCGGTAGTGTGTTTATCACAGTACCCTACAGCCGAATGAATCAGGAGATGCAGCGCATTGCCCGTATGGGTGGAAAAATTGTTAGCATTCAGCCTCTAACTGCTGACAATGGTGTGAAGGTCGAAGCCGCACCAAAAGCTGAACCAGAAGCTAAACCAAAAGCTGAACCACAGCAAACCAAGTCAGAAGAGAAAGGCAAGTCCATGACTCAAGCAAAAGCGAAAACTGACATTCCCGTCAATATCTACCGGCCTAATGCTCCTTTTATTGGTCGGTGTCTATCGAATGAAGAGCTAGTTAAGGAAGGTGGAATCGGCACTTGTCGCCATCTAACCTTCGACCTCTCTGGAGGAGATTTACGCTACTTAGAAGGTCAAAGTATTGGCATCATTCCAGCCGGAACAGATGACAAAGGCAAACCTCATAAGCTTCGGCTTTACTCAATCGCCTCAACTCGCCATGGTGACCATTTGGATGACAAGACTGTCTCCCTATGTGTCAGACAGCTAGAGTATAAGCATCCTGAAACAGGCGAAACCGTTTATGGCGTTTGCTCTACTTTCCTGTGCAATCTCAAGGAAGGAGATGAATTAAAAATCACGGGACCAGTGGGTAAGGAAATGTTGTTACCCGAAGACCCGGAAGCCAACATTATCATGATGGCAACGGGTACTGGAATTGCACCATTCCGGGCTTTCCTGTGGCGGATGTTCAAAGAGCAGAACGAAGGTTACAAGTTCAAGGGTTTGGCTTGGTTGATCTTCGGTGTCGCTACTACTCCTAACATTCTTTACAAGGAACAGCTAGAGGAGATACAGCAGCAGTTTCCGGATAACTTCCGCGTTACCTATGCCATCAGCCGGGAACAAAAGAATGCTGAAGGCGGCAGAATGTACATCCAACATCGATGTGCCGAGAACGCTGAAGAACTCTGGAACCTGATGCAAAACGAGAAGACTCACGGCTTCATCTGCGGTTTAAAGGGTATGGAAGACGGCATTGATGCTGCCCTTTCCTCCGCCGCCGAAAAGCAAGGTGTTACCTGGTCTGAGTATCAAAAGCAAATGAAGAGGGCTGGTCGCTGGCACGTTGAAACCTACTAGGTTTATCTCGTCGTGTACTTAATCGGCAATTAGCCCTACTCAAATTTAACTGGCGCGTCTGCTCTTTAGGCTTCTGCTAAAAGATGCAGACGCGCTAATACTTTTGGGAGATAAATCGGTCAAATACTTGACAATTAGTCGTTTTTCATGTGTTTCCAATCCCTACTCTCAGTCGCCTTCAAAATGAGAGCGGCTTGCTTAGAGCATGAAAATTAAGTTAAATTTAGTTAAGATAACGTTACAAGTGCTTGTCTTCACCTTTATACAGCTCAAAACCCGACAGTTTTGATAAAACGATGGATAGGTAGTAAGAGTAAAGTTTTCTGTTCATTCAATTCTTTAGCTGGGCTTTGCTTGCCCCAATGGTTCTGTAAGGCTACTACCAGCGTGTATGACCAGTATTTAGAGGTAAATAACAGATGAAAATTTCTTGGAGAATAATATTACTTTGGACATTACCTGCCCTTGTTATTGGGTTTTTCCTCTGGCAGGGAACATTTTCTACCGCTGCCAGTGATATGGGTAAGAATACAGCTAGTACTCGCATGACCTATGGTCGCTTCTTGGAATACCTGGATGCTGGTCGAGTCACTAGTGTTGACCTCTATGATGCTGGTCGGACAGCAATTGTTGAAGCGGTCGATCCGGAACTGGATAACCGAGTGCAACGGCTACGAGTTGATCTGCCAACGAACGCCCCAGAATTAGTTGCCAAGCTAAGAGAGGCGGATATCACTCTGGATTCACATCCAATGCGGAACGATGGTGCCATCTGGGGATTGCTCGGAAATTTAATTTTTCCAATTCTCCTAATTGCTGGGCTGTTTTTCCTCTTCCGTCGTTCTAGCAACATCACAGGTGGCCCCGGTCAAGCGATGAACTTTGGTAAGTCACGCGCTCGGTTCCAGATGGAAGCGAAAACTGGTGTTTTGTTTGATGATGTGGCAGGGATTGAGGAAGCTAAAGAAGAACTACAAGAAGTTGTTACCTTCCTCAAACAGCCAGAACGCTTCACAGCCGTTGGCGCACGTATTCCTAAGGGTGTCCTCTTAGTTGGGCCTCCGGGTACAGGAAAAACTCTCCTGGCAAAAGCGATCGCAGGTGAAGCGGGAGTGCCTTTCTTCAGTATCTCCGGTTCAGAATTCGTTGAAATGTTCGTTGGTGTCGGTGCTTCCCGCGTCCGTGACTTGTTCAAGAAAGCCAAAGAAAACGCTCCTTGCCTCATCTTCATTGATGAAATTGACGCAGTTGGAAGACAGCGTGGCGCAGGTATCGGTGGGGGCAACGATGAAAGAGAGCAAACCCTGAACCAGTTGCTCACGGAGATGGACGGATTTGAAGGAAATACCGGGATTATCATCATCGCAGCGACTAACCGTCCTGATGTCTTGGATTCCGCCCTATTGCGTCCAGGACGTTTTGACCGTCAAGTGATGGTCGATGCGCCTGATATGAAAGGACGTATCGGTATTTTGGAAGTTCATGCTCGTAATAAAAAACTAGCGCCAGAAATCTCCATAGAAGCGATCGCACGGCGTACTCCTGGATTTACAGGTGCAGACCTCGCCAACCTGCTGAACGAAGCGGCAATCCTTACTGCCCGTCGCCGTAAAGAAGCGATTACGATGGCTGAAGTTGATGACGCTGTTGACCGCGTTGTAGCGGGGATGGAAGGCACTCCACTCGTAGACAGCAAGAGCAAGCGCTTAATTGCTTACCACGAAGTTGGACATGCGATCGTTGGCACAGTTCTCAAAGACCATGACCCCGTACAGAAAGTTACCTTGATTCCTCGTGGACAAGCTCAGGGTTTGACCTGGTTTACTCCTAACGAAGAACAAGGCTTAATTACTCGCTCTCAACTCAAAGCTCGGATTAGTGGAGCTTTGGGAGGCAGAGCGGCAGAGGAAGAAATCTTTGGCGATTCTGAAGTGACAACAGGTGCTGGTGGTGACTTACAGCAAGTGACGGCAATGGCGCGGCAAATGGTAACGCGCTTTGGTATGTCAGACTTAGGTCCACTCTCGCTGGAAAGTCAAGAAGGAGAAGTATTCCTCGGTGCTGGTTTGACCTCAAGAGCAGAGTACTCAGAAAAAATTGCCACACGGATTGATGACCAAGTACGCACAATTGTTGAGCATTGCCATGAAGATGCGCGGCGAATCATGCGGGAAAATCGTGTCGTGATTGACCGTCTGGTTGACCTCTTAATCGAGAAGGAAACCATTGATGGTGAAGAGTTCCGCCAGATTGTTGCAGAGTACACGGAGGTTCCTGACAAGGAGCAATTCGTTCCTGTGCTGTAATCTCAAATACTTAAGTAAATAAATCGATGGAGATGGTAAAAATCATCTCCATTTTTTTGCTTAAAATCCTGTCTTTTCAAGCCTCTGGTTCAATTCCGGCTGCCCTGAGTTGTGCGGCTAATCGTTCAGCTCGTTCTGAACCCCACAGCAGTAGTTCTCCATTTTCATCCCACCATCGTAACCAGTAGCCTGTGCGATTTTCCCTAGTTCCTTGCCATACTCCTAGGAATAACCCCATTTGGGCAACCCAATAACGGTTATTGGCATCGGGGTTTTGTAGCTGATACTGTGCCGAATCATCCAACTGATAAACTTCTAGCTCCCCTGCATCCGGTTCAAAAATGACGTAGTTGGGAACCTCTAGAACTCGCTGGTAGAAAAACCACTTACCTGGGGGGTAGGTAGGCTTGCTGGAATATTCACCCCCTTCTGTATCAGAGAGAAATTCCATAACGATGGCTGGAATATTGCCTTGGAGTCGGGGTGTGTAACTACGTTTGACTTCTTCGCGTGGAACCCCAATAGATGGAACATAAGCCCAGTCTGGAGCTTTCACAACCATCTTTTGATTGACAGTGGCGCAGATGCCGTAGTTGGTAGTGATTAGGGCATTAGCTGGAAGCTTTCCAGCAATTTCCAAGCTTTCGGTTAAGGCTGCGGCAAGGGACGGTTGATTGAGGTTGTCCACTGGCTCATCGTCTAGAACGAAGTCATCTGGTAGCTTTTCCCAAGTAATTTCGTAGTTGGCGGTACTGGCTAACATGGTATGACTCTGTAGTTAAATCGTGCGTTTTACTGTAGTGATTTGCGGTGCATGATGAAATTGTAAAAGCGATCGCGTCGTTGCTTCACTAGTCTAGTAGCGTTCTGTAGAAATCGCTCCATCTTGACTCTATAAAATTTGCTGCTACGCGATCGCTTTTCAGTCATCGTGTTAGAAGCGATCACCACAAACATCAATAGTTATGAACTTTGTAAGCAACCTCTTTTTTTTCTTTCTTGCGATTATCGCTAGCTTTTGGATCAGTGGCTTTTGGATTGCCCACACCTTTACCCCTTCATCTTCTTATCAGCCTCTTGAAGTTATAGACGGCGCAGGGTTGTACAAACAACAACTAACTGACGGCAATGAAGCTTATCTGCAAGTGATTGACCTGCACAAAATGCAAATAGATCAACTGGTTGGAGAGGTAGATAATATGGGTCTGGAGCAAGGGAAATATTATCAGGGCGAAGGTGAGTATTACAGCCCTTTCTTTAAAATGAAGCTATTTGAGGAAGTCACCGACGAATACAAAGAACTATACGGCGATACAGTTTTTTCCCTCATTAACTGTTCTTTTTTTGAACAATATAAGTCCAGTTCACAGTTATCCTTCCCAATTAAATTTAATGGTGAAGTTATCACTGCTGGACATAGCCCCTATGGCCCTGTCAGCGAACCCGCAGATAAATTTTATAGTGATATCCGATTGAAGGCTTTGGTCTGGGATGATTCAGCAGCGTATATTACAGATTACGAACCGATTAGTGGTTCGCCTCTGAACCAAAGCAGTGTTAAAAATGCAATTGTCAGTTACCAGTACAGTGACCATCCAGCTAAGGTATTAGGCAAAAATCAAGCGAATCGATATCATGTCATCGGTACACTAGACTTTGATGGTATTAAAGGTGACGAGCTGCTGTTGATTATGACAGTGAACAGAGCCACACTGGACGAAGCAGCCGATTTATTACATCAATTAGGGGTTAAAGGGGACATCATAACCATTGACGGCGGCAGTTCGACTTACTTGTTCAATTCCCGAAAGGGGAATATTATCCTACCTCAACCAGCTAATCAGGAAGATAATCCAGTCTTCCGCAAGCTACCGCATTACCTGGGATTCCGCACCAAAGGCAAAAATCTAGTTTCGCCACTCATCAAAGTTAGCCAGCCTGCTGGTAAGGTGCAGTTGGAGGAGAAAAAGCCTTATCTCATTTTGTGGAGGGACAATCTCGACAGCGATGTGACGATTGAGTTGAATAATGGAACCGAACGTGTCCAAGTCATCTCTTCTCGTACCGCCAGTGATGGGGTTTATGAGTGGATGCCCCAAAGTCCCGTGCAAGAGGGTTATTCTCTTCGGATTTCCAGCCTGAAAAACCGGAGAATCTTCGGTACGTTCCAATTGAAATGAAGAGTGAAGTACCTATACATTACGCGATCGCATAGTCGAGATTCTTGGGAAGGGCGATCGTCTTCATGAGTAGTAGCTACGTTGATTAACTCTATTGGAAAAAGTAACTCGTCATCATCGCAAAACTCGCCTTGAATCATATTGTTCCAGAAACTCCTGTTTCATCAATTCGGAACAAAAATGTCTTAGTATTCGGGTAAGTCTGGCGCACTTTATGTAAGATCGCTATTTTATCGTTATCAAGAATATAGTTTCCACTATCTGGCTCAATTACAATATACGAATTGTTGTGAGTTTTGATTAGCTGAGGCTGTAATCGATCAAAAATTAGTTGGCAGCGCTGATACAACGCTTCTGTTTCAGCTTTCGACTGAGCTATCTTTTGTGGAGACCACTGGATATGGGGGAATAATCTTCCCCGACGAACTTGGCGGGTGGATTTTGCTTCTGTCATTGTTGGTTCTCCGTTTGCGATGAAACTACCTATTCTAATACTCTAGATATCGGAACAACACAAGAAAATTGAGTACCAATTTTTGCTTTAGTCCATCGGTGAAATTATACTAGTCATTACAAACGTTTCAACGTGTTCCACGCTATCTTAAAAATTTAAAATTAGTATGGATTATCTCAAAGCATTCAAGGCGAATACAGGACTAATTGAAAAGTTTAGAGAAGGTAATGCTTATTTAGCTTGGTCAATGGCTCTTTATTTAGACTATCTAGATGCAGAGCAATTAGCTGCTGATTCTCTTACGGATGACGGCAATGACAAAAAGATTGACTTCATATATTTAGACTGGGATTCAAAGAGACTAGTCTTCTCTCAAGGCTATTATTCTTCTAGGAAAGTTGACAGTGCGCCTGCCAACAAAGCGTCTGATTTGAATACGGCATCTGCTTGGCTAATGTCGGGAGATTTAAATGAAGTTCCTGATAGGTTAAGAACTATTATTAAGGACTGCCGTAAAGCTATAGACAATGGAGATATAGAGCAGATTGATTTGCTTTATGTTCATAATCTACCAGAATCAGTCAATGTATCTAAGGAACTGATTACTACCGCTACCCACCTTTCAAGAAGTTTGCCAAGCGAGGCAAATATCAATGTTGTTTATCGTGAACTAGGAATTGAGACCCTGGAGCGTCTCTATTGGGCACAAGAGTCATCTATTGCAGTTAAGGAGAGCGTTGAATGTCCTAGTCAAGTTCAGTTTACTGAGATGGGACCTTTATGGCAATCTGCGATACTATCTGTTCCCGGAACATGGTTAAGAGATATTTTCAATAAATATGGTGATGACTTGTTTTCGGCAAATTATCGAGGTTTTCTAGGTATAACTAAGCGCTGAAAAATCAACACTGGCATCCGACAATCAGCAGAGAATGAGCCAAGTAACTTCTGGGTATATAACAATGGAATTACTATTCTTACACTGGGATTTGAAGGAAGTAAGCGGAATTGCACAACAACTCTGCAAGGTATTTCGATTATCAATGGTGCCCAGACAACCGGTTCAATTGGTTCAGTAGATATTAATAAGTACGATCTAAAAGAAGTAAAAGTTATCTGCCGTATTATCCAATGTTCAGATGCAGATACTATTAGTCAAATAGTCAAGTATAACAATACCCAAAATGAAATCAAAACTTGGGATCAGTATAGTAATAGTCCTGAACAAAAGCGTATTGCTGGTGAATTCAGAAGCTTTGGTTATGAATACTCCCTGAAGAGAGGATTTAGTTCATCTCAACTAGGGATTGAGCAAGTCATCCAGCCAATGCTTGCATTTGTTGGTGATTGTACAAGCGCTAGTCGAGGTAAAAATGCGCTATTTGAGCGTCGCAGTTCCTATGATCAAGCATTTAAAGACAAGAAGGCAAGGCATATTCTGTTTGTACATAGTCTTTCAAAAGCAATATATGCACGAAAAATTGAGCTTAGTAGAAAGCAGGCTAATCATAGTTTAGTTACTATTGAGGAAAAGCAAATATCTTTATTCAGAAACCTGGCATTTAAAAGTTTTCTGATAGCTGTTGTGGGAAGGTGTCTGGAATCAATAATTGGTGAAAAGGTTGATTTATCACAAGTTGCTTTCACCCCTGAAGCAGCTAATATTAGCAATAAATCAATTAATGATTTGATTGTATTATGGCTACCAATTGTAACTGCCGTTTTAGCATTTGTTTCAAATGTAATCGATAAAGATTTATCAGAAATATTATCTGAAGCTAATGCTCTCGAAAGTGTTTCTAGCAAGGTTAGCACTGCTATTTATGTCAGTCAGACTACTAATCCTAATCCGGTCTTTACGTCTTTCAAAAGCTTTGTGTCTCCTAGGGGTTAAGCGATCAGTCTTTAAGCCACAGGTATACTGCCTCAATTTGAGCTTCTGTCCTAACTTCATAATGCCCTACTTTTGCTGCATTCCCTAGTCAAACGCCTCAAGCGGGGGGTTCTACCTGCGTCTACATCCTCTAGTCCTCGTTGGATTCCTGCGATCGCCTTTTGCACAAAGACGTAGAGGAGCGATCGCTTCCACCAACCTCTTCAACCCTAATGTTTAGATACAATCAAACCAGGCATATGTTAATCCAGGTGTAACACGACTGCACCAACAGAAATTCGTCAGAGAGCTAAGGAGTTGGTTGACCAACTACCAGGAGAATGCTTGGCTAAAGCACTTGAGTTTTTAGAATCCTTGTGCGGCCAAGCGAATCAGACGAGCAAAGTAACAGCCTCAAGGCAAGAAGAAGAGGCGTTACTACAAATTATTCAGCGCCGACTGCCAGAAGACAACCAGATTAGGCTGACTTATCTACGTCAGCGCAATGAGAATGGAGAGATTACAGACACAGAGGCTCAGGAGCTACTAACTTATGTAGACCAGATAGAGCATCAAGATGCAGAACGAGCTGAGGCTTTAATTCAACTGGCTAAACTCCGAGAGGTTCATTTGAAAACCTTAGTCAACGAGTTTTTGCCCTGTTTCTCTCAAACTCTCACTAATCCTCTCATCGCCGCCAGTTGCTTCCCAATTCAACCAATGCGTGTCACAAACTGATTCACACGTGGTCTACCAAAGCGTTCCCAAGCACTACCACCGCGTAAGAAAAGCTCCATCCAACGTACAGGTTCTCCTTGATCGATAGCCCAACCGGAACTCCCCGGAGCAAACGCTAGAGTCCCCTCCGGAACATCAAATGTACCGTCTGAGTACACGGCATCACTCACTACATCCCCAATCCGAATCACCACTTTAGTTTGGGGTTGCAAATTAATACTTGAGGCAGGAATCGTCGTTTTGATGTTCCCATAGCCATCAATCCAAGCAACTCTGTCAGTTGGTGGGTCAGGGATTTGCTCAGGCTTCAGGGCTGTTCCCAAGAGGCTGAGGTCATCCTTAGCAATAGCAGCAGCAGCACCAGGAAATACATCCCGCGAACGGAACTGTGAGCCACCTCTAGAGACATTGAGAATGTGTAAGGCTTTTACTTGGTTTTTGATAAAGGAAAGTGTGTAACCCGCGTTGACACCAACGACCTTGACCCCATTCGGCAGTAGGGCATAAGTCAATCCCTCCCCTTCATTATCGGGTCTCGGTTCCGAGTCATCCTTGCGAGGAGCGCAATTGTGATAAATCAATCGTTCTTCCGGACCAGGATTCAGCCCAAGTTGAGCAATCCAAAACCCTGTTGCGAGGGTACTAAACGGAGGGACTGAGAGTAAGTAAGTTTGGGATGAAGGCAATAGCCCAGTTAGACGCTGTGCTACCTCAGCAAAAGCTGGGTCGCCTGTGCCGTAGTCAGCAATGAGGCAGATGAACATAGGGTGTTGCGTTGTAATAACAAAAAACGGTAGAGAAGACTGACCTCCCTACCGTTTAATTTAAAGCTAACTGTTGATCGTTGCTTAACTCAAGTGAAGCTTCTTACTCAGCCGTTTGAGGTAAGAGTTCTCGCTTCTCACCAGGTAGCACCTTCACGTTACCAGCCTCATCAACATCGACAATCGCGGTATCTCCATCTTTGATGCTACCGCTGAGTATTTGCTCAGCTAGAACATCTTCTAAGAGGCGCATGATTGCTCGACGCAGCGGACGGGCACCGTAGCTGGGGCTGTAACCCTCTTCCACCAACCGATCTTTGAACTTGTCGGTCACTTTCAAGGTAATACCCTGTTCTGTGAGGCGACCAAAGACCTCGTTGAGCATGATCTCGGAGATTTCCTTCACCTCGTCCTTCGTCAACTGGCGGAAGACGATAATCTCATCAAGACGGTTGAGGAATTCTGGGCGGAAGTACTGCTTGAGTTCTTCGTTGACCAGCGATCGAATACGGTTGTACTGAGACTCGGCAAGGTTTTCGCCAAACTCGAAGCCAAGACCACCGCCACCTTTCTCAATCACCTTAGAACCAATGTTTGAGGTCATAATCAGCAGGGTGTTCTTGAAGTCCACTGTCCGACCCTTAGCATCGGTGAGACGCCCGTCTTCAAGGATTTGCAGCAGCATGTTGAAGACATCGGGGTGTGCTTTTTCGATTTCATCGAACAGCACCACAGTATAAGGACGACGACGAACCGCTTCGGTTAGCTGACCACCTTCGTTGTAGCCCACATATCCTGGAGGTGAACCAATCAGCTTAGAAACTGTATGGCGCTCCATGTATTCCGACATATCCAAGCGAATCATCGCATCTTCCGAACCGAAGAAGTAGGACGCTAAGGACTTCGCCAATTCTGTCTTACCAACCCCGGTAGGACCAGAGAAGATAAAGCTAGCAATGGGTCGGTTGGGGTTCTTTAAGCCTACCCGTGCCCGACGAATCGCCCGCGAGACAGCTTTAACGGCATCCTCTTGACCAATCAGCCGCTGATGCAAGGTATCTTCCATGTGCAGCAGCTTCTCAGACTCAGACTCGGTGAGCTTGTTCACCGGAACACCTGTCCAAGAGGCAACAATGTGGGCGATGTCTTCCTCATTAACAACAGGAGAAGCATCTTCGGCACCCACTTCAGTCTTTTTGCTTTGTGCGATCGCGCGAATTTCGGCTTTGATTTCCATTTCGCGATCGCGCAGTTCCCCAGCCTTATCAAAGTCTTGGGAACGAACCGCATCGTCCTTATCCTTCAGCACTTGACGCAGTTCCTTATCCAACTCCTTCGCCGCTGGTGGCAACTGGGAGTTGATCAAGCGAACCCGGCTTCCGGCTTCATCCACCAAGTCAATTGCCTTATCGGGCAAAAAGCGGTCAGAGATATAACGATCTGAAAGCTTCGCTGCCGCTTCTAGCGCTTCATCTAAGATTTTGAGCTTGTGGTGCTGCTCGTAGCGTTCGCGTAAACCGTAGAGAATCTCAATCGTCTCTTCGACCGACGGTTCACCAACCATTACAGGCTGGAAACGACGCTCCAGTGCGGCATCCCGTTCAATATGCTTGCGGTATTCATCCAGCGTTGTCGCACCGATGCACTGGAGTTCACCCCTTGCCAATGCCGGCTTCAGAATGTTGGCGGCATCAATCGCACCTTCCGCCGCACCAGCACCAATCAGGGTGTGAACTTCGTCAATGACTAGGATGACATTCCCAGCTTGACGAATCTCATCCATGATTTTCTTCAAGCGCTCTTCAAACTCCCCTCGATACTTGGTGCCAGCAACTAGCAAACCAATATCCAGAGTAACGACCCGCTTTTCTTCGAGGATGTCGGGTACGTCATTGTTAGCAATCCGCTGAGCCAATCCTTCTGCGATCGCTGTTTTACCAACCCCAGGTTCTCCAATCAACACAGGGTTGTTCTTCGTGCGGCGTCCCAAAATTTGGATTACCCGCTCAATTTCCTTAGCACGCCCGACCACGGGGTCAAGCTTGCCTTCGGACGCCATCACCGTCAAATTCGAGCCAAATTCATCGAGTGTTGGTGTCTTTGTGCGCCCGGTGGAAGCTCCTGCTGAGACTTCTGCCGTCTCACCGAGCATCCGAATCACTTGTGTTCTTACCTTGGTCAGATCAACTCCCAAGTTTTCCAACACTCTAGCGGCGACTCCTTCTCCTTCCCGGATTAACCCCAGAAGCAGATGTTCCGTGCCGATGTAGTTGTGCCCTAGTTGGCGAGCTTCTTCTAGAGAAAGCTCTAGAACCCTCTTGGCTCTAGGGGTAAACGGAATTTCTACCGCAACGAAGCCGGAACCCCTGCCGATGATTTTCTCTACTTCAATTCGAGCGTCTTTGAGATTGACACCCATCGACTTGAGGACTTTGGCGGCGACGCCCGTCCCTTCCCCAATCAAACCCAGGAGAATTTGCTCCGTGCCGACAAAGTTGTGCCCCAGGCGACGTGCCTCTTCCTGGGCCAGCATGATCACCTTAATGGCTTTTTCTGTAAAGCGTTCAAACATGGCGTAATTCCATCACCTGTTGCGTGCCCGTGTAAGCTGATTTTAGCATAGGGCAATTCTCCGGCTGTCTGTTTTACGACAACCGGATGCAATGATTTTGGTTGGGATTTCCCTACCTAATCAGTGGGGATCTTTGGGAATGTAGGTTTTTGCCTTAGGGATTAGCTAACTCTTTAGGGATGCTCATCTCGCTTGACTAGTAGTCATTTGAGCCTCCTTGTAGAGGGCGAATTTTTTGAGCAAACAATTGCTGGTTTGATACCCTAGCTTGCCTCCTCAATGGCTTCGTCTGTCCACAGTTGCCAATCCCCTAAGGTGAGTTGACGTTCTACTTGTTGGTAACAATGGGTAAGAGTTTCCTCAAATTCCTGCGCTTGCAGACCGCCGCGCCAGAGAATTAGAGCATCTTCCCCCGTGTCTTTGTAGTAGCGTCTGCGTCGTCCAGCTTCAGTAAAGCCAAACTTGTGATAAAGAGACAATGCTGCTTGATTCGATGGCTTCACCTCCAAGGTTGCCCACTCCAACTGACGTTTTTTAGCATCCCGAAGCAAAGCATACAGCATTAATTGACCCAGCCCTTGACGCTGGTAGTTTGGATGCACCGCAAGAATTGTAATATGAGCCTCCTCTAAAATCGACCAGTAACAACCTAATCCCAGTAAGGATTTTTGAGAGGTCGGGTCGGCTTCAATCTCTGCCTTGAGCGAGTTTTGAGTAAAGCTTTCAGACGATACGATTGGGAATCCGGATTCCTTGGTCTCTCGCCGCGCTTCTAAAACCAGCAACTGACTGCTGGGACTATCCAACTCTCGCTCGTAACCCGATCGCGTCCAAAGTCCGCCAAAGCACAGTTCGTCTAGTTTCACGACTGCGCTCAGCTCTGCTGCTGTTAGCGGATGGAGTTCTAAGAAAGTCACAGCCCTCAATTGTACACTGATTAAGGAGACCCAAGGCGGAGCATCTTTGTCGGCTCCTCGCCAGTTCCGCCTTTAAAGCCAACCAAGGAAAACAATTACATTATGCGATCGACTTTCTCTGCCCAGGTGCAAAATACTGGATGTCAGTATCTCTCCTCACCCACTAGTCCACTCTCTGAGCGTTCACCCAATCAGGAACTGCTACCTCTGTCGGCTAAAGTCAACAGCCATGACTGCTTGGAAATTGGTGGCTGTGATGTGAAGACGTTGGTAGAGCAATTTGGTTCCCCTCTCTATATTTTAGATGAGGTAACCCTAAGAACGGCTTGTCGCCAGTACCGCGATGCCTTTGCTCGTTACTACACAGGGGAATCACTTGTCCTCTATGCTTCTAAGGCTTGGAGTTGTCTTGCCGTTTGTGCGATCGCTTCTTCTGAAGGCTTGGGGATCGATGTGGTTTCAGGCGGTGAACTCTATACGGCAATCAAAGCAGGTGTCAGTGCTGAGAAGCTCTATTTCCACGGCAATAACAAATCAATCGCTGAACTGGAGTTAGCGATCAAGAGCGGTTGCACCATTGTGGTGGATAACTGGCTAGAGTTACAGACTTTGGCAGACATTGCCGGGACGTTCCAAGAGCAACCGCTTCGGATTATGCTGCGGCTGACTCCAGGGATCGAGTGTCACACCCATGAGTACATTCGCACGGGACACCTCGATAGTAAGTTTGGTTTTGATCCCAACGCCTTAGACGATGTTTTTGCCTTTATTAGCCAACACCCAATCCTGAACTGCATTGGCTTACACGCTCATATTGGTTCTCAGATTTTTGAGAGGCAACCTCACAGAGATTTGGCGGGTGTTCTTGTAGATTCTCTGAATAAAGCCTCGCGCTACGGGTTGCGAATTCAAGAGTTAAATGTTGGGGGTGGTTTGGGGATTCGTTATACAGAATCAGATGATCCCCCAAGTATTGACGAGTGGGTAAAAGGGGTTTGTGAAGCGCTTGTCGCCGTTTGTGAGGAGCAGCAGTTGCCCTTACCGAAGCTTCTTGCTGAGCCAGGGCGATCGCTTATTGGGACAGCCTGTGTCACTGCCTATACTTTAGGTAGCCGTAAGGTAATTCCAGAAATGCGAACCTACTTGGCAGTTGATGGCGGGATGTCCGATAATCCTCGTCCAATTACCTACCAGTCGGTATATCGCGCTGTTGTTGCTAATCGGATGTCAGCTGCCCTCACACAAACCGTTACCATTGCGGGTAAACACTGCGAATCGGGAGATATTCTCATCAAAGAAGCAATCGTGCCTCAAACAGAGCCAGGAGATATCTTTGTGGTGATGGGCACTGGAGCCTACAATTACAGCATGGCATCTAACTACAATCGTCTACCTCGACCAGCAGCGGTGTTAGCAAACGAAGGGGAAGCTCAGCTAATTTTGGAGCGAGAAACCTACGAGGATTTAATTCGGCAGGATCGTTTACCAAAACGACTGACCTGAACCTGTTTGTTGAGGCAGGGTAAGACTATTTTTGAGCGTGTCTCAAAAAGCTATAGTCCAATAAGGAGGAGAAGCCACTCTTGAACTGTAAAGTGCTAAGAGAGGTAGCTCAGATTGTAAAGCTTGTGTCAAGAAAGGACGCGATCGCAAAATTAACTTGTGGCGAGTGTAAAAATCTATAAGCAGCTCAATCGTATTGCCAACGGTTTATGCCTAAGGAACGTGGATTAGATAATTCAGGACTTACGCACGGCAACACACTGTAAGGGCACACGCAATGCGCCTTGCTCCTACGACAGAACCAGGCTTTAACGATTCACTGTGTAAGTCCTGTAATTGACAAAATTCAAAACCTATAGGGGCATTGCCCTGTCCTGCCCCTAACCAAGGAATTGAAGGTTAATAAATCCATACTCCTAAGCCGTTAGGTATAAATCAAAACAACAGTATGTTTTGTGGTTATTGGTTGCGGGTTGGAGAGTGGTAGATTAAAAAGTCTTGTAATAAAGACGTTTTAGCCATTTGCTCCAACTTGTTCAAGACCTAAAAACTAATTAGGAACAATCTCCTTAACTGATATTGATTTATACCTACCGACTGAATACCTAACAACTGGCGGCTTTATCCCGCTAAAATCAAGCCAGAATCAAGCATCCAAATAGCTAATCTTATTAAAGTCCAATGCCCCCGTCGTCATTGCCGCCGTCGTCGGGACCTGTTTCTGACCCCAGCTGGGCGCAGTCCTTGTTGCTTCACAGCATCGATGTTGGATTGGTTCTGGCGCTTACTTATCTGGTACTCCTGATCATTGGGGAACGCCGCACCTTGTGGATGGTTCGGGGTTTAATTGTCCTAATGTTGGCAGCAGCGCTCAGTAATCGCCTAGGGCTGACGCTGTTGAGTTTTGTGCTAGAAAAGTTGGTGGTTGGTTCAGCCGTGGCAATGGCTGTGATCTTCCAATCAGAGTTTCGCCGCTTTCTAGAACAAGTAGGGCGGGGAGAAATTATGCACTTGTTTCAAGTGAGGCGACGCCCAAACCCAAAACCAGACAGTGTAATTGATGAAATTGTGGACGCTGTTAAAGAATTATCCCAAAATCGGGTTGGCGCTCTGATGATAATGGAGACGAGTGGTCCGATTGATGAGCGGGATGTTTCAGTACCGGGTGTTCAGCTTAATGCTGAGATTTCTAAAGAGCTGCTACAGACAATTTTCCAGACATCTACACTGTTACACGATGGGGCAGTCCTGATTCGTGATTCTCGTGTGGCTGCTGCTGGTGTAATTTTACCCCTTTCAGACCGCACGGCTTCGCGGCGACTGGGAACCCGACATCGAGCAGCAATGGGAATTACAGAGCGTGTCGAAAACTGCCTTTGTATAGTTGTATCTGAAGAGACAGGTTCAATTTCTTTGGCGGAAAGAGGAACCCTGAACCGACCATTAACCAGTAGTAAATTGAAAGAGTTGCTAGAGGCGAGATTTTCGACCGCTGTTGACCGTGAGGCAGTCGCTCCAGGGTTACGCAGTTTTGGTCGCCAAATTAAGTCTAAGGGAAGGAGAATGGTTTTGCGTTTACTCCGTCTTCCGTCATCAACTTCTCAAGAGAAGAAATGACTTATATGCCAACTATCTTACAAGAATTACCAAGTGACCTTGACCAAGACCGTTTGCCCAGGCATGTGGCAGTGATTATGGATGGAAATGGGCGCTGGGCTAAACGTAAAGGCCTACCCCGAATTATGGGTCACCGACAAGGGGTAGATGCCCTCAAAGGGTTGCTACGGTGCTGCAATGATTGGGGAATTCAAGCCCTCACCGCTTATGCATTTTCTACAGAGAACTGGGGACGTCCACATGAAGAGGTGGATTTCTTAATGACGCTGTTTGAGCGGGTGTTGATGCGAGAACTCCAGGAGATGATGAAGGAGAATGTGCGGATTCAGTTTGTCGGGAATTTAGCAGATTTACCCCGTAGTCTCCAGGAACAAATTGATCGCTCAATGCGAGAAACGAAGAATAATCGTGGCATTCAGTTCACTGTTGCCACCAACTATGGAGGACGGCAGGAAATCTTGCACGCTGCCCGTGTGATCGCAACACAAGTACAGCAAGGTCACCTCCAACCGGATGAGATTGATGAGGCGCTGTTTTCACGTCACCTCTATACAGCCAATGTCTGTGACCCTGATTTGCTCATCCGCACCAGTGGAGAAATGCGCCTCTCGAACTTCCTGTTGTGGCAAATGGCTTATGCTGAACTCTATATCACAGATGCGCTTTGGCCAGATTTTGACCGGGTGCAGTTTCATCAGGCTTTGTCTGCCTATCAGCAACGCGATCGCCGATTTGGAAAAGTGTGAAATTTTAGATGCAGTAGCTCCAATGGAGCTGTTCCGCTAACAGATTTGGGATTTTGGATTACAAGGTTACTGATAAAGCCCGCAAACTTTTGGCTTTAACCTACTAACCGAATCCAAAATCAAAAATCTAATCAAGGACCAGAGAAAACTGCCGCTTCTACATCCTCACGAGTCAGAGAGTACTTGAAGGAGCGTAGAATATCCCGCTTACCTTCACCTGCCTCAAGATAGCGCACCGTTAGCTCTTCAACTTCCAGGCAGAGTTCTGCTTTCCAATCTGGTCGCTCAACGCGCCAGCAGTGTAAATCATTACGGTCTTGTTCACACCCCTGTGCTTGTAGCCACTGCTCTATTTCATGAAGAGGATGGTTATATAAAGGGGTGTCAGCTAACGGAAGAGTCATAGGGAGTTAAGAGTTATAAATTTTTGGTACAAGAGACGAGGAATCATGTCTAGCTGTAGTCAGAGGTTGCTTCTTGTCAGACGGCTTATAGAGTGATACCTATCGACGTACTTGATTCAGAAATTATTGGCGCTTTGGTTGTCAACAACGGTTTTTCTGAGAGTGGCTGAAGTTCAACATTATTGATTGGTATCCTCTGCTGTCGTTGAGTTGGTGAGGGATTACTGTTAGGTTGAGAGACTTGGAAAGCTGAATCCCCTCGTGTTAGACCAATCGCGATCGCTAGTAGTAAGCAACCTACAAACGTTAAGCCGAGAATGAATAGTGCGAAAAGCTCACCAGGCGAGAGAGGTCGGTCAGTTGGGTCAAGGTAAGCCGAAGACTTGTAGACTCGCTTAGGTTGTCTAACTGAATCATCTAAGCCTGGAGGGGCTTGAATCACATTCAGCCTTGAGTAGCCAATCTTCTGGTCATACAGCACTCGCCGCTCTGGACTACTCAAAGTAGCATAAGCTTCGTTAAGCTGTTGAAATTTAGAAGTTGCCGTTTCAGCGGGGAGGTCAGTTGTATCAGGATGATAGCGCTTACTGAGTTCCCGATAGGCACGTCGAATTTCCAGCGGTGAGGCACTAGGATGTAACCCCATTAGCGCGTAATAACTCGTTGAATTTGAGGTTACGCGCTCCCTGATTGTTTGTCTTACCCGATCTTGAGCCACCGCACTTCCACCCTGCCTCTGCTTAAAGGGTTTTCGATCATTCTAAGCGAAGCGAAGAGGCGGCGCTACGTTAGCAAGCTGGCTTCTTTTCGAGCAAGAGCGCACACAGGCTTTTGAAAAAGAGCATTCAACTCTTATCAGTTCTCAATCTCGTTTTTCAGTTGTTGAAACTGATGAGTGAGTGCCTCCAGTTGTTTCTCCAGTTCTTGAAGTCGCTGCCGAGGATTGGTCGATTGTGCTTCGACATTGGCATTAGGGGAAGAGTGACGGTTCAGAGAACTCTTGCGTTTTGCCTTGAGTTCTGCCTCCATCCCAGAATCAGTGAATGTTACCCGTTCTACTTCATCGAGTGTGGTGTAGCCTTGTTGCACAAGGTTTAAGCTGTAGCTTAATAATGTTGTCATTCCCTCGTCCATTGCGGCTTCCTTAATCTGTTCTGTAGGAACGCCTTCGATGATTAAAGTTTCTATGCGATCGCTAACGCGCATGATTTCATAGACGGCAACACGTCCTTTGTAGCCATAGCCGTTACACTGTTGGCAAAGTCTACCAGTGGCTCTAGCTTCGGTAATTTCTTCGTGTCGTAGTGTATTGGCTTTATACAATGTCACTTCCCCTTCACTCGCAGGAGACAAACCAAATCTGGTCAGTTCAGCCGCACTGGGATCACAAGAAATACGACAATTGGAACAAACGCGCCGCAACAAACGTTGGGAGATAACTCCAACCAGCGCATCAGCAAGCAGGAAGGATTCAACGCCCATTTTAACTAAACGTGCGATCGCACTAGCCGTATCCTTCGCATGTAGGACTGTTAGGACTAAATGTCCTGTAACAGCCGCTTCAATCGCTGTTTTCGCTGTCTCTTTGTCCCGTGTCTCACCCACCAGAATGACATCAGGGTCTTGCCGCAGAAAAGACCGGAGAATGGAGGCAAAGTCCATTCCTTTTTCCCGCAGCACCTGTACCTGAGTAATCCCTGGTAAAGAATACTCAATCGGGTCTTCGGCAGTACTGATATTGACTCCAGGGTCATTCCGTTCTGCCAGCATCGAGTATAGAGTTGTTGATTTCCCAGAACCCGTAGGTCCCGTCACCAAGATGAGTCCAAATGGTTTGTGTACTATTTCTCTGACCATTTGCAACGTTTCCTCGTCTGTAATCAACTTATCCAAACCTAACTGCGTCGCTGAGTTGTCCAAAATCCGCAAAACGACTTTCTCACCATAGCGGCTGGGTAGGGTACTGACCCGAAAGTCCACTTTACGACCTTGGAACATCCGCCTGATCTTGCCGTCTTGGGGCAGTCGTCGTTCCGCGATATCCAAATCCGCCATTATTTTGAAGCGGGCAGAAATGGCGGGTGTGATTTTCTTGGGTAAATCAAACGCTTGACGCAAAACTCCATCTTTACGGAAGCGAATGCGTAAAGAATCTTCTTGGGGTTCAACGTGAATGTCAGAGACATCCTCTTGCAGTGCCTTCGCCATGATTTTGTTAACCATGTTGATTACCGAGGCACCAGAGGCATCTTTCAAAGAGGAATCCAGATCCGCCTCAACTTCATCTGGTGCATTCTGCAATGTGTCAAAACTCTCAAGGTCTTCTTTAACGTCTACCGCTTTTTCAACCTCCAGTTGCCTCTGACGGGCAAGTTGTTCATCAAGGTACTTAGAAATTAGCTGCTGATAATCTTCTTGAGTAATGACCATCCGTTGCAAGCCAATACCTTGAGGTCCCAGAATCCGCGTTAAATCATCCTGAGCATCTAGATTATCGGGGTCAACCATTGCCACCAAGATAGCTGGTGGCTGTGTTTCCTTCTTCGCTACGGGTAATAGTCGATAGCGACTACAGATATCAACGGGAATGAAAGTATCGATCAGTTGAGCAACTTGATGTCTGTTAATCTCCTTAATTTCTAAATCTAGAGATTCAACACCATAAAGAATTTTTAGTTCAAACAGCAGTTGTGTTTTAGAATCGCGCAGTAAGTCAGGTGGAAATTGATGCCCAGTTATCGACTCAAGAATTTCCATCAGCGGTCTTCCTGACTTACGGGATTCTGTTAAGGCTTGCTGCATCTGGTCATGGTTCACATAACCCGACTGAATCAATTTTTCAGCAAAGGCAGAAGAAGAACAAGAAAAGTCATGCAGTAGATGGTGCCGTAGATGCGCTGGCAATGGCTGCTTTGTAATGGATTCGAGGACTTCTATTAGAG
The DNA here is from genome assembly GCF_059505465.1 of Symplocastrum torsivum. Lineage (NCBI taxonomy): Bacteria > Bacillati > Cyanobacteriota > Cyanophyceae > Oscillatoriales > Microcoleaceae > Symplocastrum > Symplocastrum torsivum. Next base: position 37,167 of record NZ_JCACKQ010000028.1, on the reverse strand, counting down.
AGAGACCACCTTGTGCTATCGATCTGCCTGATTTCTGAAATTTTGCGATCGCCTGCCGCATCTGAGTGGGGTTAACATAGCCTGACTGAGTTAATATTTTCGCAACAGGAGAAAAATAACTTGGTACAGACATGGCATCAGGCTAACTTGATGGTATAATTCCATGCTGCATCATAGTTTTGCAAAACGTAGCAGGACTAAGGAATGTCGATTCAATAATTTACAAAATTCAAAACCTAGTAGCTAAGCAGTGCAACATCTGACCAGATGCTGAGAAGTAGGACAGCTTGCGCCAAAATCCAGCTAATTAAGCCACAAAATAGCAATGTGGCTGGAATCCCTTTCTTTATTGGCTATATCTGGATATTCCACAAGAATCTGTTCTAGTCAATAGACTCATTGGAGAAATGTCTATCTTCATTCCAAGAGAACAGGTCATTACCAACCTGTACTAGCCTCTGATCCTTGTTAAATCTAATCTGAATCATATTAGTCAACCCAAGGTTTAAAGTGCCGGACATCCATGAACTACCTTGAGTGTTTTTGAACCAAAGCTTGTGAACTCCAGGTGAAAGGTGAATAGTCTGCTTGGTCTGACTGCCGTTGAAGGCAAGCTCCTGTTTACCATTCACGCCTTCAATTAAAACTGTAACCTGATCATTAGTGAGAGAAACAAAATCGACCCTGATGCTGCTTACGGTCGAGGCTGGACTTCCAGTTACAGTTGGATAAAAATGCTGCCAATCCTCTGGTTCCCAGTGCAATCGAACATCTGGATAAACATACTGCCGATTCTGATACTGCCAATCCGCCGGTTCCCAGTACGATCGAACAGCTTGCCGTTGTTGCCGTTGCTCTATGACTTCTGTACGAGCATCTTGTCGAACATCTTGCAGTTGTTGGCGTTGCTCTATGACTTCCTGATGAGCCTCTTGAAGTTGTTGTCGTTGCTCTGTGAGTTCCTGGCGAGCATCCTGCGGAATATCTTGAAGTTGTTGACGTTGCTCCGTGCGCTCTTGACGAGCCTCTTGAAGTTGTTGTCGTTGTTCTGTGAGTTCCTGGCGAGTCTCCTGCGGAATATCTAGCGGTTGTTGGCGTTGCTGTATGACTTCCTGGTGAGCTTCTTGAAGTTGTTGGCGTTGCTGTATGACTTCCTGGCGAGCCTCTTGCAGTTGTTGTCGTTGCTCTATTCGTTCTTGGGGGGCATCTTGCGGAATATCTTGAAGTTGTTGTCGTTGTTCTATGACTTCCTGACGAGCCTCTTGAAGTTGTTGGCGTTGCTCTCTACGTTCTTGCCTAGCATCCTTCACATCAGCTCCGCTCCAGTCACACTTTTGGCATTGCTTATTTTCCAGCAGTTGTGCAGCATGAACAGGACTTCTTGCTTTAGCCGGAGCAGCTAGAGTGATCGCGAACAGCACTGCTGTAGTCACCACCATTTCAATTCTCATACTGTTTGCCTAGAAGAAGATTAAAAGTTGGTATATAAATTCTATAAATAAGAATAGATTGATGCTATCCGTACAGAAGTAAATTTGTGATTAAGTATTAATCTTAATAAAGTTATTCATTGGTTGGAATTAGCCGCTTTATCGAACTGTCTCCAAAGCAGAAGTGCCTGGTAATGGTGAACTACGCCACAAATCGCTGAAAGCAGTAGCCAGCCTAGTACATTCATTCGCAAATCAAAGAGTGTTACGTCTAGTAAATTGAATAGAGTACAGCCAGCAAAAGCGACTAAATAAGTGAAAAAAATTAATTTATCTTGATGCCATTGCAGCCTAGCTGTTGATGGTGCGACATCTGACCAGATGCTGATAAGTAGGACAGCTTGCGCCAAAATCCAGCTAATTAAGCCACAAAATAGCAAGGTGGCTGGAATCCCTGTTTCTGCTGTCAACATCAGCAGTATATTGTGGGGATGACCGAGCCAAAGCTGCATTTTTGCTTCGTAGAGTGGGGTGAAGTTTCTTAGTCCCCAACCTAGCCAGGGACGTTCCTGAGTCATCGACCAAGCAAACTGCCATTGCGTTGATCGTAGTTGAGCAACAGGTCGCTCGATTTGATCAGCAAGGCGTACCCAAAAGAATGCAGGGACAATGCTACGCAGTGGTTGACGCCCAAATTCAGGACCAAAAGATGCCCAAAGGATGGTAGCAGCAAGAGCGCTAACACCTACTACGAGCCAGCGCCAACCTAAGTAAAGTGCAAAGGCTAGACTTGCCAAAAATGCGATCGCCCAAGCATTACGAGAACTGGTCAGAAAAAGCGCAAGAGCATTACCAATCACCACTACACTCAAAAATAACAGCCGATAAGGAAACTGATTTCGGCGCTGTCGCCAAGTTTGAAACGTCTCAATCCATAGCCCTAGCCCCAAAATCAAAACCATCTGGAGATAAGCTGCCAGGATATTGGCATACATAAACACCGAAGCCATCCGACCTGGAGGATTGCCGTTAGCTTCCAGCACCCAACCAAAGATAGCTTGTACTAGTTCTGGACTAGACCAACCCAAAAACTGCTGACCAAAACCAAGGATAACGACTAGGAGGGAGGGAATAACTAGAATCCAAGCCAATCGCCGTAACTGTTCCGGTGTCTGAATCAGAACACTAAAGGCAGCAAAAAAGATGAAGAAAGGGAGAAAATTTGCTAAACCGAGGAAAGCTTCAACAGGTTTAAAGGCAAAGCAGCAACTTACCACCAGCCAGACACTCAAAATCGCTAGCCCCCAGTTCAGAGGACGTGCAACAATCCTCTGGTGCTGTTGCTTCCAAGTGACAATGATTGCAATAAATAGTCCTAGCGCTCCTAAAGCAGGCATCAAGGGGAAAACCAGCAGCCCCAGTTGTGCAAAATTCCATGCTGCTGAAGAGCGAGAATGAGATGACCGACGCTTTCCCTTTAACAACTAGCAATTAATAACTAATAACAACTTTAAACTGGCTCCCAACATTCAGCACGAGTCAAGCGAATTTGTGCTAAAGCAAAAATCGTAGGGATGATACGACCGTAATTTGTTGCGATCGCTCTCCAGCCTAAATCAGCAAAGAAATAGCCCCAGAGTAGCGGTCCCAGCATGGCAAAGATGCTCCGAGTCGCACCATAGCGAGCCGCATTCATTGCCATTCCCCGTTTTGCCGTTTGCAGCGCCAACTGATTCTGAAACTGTGCCGTTGCGATCGCACTGCCCTGAACAAGGGTTTCTTTCGCCACCTGATAGGTAGCAAAATGAATCGCAAACTGACGTGCCATCTGTTGTAGCAGTATCGGCTTCAGGATGGAACTAACCGCTAGCACACTGCCACCTTTGACCAGTAAAGCCATAGGATTGTGCTGGATATGGACAGGTAGCGGCTCAGAGAGATTACATTGAGCAAGCGATCGCTGTACTCGCACTGTTAGGGATTTACGCTCTGATGCAGGTAAGCGTTTCCAGGCTCGACCCATCAAATTGAGGAATATCTCTGCCTCGATTTCAGTAGTTGCAAACTTTTTCGAGTAAGGAATCTTGAGGTAATGGCAAACCTGAATCAACGCCTGTCGGTAGGTAAATTCATTGGTGCGTCCCTTTAATACCGTCATGCCATCTGCTGCCAGAAAGCGAAATCGCTCCTCTATGGCATCCATCCAATCCTCACGGTCTTGGCTTTGAATATCCAGTGGGTCAGGTGTTTGAACGTAATCTAGAGGATTGAATTTACGGCGAAACAGGATTTCCGTCAACTGCTGTAATTCTTCTTCTGTCGCTAAGTCTAATGCGGCTCTTAATTCATCCAACGTCGTTCCCTCCATAACCCCAGTTCGGTATTGTCAATTATTCTACTTCTAATAACTCAATGCACGAGGAGCATTAGTCGTGTTTGATGTCGCCATTATCGGTGCTGGTTTAGCAGGACTCACCTGTGCCCAACAGCTACACCAAGCTGGGTATAGTGTTGTCGTCGTAGAAAAATCCCGTGGTGTCGGAGGGCGAGTAGCGACGCGACGCCTACATGACACCCGTGCTGATCATGGAGTGCGCTATCTCGAATCGCAAGGAACGTTGGTACAGCAACTCATTGAAATACTACTACAGCGCAACATTCTCCGGACTTGGACTACTACAACTTACGAACTCAATTCAGCAAAACCGGAGTCTGGAGTTGGAAGTGAGTTGCATCCCTTACCCGTTACTTGTTACATTGCACCCGCAGGAATGACAGCCGTTGCTAAAGTACTTGCCACTGGTTTAGATATTTGGCTAAACCGACGAGTAGAAGCAATGGTGCCGACACAGAAAGCTTGGCAGCTTACTCTAGAGCCAATGGATGAGCAACCTACTGAACTCATGGCGAAAGCTGTTGTTGTCGCCATTCCAGCGCCTCAAGCTCTTTTGATACTGGAACCCTTAGCAGGTATGGGTTTACCATCGGCGTTTTTAGATAGTTTACGCTCTGTTGAGTTTGACCCTTGCCTAAGTGCGATCGCACTTTACCCAGCCCAACGACAAAAAGATTTAGACGAGCTAAACCCAGTTTGGCAATCTATTACATTTAGCCAAGACCCCGATCTAGCCTGGATTGGCTTAGATAGTAGCAAGCGTCTTGATACCTCAACACCAATCTTTGTCCTTCAAAGCAATGCTAACTTTGCCAGCCGTTACTTAGACGCTACCGACTTACACCCGGCTGGACGCCAGATGTTGTCTCGTGCTGCACAGTTGCTTATTCCCTGGCTGGACACACCCAAATGGTTACAAGTCCACCGATGGCGCTATGCTTTTCCTCGACGTTCTTTACCGATGGACTACCTTGCTGCCACAACACCCTTCCCCATAATTTGTTGTGGCGATTGGTGTGGTGGTAACCAGACTGAGAGTGCTTTACATTCTGGGCTAGCAGCAGCTACTCAGATGAATCACCAACTGCAACAGCGAACTTTACCAGGAGAACGTTTTTGGGATGCTGTTTAAGAGCTGAGGACTCGTGAAAAAAAGTTACCCATGTTGAGAAGGAGAAAGGGAAAAGGTTGATGTGGAACCCTTCCCTTTCCCCTTTAACCTTTTCCCTAACTCAACAGGCAAGTTATTTCGGCGCGACTTCTTACAGAAAAACAAGCAAAGCCCACCTCTTTTAAGGGTGGGACGTAGCGTTGGCGCTTTTAAGCGCCGTCAGTGTCAGTAGGGGTTGGCAATCTATCTATCCAGTCTTCTATCAGTTGAGTCATTGTTTTCTTTTTTACGTCGGCGTACCGTTTCAGTTTTTCTAAGCGACTTTCCTCAATTCGCAAGCTCAATGGTTTTTTGTTCATATAATCCATACGATGTATGGATACATGGTATCATTAAAACCATGAAGACCTTGAAGTTCAAGTTGTATCAGCACAAGCGGAATAAATACCTCAAGCGGACAATAAACGCCGCTGGGGTAATTTATAACCACTGCATCGTGTTGCATCGTCGGTACTACCGGATGTGGGGCAAGCACTTGAACTGCGCGAAACTTCAGAAACATACCGCTAAGCTACGGAAACGTAGTTCTTTCTGGCAATTAGTAGGTTCTCAAGCCGTTCAAGACATCTGCCAACGAATTGATAAAGCCTACCAATTGTTTTTTCAGCACCACAAGAAGGGGGTTAAACCACCAGGGTTTAAAAAGGTCAAGAAATACAAGTCATTCACCCTTAAGCAGGCTGGTTACAAGTTTCTAGGAGGCAATCGAGTCAAGATAGGTAGTCGGGTATATCAATATTGGAACTCTAGGGAGATAGAAGGAACTGTCAAAACGCTAACCATCAAACGCACTGCATTAGGTGAGTTGTTTATGGTTGTAGTCGTTGACGGATATTCAACGCCAGAAGTCACATTTGAGACTGGTAAGATAGCTGGATTTGATTTTGGGTTGAAGACATTCCTCACTTGCTCAGAAGGGTTCAAGATTGAGTCACCTGAATTCCTTAAATCATCCCTCAATATTCTTGCCAAAGCATCTCGACAGCATTCTAAAAAGTGCAAAGGGTCAAACAATCGAGAGCAGGCGAGAAAACATTTGGTTCGTTGCCACGAGGCTATTAGCAACCGCAGACGTGACTGGCAATGGACGCTTGCTCACAAGTTGACTGACCAGTTCGATGTGTTGTGCTTTGAGACGTTAAACCTGAAGGGAATGCAGCGTCTATGGGGGCGCAAGGTTAACGACTTAGCATTAGGGGATTTCTTTCAAGTACTAGAATGGGTGGCAAAGAAAAAAGGGAAACGGGTCATTTATATTGAGCCGTGGTATCCATCCACTAAGACCTGTTGTTGCTGTGGTCTTGTCTTAGAGGAATTAGACCTTTCAGTGAGACGCTGGCGGTGTCCATCTTGTCATCAAGTTAATGACCGAGATGTAAACGCCGCGATAAATATTAAAAGGGTTGGGAGTTCAACCCTAGGCGTAGAGGATGTCAGCCAGGAGTTACTCCTGCAATCCTTGTCCGATGCCTGAATCCCACGTTTAGAAAACGTGGGAGTGGCTCAATGGAACTCAACAAGCTTGACGGCAAACTGAATAGCCTCTTCAACCGAGGAGATTTTGTTCTCAATGCGTGCTAGCTGAATTTCTATGAGTAGTTTACCGATTTGGCGACTAGCTGGGAGGTTAAGGGCTTTCATCAACTCGTTGCCAGTAACTAGGGGTATCGGATGGGCAACCTGATTATCGGGGTTGAGGTAGGTGTTGACCAAAGGTGCGATTTCATCAACTAGCATTCCCCTTGCCATTGCTAGAACCGCTAAGGCGGGAAAGACTGACTTAACATCCTGAAAGAAAAAATACTGCTCCCGTAATGACATTGGGGAGGTGATATGGGACAGCAGTTGAGGCAAGTGTCTGATTGCTGTGACTACAACCCGAATCTCAGCACGAGAGTATTTCAAACGCAACAGTTGCTCTTCAGCGGTTTCTGGCGAAGCTGGCAACAAACTCGCCAGCTTCGCCAGACTTAGCAAATAGACTGACTTCCCGCCGACTGGCGCCTGTAGTTCTCTTCCTAGTTCAATCCAAGTTTCTCTCAATACAGCAGCCGCTTGGTCAATAGCAGCTAGTTGGGCTATGCCTTGAGCGGTTGAATCGGGGAACCAGACTTGTAGTAAGTTATCCTTCCAAGCGGCTATGAGCCAAGGTGTTCCTTGAGAGGTTTTGAGGAGATAGCTCAACTCTACTTGCACCCGTTCTGCTGCGATTTGTCCTAGCAGGGGGGCTAAGTGGCGAATGACTGCCTGGGTTTCTGACTCAAGTTTAAAACCGAGTTGAGCGGCTTGCCGATAAGCGCGTAGGAGTCGTAATGGGTCATCTTCTAGGTTGGCAGCGTTTACCATCCGAATGACACCCGCTTGCAAGTCAGCGATGCCTTGGAGTGGGTCAATGAGTTCTTTTGTATGAGGATTATAGGCGATCGCATTTATCGTAAAGTCCCGCCTCTGCAAGTCAGTCTCAAGGCTGTCACCTTCTTGTTGAGCCAAGTCAACGGTTGCTGTCTCAAACACGACTCTAGCAATCTGCCTTTGAGGATCGAGTACAACAAAGCCAGCTTTGTAGTGATTAGCTAGCTTTCTCGCTGTCTGTATAGCATCTGTGGGTAAAACAAAGTCTAAGTCCAGATACTCTGCACGTCTTCCCAACAACGCATCCCGTACTACACCACCAACTAAGCAAGCTTGGGGCGGTAGCCACTCCTGGCTAAAGGGCCAGGTTTGAGGAGAAAGAGCAGAGAAGGCGATGTCTAGGTTTACGTTCACCAGCTTAAATAAAATCAATCCAAATACAGGTTAACCAATGTCCTGGCTAAGCTAGATTAAAGAGGTGACTTGGAGTCTTTGGCAATGTGTATTTGCGTTAACTGCCACTATGTAGACCGCTGCACCACCTACCATGCTGTAGAAACGCAGCATGAGGTGCCTCATCTGACAGAAACTCCCAATTTTGAAGCGACTGAACCCAGCATCAATGTCAACATCCGCCCCCACCAAGATTATGTGGAGATGGAATGGGATGTTGTCGGCTGCCTCAGCTTTAAGCAAGAAACTGGGAAGTGGGCAAAGCTACGTCCGGGTGAGTTAGTTCCCACCTAACAGAAACTACCACTTTGGAATCTGAACCTTGTTACTTACGATTTATTGACACAATTCCTGGGATCACGCCAAGATGTGAGAAGCGATGAATGTTTGTAAAGGCTAAGCTGGATGTCTTTTGAGTTTCTTTCACTGGAGACGATCCAGGAAATTGCGAGGCAGTACGGCTACTGGGCTGTTTTTTTGGGAATTGCTCTCGAAAGTGCAGGGATTCCCCTACCTGGGGAAACGATCACCTTGGTGGGCGGTTTCTTAGCTGGTAGCGGCGAACTGAATTATTGGTTGGTATTGGGTACTGCGATCGCAGGTGCTGTCATTGGCGACAACTTTGGCTACTGGATAGGTAAGGTAGGAGGCTGGCCTTTCTTAGTGCGAGTAGGGCGTTTTTTTCGCATCACGGAAGAGCAACTTACAGAAGCGAAAAATCAATTTAGTGAAAATGCAGCCAGAGCTGTATTTTTTGGGCGATTTGTAGCTCTGTTGCGGATTTTCGCAGGACCAATGGCGGGAATTGCCAAAATGCCTTACCCACAATTTATTTTATGTAATTTAGCTGGTGGTACTCTCTGGGCATCAGTAATGGTAACGTTGTCCTTCTTTTTAGGACGAGTAGTGCCTTTAGAGCAATTAGTCTCCTGGGTGGCACGATTTGCGATCGTTGCGCTTGTTCTTGTTATCGCTTGGATTGCTGTTCCCATGTGGTTGGAGTCTCGTAAACTCAAGCAGTCCTCTGCTGGAGAGCAGCCATCAGCGCCAGGAGAGTAAAGCATAGGGAAAGAGAATTTTTTGCTGATCATGGAAAAAGCGCCTGGGAGTCTTGCCGTGTTTCGACCCCAAGCGCTTTTTCATTTCATTTGCTCCTCACACTATTTAAGCCTACGCTTCTTTAACTAGACGAGTATTCTTATGTGTGACACTTTGAGGAGTGACACTCAAGGTAACAGATATGAACAAACCGTTAGATGCAGCCCTCTCCAGAGAAATCGCTCTCCAAATCAAAAGTAAGGAAAAAGACTCGTTTAACAAGTCTTACAAAGCCGCATTGCTGCTTGAAGGCTCAATGTATGTTCAAGGCTTTTTAGTCGTTGATGGAAAGCCGTATACTCCGATTGAACATAGCTGGGTTGAGCTTGATGATCGTCTTGTTGACCCAACGCGGCTACAGCAAGGAGACAATGTTCAAGAACGCTATTATTTCCCCGCACAACGTCTTGGTGTTGAAGAACTGAAAGCTGCTGTAGAAGAAGCGAAAGAAGACTATCCAGACGATCCGCCACTTCCTGTTTATGGGGAAGCACCTTATGAATATTATGGTGACGTTATGTTAGGCGGTAAGGAGTACAAGGATGCTCATGAACAGGCTTTGGTGAAGTGTAGAGAGTTGAATAAGCCAAAAATCAAGAAGGAAACTAATTGATGGTTTTAACTGTCAATAAGATCTAGAGATTAAATTGGCTCCTGATAAGTGTTAAGTACCTACTAAGGACGAGATTGTGGTGCGATCGCTTAATTCATAGCAGACAAACAAAATTAATACACTTGACAAAAACGCACCTTTGTAAACTGAACGATGATGTCAACGTTTTTTAAGAACACACAGTTGCCTGGTGTAGTCATCTTGGGTTTTAGCCTCCTGCTGGCAACCCGTACCACTGCTGCCGAGATTGACACTAGGCAAGTTTCAGATCAGACGGTTGCCTTCTCCGTTCAATCGGCTAGTACCCACGAAGCGATCGCACAATCTACCCCAACTCAGGAAACCGGAATTTCTGAGCGATCAGATGTTAATTCTCCTAACTCAACGTCTCAGTCCTCACCCTCTACTGGAGAGGGTTATGGTTGTATTGGTGGATATGGCGATGGCACCTTTCAAGGCAATCAACCGATAAGCCGATATGAGTTTGCGGCTGGGTTGAATGCTTGCTTGAATCGAGTTGAGCAACTGATTAATGGCAGTACTGCCGATTTAGCTACGCAAGAAGATTTAGCTGTCTCGAAACGACAACTAGAAAACATGAGAACAGAGCTAGAACGTCTACAAATGCGAGTAGATGGAGTTGATACCGAGAACAGACAATAGAGATTACTCCCTATTCCAGCAGGTGCGAGAGTTTCCCCCCAGTTTGGAAAATCCCTCTCACCCTTCCTCATGGTGCATTATTTGTGTGTTCAATAGCACTCAAAGACGTTTTGTTAGAGGACTTCGGTTCAGCCCTTAATCTGACCACTTGTCGCTAGTACACGCGCACTCACACCAAACACACGTAGCAATCCCTCAGAGTCGGCATGGTTATAACTACCGATGCCTTCCATTGAGGCATTTTCTTCTGAATATAGGGAATGAGGCGTATTACTTGCTGAGATAAACGAGATATTTCCTTTATAAAGGGAGACTGTAATCGTTCCTGTTGCTAATTCGGCTATGGGTTGAATCGCTTGGAGTGCCATCTGAGTCGCTAAGTCATACCAATATCCCTGATAAATCTGCTTGGCAATTAATAGAGATAGCTGGTCATAGAACTCACGCGCACGGCGATCTAAAATCAGTTGTAGTAGAAATGCATAGCAAGTTCCCAGCAGTTCTACACCTGGGCTTTCATACACCCCTCGTGACTTAATCCCGACAAAGCGATTCTCGACTAAGTGAGTGCCGATGCCGATGCCATGTTTCCCACCGATCGCATTGGTCTGAAGAATTGCCTCAACTAAGTTTACAGAACTACCATTAACCGAAGCTGGGCGACCTTGCTCAAAGTGCACGGTGAACTCCTCTGCTTCATCTGGAGCATCCACCGGATAGCAACCCATGATTGGCTTGACAAAATGGGCAGGTGTTGTCAACTCTTCCAGGAGTCCTGATTCATGGGTTAAACCGAGCAGATTTGCATCCGTGGAGTAAGGTTTATCCTTCGTCGCCGTGACAGAGAGTCCTTTTTCTTGACAAAAGTCAATCATTTCACTACGACCAGGGAAACGCGCTAGAAATTCCTCGTCGCGCCAGGGAGCATATACCTCAAAATCCGGAGCAAGCATATTGGCAATGAGTTGAAAGCGGACTTGATCGTTGCCACGTCCTGTTGCTCCATGGCTGAATATGGTCAGTCCTCTCTCTTGCATCTGTTGGATCATGGCTTTCGCCAGGACACATCTGGCGATTCCTGTTGTATTCCAGTAGCGCCCTTCATAGCAAGCTTGAGATTGAATGACACTAAGACCTGCTTCTGCTATGGCTTCTCGTGCTGGTAATAAGACAAAATCTGTTGCCCCCGATAAAAGCATCCGCTCTCTGATGGCTTCTGTATCATCTTCATCAGGTTGCCCTAGGTCGGCGGTAAAACACACGACCTGTACTCCCTGATCTGTGAGCCAACGGCTTATTGTGCAGCTATCAAGACCACCGGAGCCAGCAAATGCAATGGTTTTTCCTTTTAAATCTTGAGCCTTCATGCCAAATTTTCCTTTTAAGTAACATCTCGTACTAAGCACACTCGCAGCTGAGTATGTTTTTCAATTAATGATGAACTTGGGTAGGGAGTTGTTAAATTAACTCACCTGACACCATAAATCGCAGGCGTTGATTGAGTTGACGACTTAGCGCCACAGGGTTGAGGGTGCCGTGTTAATTGTCGTGAAAATGCCTTGGTTAAAGCCAACTTCAAAAGATTCTGGCTCCGGGGGGGAGTATATGCGATCGCCTGTGTCATCCAGTCAATTTCTTCATCCGCTCTGAGTTCAGCGATACATACAGAGGTATCTACTCTGCCTGAGTAGGCTAGTACAACTTTTTCAGCACAACCCATTAACGTCTCACCCTGGAAAACGATTGAATGAAATATTGTATCTGGTTGTGTACTTAGGAAATGGGTCAGGATAAACAAACAAACGGCTTATCCTGCGTTAAAGCATATCCAACTGTGCAAAGCTCCCGCTAACTATACGATTAACGGGAGCAAAGGAGCTTACAGATTCAAGTTCAAGAAGTGCCTATTGTCGATATTTGGAGACTTTCAGGCATGGGTGTGGTGTCTTTCTTCAAGGAGACACTGATCCACTTACTGAGTGCAATCGCTTAAACGCTTGGTGTATCTTCTACGATTGCGGAGAAATTCCTTGGCGTACAACTTATACAAGAATTGACCGAGAGCAATCAAGGCAACCTCAACCAAGATTTGGAGCCATAGGGGAGATACAGTCAATCCCCAAACCAGCACAATTAATCCAGTCAAGACCAGCGCAATTCCATGGACTTGTTCACAGACTTTAATACCAGTCCAAACAGCCCACAGACCTATTGAGAGCAAAAGAACGTTCATCAGCATAGTTGTTTACCGCGTGTCTTAGGTTTTGGGCATTAGTCACATCCTCATCATCGACAAATAGATATTTGTCTAAATTGAGTGTAGGTCAAATCTGAGTCTGACCTCTGCTACCGTTCATTGAAAAAGCTCTAATGAGCAACTACCTTATGCTCTATGGTTTGGAAATGTCTTCCACTTGTACGCCGCTGTAGTTCTTCAATGTATTGGTCAAGCACTTGTGAGCAAAATTGGTAGTAGCAATGCTGTCCTTCTCGACGCACGCTGATTAAGTCAGCATTAGCCAATTCTTTGAGGTGATGAGAGACTGTCGCTTGGGAAATTGGAAACTGTTCGACAAGTGCTGAACAGGCTGACTCTTCTGTCGATGCGATCGCTTCTAAGATTTCAAAGCGTCGTGGGTCGGACAACGCTTTAGCCGTGCGAGAAAATTGGGTGATATTCATCCTTCACTTCCATAGAGTGAATACAGAACTAAATTCTTTTGATTTATTTGAATATTGATATATATCTATAATGCGGTTAGATTCGCTGGTTGTCAAGTTGCTATGTTCTAGATAGCGATCGCTTATTGGGTCAAGGTCATTCCCGTAAAAGGAAACAACTATTCAGGACTTGTTCTTTGTTCTGCTGCTACTTGCCTAATAGTTTTAACATCTAGCTCTGACAGTTCTGCTAGTTCCTCAACACTGAACCCGCGTTGCCGTAGCTTTTGCACCATTGCTAACTTAGCCCGTAACTCTCCCCGCTCAAGACCTTCCTCAAGGGCTTCTTGATAAACTCTGGTTTGCTTCAATTCGCTCAATCCCAGCATAGTCTCTATTTCCTCACGGCTTAGATTGGGAAATTTGTACAAAACGATTGTTTCTATCAATTCTATGATTTGTTGCTGGAGAGTAGCATCTGGCAAGTCCTGTCTTGCTTTAGTGATTAGCTGTCGGGCAAGGTTGCCTGTTGTCGTTTTCGACTCTACGACTAACTGTACTATCCCGACACCGATAGACTGCTCTGCTTCCTGCCCAATTTCATCAAGGTAAATCCGTTGTACCCGATGCTCCATTAATTCCCCATATCGCCTAGGGGGGTGGGACTTCAAGGCTACGGCGACGGTAGATGACAATGGCGTACCATTCTTCAGTCGGTACCTCATATTGATAGAAGTAAAGGAAAATCTCTGCAAATAGGCGAGAATAAAATTTCGGCTTTTTTTGGAACTGCACTTCGACAAAATAAATTGGTAGTTCGGAGGAGTCAGCTAGAGGCAGAAACAAGCCGTCGAACCGGAATGCTCGTTGTTTGACTTCTGGTGCGGTGAACTGGTAAATGCTTGTATCAGTTGTCGGCTGTCCGATCAGTTCAAAGAATATACTGGGAAAATTCTGAAATAGTTGATAGAACAGGGTATCGGTTTTCACTTTTGATGTCAGGGGCAGTTCGATAGTGAAGTTGTTCTCAAAGAATGGTTATAAAGTCCCATCTCAGCAAGAAGGGTATCATCCTGTACAGGATGATAATTACTCGATAAACAAGCTCTTATCGGTAGCTGAAGCTAAGGGGAGTTACCATCTGCAACCCCCTTCCAGATGTCCAAGGCTACCGCCATCTATTCAGTTGCGGCAGTATCAGCGCCAAGCTGTAGAGAACTGGTTTGCGAACCAGGGGCGGGGGACGCTGAAGATGGCGACGGGTAGTGGGAAGACAATTACAGCATTAGCGATCGCAACTGAACTGTACCAAAAAATTCGCTTGCAGGTATTGCTTGTTGTCTGCCCCTACCGCCATTTAGTAACGCAATGGGCAAGAGAATGCCAGAATTTTGGATTAGAGCCAATCTTAGCTTTTGAGAATGTCCGTACCTGGCAAAATCAACTCTCCACGGGGCTTTACAACATCCATGCTGGTAATCAGCCTTTTCTTTGCATAATCACTACCAATGCAACTCTCATTGGAGAAGGATTGCAATCCCAGCTAAAGTACTTTCCTAATAAAACCCTAATCATCGGCGATGAAGCACATAACCTGGGTTCCCGACGTTTAGAAGAAAGCTTACCTCGTAACATTGGGCTACGTTTAGCATTGTCGGCAACCCCAGAACGTTACTTTGACGAGGATGGAACTGACGCTATATTTGACTACTTTGGTTCTGTCTTACAACCGGAACTTACCCTCGCTGATGCAATTCGCCAAGGGGCGCTTGTTCACTATCTTTACTACCCTGTACTGGTGGAATTAACCGAAGCCGAGACAGGTGCTTATGCCAAGTTGACAAAACGGATTGGCTGGGCGCTGATGGATGAGGAAAATGAAAAGATTGAGAACAATGACACGCTAACTTCATTATTGATGCAACGTTCTCGGTTAATTGGGGCAGCTGCTAATAAGTTAAAAGCATTGCAGCAGCTAATGGTTAGGCGTTTGGATACTAGCCACACTCTGTTTTATTGTGGAGACGGTTCAATAGAAGGGGCAGTGACAGAAGAAAGTAACCGTCAGTTGGCAGCAGTCGCACGGCTATTGGGCACAGAACTGGGTTATCGAATCAATACCTACACTGCCGAAACTCCTTTGTCTGAACGGGAAGAGTTGCGCCGTCAATTTGAAACTGGACAGTTGCAAGGTTTAGTAGCAATTCGATGTTTAGATGAAGGCGTTGATATCCCTGCTGTTCAAACGGCTGTCATTCTTGCAAGTAGCGGCAATCCACGCCAGTTTATTCAGCGACGGGGGCGAGTTTTGCGTCCACATCCCGGCAAGGAACGCGCTACTTTGTTCGACATGATCGTTTTGCCGCCAGATTTAGGACGAGAAACGCTGGAAGTCGAACGCAATCTGCTGAAAAAAGAGTTAAGGCGCTTTTTAGAGTTTGCTGACTTAGCAGATAATGCCGGAGAAGCTAGGATTAAACTTCTACAGCTTCAAAAAAGATATGGGCTGTTAGATATGTGAAGTATCAGGAAAATCTCAATATGGTTATGACCTTTAAATATCTAGATGACGCAACAGCAGTTGTATCGAATCTTTTAGCCGAAAAGCGTTCTTCTTATAACACCACTATTAATCTTAGTGATGTTCAAGAACCAATTACAAGTGCTTCGCCAGAAGTCCGCCAAATTATTGAACGGGTATTGCAAGCTGAAAAAGATAAGCTGTATATGAAGTTTCCGCGAAATATTAATGAAGATATTTTAAAAATCATCAAGGAAGCCGTGCAATGAAGCTGACATCAATTAAACTATTTAACTTCCGTCAGTTTTATGGCAAAACTCCGGAGATTTTACTTGCATCTGGGGAACAGAATACAACAATTATTCATGGTAATAATGGAGCAGGTAAAACAACGCTACTGAATGCATTTACTTGGGTACTCTATGAGAAATTTACTGCTGCTTTTGCTTCGGAAGAGCAATTAGTCAATAAACGTGCGATCGCAGAAGCCAAACTCAAAGAATCAGTAGACTGTTGGGTAGAACTGGGCTTTGATCATCATAACAGGCGTTATCAAGCGAGACGTTTGTGCCGTGCTTACAAGACGGAGACTGGAGTTGAGCAAAGCAAGAGTGAATTATATCTCCAAATCGCGGGAGATGATGGACGCTGGTTATTGCCTCAACAACTACCAGAGGATATTATTGGTCGAATTTTACCTACTAGCTTGCATCAATACTTCTTTTTTGATGGGGAAAGAATTGAGCAGATTGTTCGCTCTGATAAAAAATCAGAAATTGCTGAAGCGACAAAAACACTTCTGGGAGTAGAGGTGCTAAATCGTTCTGTTAAGCATCTCAAAGAAGCAAGGAAAACGCTGGAGTCAGAACTTGCATTCATTGGAGATTCTGAAACAAAAAACCTGTTAAAAGAGCAAGCTAAACTAGAACAAGAGAGTGAACATCTCTCAAAGCGACAAGTTGAAATTACAAAAGAATCAAAACATCAAGAAGAGTTAAAGAAAACTCTTGGACACCGCTTACTAGAACTAAGTGGTGCTGAGGAGTTGCAACAGCTACGAGACGAGCTTGAAGCTAGAGAGAAGCTATTGCGAGAACAACTTCAACAGGCTAAAGAGGCTCTTAAACGAGCAATCTCTACACGAAGTTACACGGCTTTGCTTTCGGAGGCAACGGCAGAGTTTAGAGCGATTGTTGATGACTTGCGAAAGAGAGGGGAGTTACCCGGAGGAATTAAACGGCAGTTTGTTGATGATTTGCTGAAGAAGCAATGCTGTATCTGTGGTGCAGAACTCATTGAGGGAAGCCATGCCCATCAGCAAGTGTCAGCTTGGATGGATAAAGCAGGAATTGCTGATGTTGAGGAAACAGCAATTCGTATGAGTGTTCAGGTAGATGAAATTGATAAGCAAGTACCTGACTTTTGGGAGGAAGTTGATATACAGCAAGACAATATTGCCAGATGGAGGGCTGAACTCTCTGGAATTGAGACGCAACTGGACGATATTAAGAAAAAGCTGAGGAGCTTTCCTAACGAAGATATTAGTCAACTACAAAAACGCCTGGACGAGACGGAGGAAAAGATTCGTGACTTAACTTTAGAAACTGGGGCAAATCAGCAGCAGATTTCTCGAATAGCCAATGACATTGAAGCAAAAGTTAAGCAGATTGCTAAGCACAAAATGAATGAAACTAAGCAATCTCTTGCCCAACGGCGGATTGCGGCTACTCAAGAATCGATTGAGCGATTGATAGAAGTAAAGTCCCGGTTGGACATCCAGTTTCGTTCTTCCTTAGAGAAGCGAGTTCAGGAGATATTTAACTCAATTTCTTTCACTCCTTACATTCCTAAGCTAAGTGATAAATATGAGCTGACGCTAACGGAAACCACGATAGGCACAGAAACAATTGTTGCAGCTTCTACTGGCGAGAATCAAATCCTAAGCCTCTCATTTATTGGTGCCATTATTGACCAAGTACGGGACTGGATTCAAGACAATACCCTTATGGGACCCGATAGTAGCACCTTTCCTATTGTCATGGATTCACCGTTTGGGAGTTTGGACGAAATCTATCGTAGGCAAATTGCAAAGACACTTCCTCAGTTGGCAAATCAATTAGTAGTTTTAGTGACTAAAACCCAGTGGCGGGGAGAAGTTGACGAAGAAATGGCGAATCATATTGGTAGACAATATGTTCTGACTTACTACTCTCCTAAGCTTGATTGTGAAGAAGATGCAATTGAGTTAGGCGGAGTTCAATATCCTTTGGTAAAGCAAAGCCTTAGTGAGTTTGAATATACAGAAATTGTAGAGGTAGATTATGGTTTCTAGCTAAGCCCGTGAAATCGTGGATGAATGTTGAAGGCTGAGGATGAATTAGACCTTACTGCGCTGTTAGTGATGGAATTGAAGCTAGAGGACAGCATGGAAATTGCAGCACCCAACGCTTTAAACTCGATTCCATCCGCTTCTTGGCGTTTCTTCACTTACTTCAATTTTTTTCTGCCGACCGACTTTCCTTTGATTCACCCATTTTGAACTTTGCCTTTTGAAGGGCTTACTCCTCAGGATTGATGCCTGCTTTCAATAAAAATTGAATACTTGTTGCATAAACTACAGATTTTTTTGTTTTTATAACCATCATTTTCTGCTTAGATAAGCGGGGTGTTATGTTTCATCGAGATTTAATTCTTTGTTTGCGAGAAACAGCTTTCCACTTGGTACTCAAAAAGGTTCATACACCCAAACACCCTGAGGAGTGTTTTTTGAATCCTCCCTGTGGGTGTTCCAATCCAGGAAAAGAGCTTCAGTGTGAAGAGTGTCCTTATCTTGAGGCTTGTCTGTCTCAATTCAAAACCCTCAAATTCTCACATAGCAATATCAAACGTGGCCGGGATGTCAAGACTTAAGTCAGCTTGAATAACACACTCTCCTCTACTTCTATTACACCTGAGGCTTTACATGGCTTGAAGAAGGCAGGAGACAGAGAGCATAAATCCCTTCTGCCTTCTGCCCTCTACCTTTTCTTGTTCAAAAGGAGCCTTAGTATTCATGCTGACAGACTCACTTAATGTTAGAGCCATTCGTTAGATGGAAGTTGGGTGAAATAGGAGCAGTTACCTTGCTTAGTAGGGAGATACTCAGAACATCTGGTAGTGGTAACCCTTTGTGAAAGGTTTCTACGCGGTCAAGAAAAAAATGCTTCTCTTAGGGCAATACTAGGAGATTAAGTTATGACATTCGATTATGACCTTTTTGTCATTGGTGCGGGGCCTGGAGGCGTTGCGGCGGCTAAACAGGTTGCTAGCTATGGTATTCGTGTTGCGATCGCGGAACAGGATTTAGTCGGTGGTACCTGTGTAATCCGAGGCTGTATTCCCGAAAAACTAATGTCTTTTGCTGCTGATTTCTCTGAGGATGCTCAAGTTGCACAGGGCTATGGCTGGAAGAACCATCACATGAAGATGTTCGACTGGCAGCAATTTCTTGCCGCTAAGGAGCAGGAAATCCAGCGTCTAAGCAAAGTGCATACTGAATCATTGCAAAAAGCAGGAGTTGAGCTGATTAAAGGTCGGGCAACCTTTAGCAATCCTCATACATTAGAAGTTGAAGGGCGCGAGATTACGGCTGACAAAATTTTGATTGCTGTGGGGGCAAAAACTGTCAAACCAGACATACTAGGAATTGAGGATGCCATCACCGCAGGCGAACTATTTAATCTCAAGCAGCAACCCAAACATATTGCAGTAATCGGCGGTGATTATATTGCTGTGAAGTTAGCGGGCATCATGAACAATCTTGGCTCCCAGGTTACTCAAGTAATTCGGGAAGACCAGATTCTATCTGCTTTTGATGAAGATATTCGCATAGCTGTTACCGAGGGTCTAACTCATCGAGGTCTTCAGCTTCTCGATAATACGAGGGTCAAAGAAATTAAACGTGTGGGGGATGAACTGGATTTAATCCTGTCAGGAAAAAGCCACAACACGTTGAGTGTGGATACCGTCCTTTATGCTACAGAGCGTGTTCCCAATATCACTGACTTGGCTCTAGAGAAGGTGGGTGTTCAGGTGACCCATGGTGCAATTGTGACAGATGAATATAGTCGAACTACAATCGCGAATATTTTTGCCGTTGGGGATTGTACAAATCAGCTTAGTTTTACTCCGGTTGCCATTGCTCAAGGCAGAGCTTTTGCCGATACTGTGTTTGGCAACAACCCCCATACTGTGAGTTATGAATATGTTCCATCAACCGTTAGCTCCCACCCTGAGGCAGCGACTGTTGGTTTGAGTAAAGCCCAAGCGCATGAAAAGTTGGGTGATTCTGTGCAATGCTATCGCTCTGAGTTTCGTCCTCTTTTACACAGTCTGCCTAAACTAGACGAAAAGACCCTAATCAAGTTAGTTGTTGACAATAGCTCAGATCGGGTGCTGGGTATTCACATGGTGGGTGAAGGAGCGATAGAGATTATTCAATGTCTAGCTCTAGCCATACGCCTAGGCGCTACTAAGAAGGACTTTGATTCAACTATTGGCATTCATCCTTCAA
Source organism: Symplocastrum torsivum (assembly GCF_059505465.1). Taxonomy (NCBI): domain Bacteria; kingdom Bacillati; phylum Cyanobacteriota; class Cyanophyceae; order Oscillatoriales; family Microcoleaceae; genus Symplocastrum; species Symplocastrum torsivum. Next base: position 17,258 of record NZ_JCACKQ010000028.1, on the reverse strand, counting down.
TAGCCGAAGAGTTTTTTACTCTGCGATGAATGGCAACATAACGCATTTAGCAGCAAGCCCTCAGCTATCAGCCATCAGCTTTTTTGTTTTCCTGACTCTATCTAGGTTTCACAGCCTATAACTCTATCTCATAAATTCTTTTACTTTGCCTCTTTAGCTAGTTTTAACTAAGCGCCTGAAAAGATAAGTTTGGTTAATAATATTACTTTAATCACGAATTAATGGGAGAGGATAGTTAAAGAACTGATTTCCTCATAAGCTTAGCTAGCTTTTGTGTTTATAGTTACACAATTTCTTGAAATCAATTCATTCTACAGGTAGAACTTTAGTAAGTTTACTCGAAGCAAAGATCATAAGCGAAGATCGGCATTGTGTCCTGTTCCACAAGTAGTACCTCTTCCAAATCCCAATAATTAGAGACGATAAGTTTGATCTATTTCTTTGGAATGAAGTTGAAATAAGCAGTAGAAACTAAAGTAATTACTTGAGAGAAGGGCTTGTTGGCTAAGTCTAACAAGGAAAGAGAAAACGACTGGCGATCGCTTTTTCAAAACCCTGAACGCTTAGATAAGTTTCACTCTTGCAACCTCTCTTCCTCTTATGCCTATCTAGTAAGCCATTGCAACGAGTTGCTAGAACAGGCAAATCAAGTTAGACATCAGCAGCTAGCTATGTTGAAAATACCGTTTTTGAAAATAGAAACCCCCAGAGGTTTATAACACAAGAGGAATCACGACCATGAAGCCTTCTAAATTTTCTAAGATTGTTTGGGCTAGCACTTTTGCTCTGAGCTTAGCGACTCTGCCCTTAGCTGTCCCAGCTTCTGCCCAAACTGGCGCAGGTGCTGGTGGTGGAACTTCAGGTGCAGGCACAACTTCCGGTACTGGCGCAGGTGCTGGTGCAGGCACGACTTCCGGTGCTGGTACAACTTCCGGTACTGGCGCAGCTGGTACAACTTCCGGTATGGATGGAGCAGGCACAACTTCTGGTACGGGTACAGGTGCTGGGGCAGGAACTTTAGGTACTGGCACAGGTGCTGGTGGCACAACTTCCGGTACTGGCACAGGTGCTGGGGCAGGAACTTTAGGTACTGGTACGGGTGCTGGTGGCACAACTTCCGGTACTGGTACGGGTGCTGGGGCAGGAACTTTAGGTACGGGCACGGGTGCTGGTGGTACAACTTCCGGTACGGGTGCAGCAGGCAGCGCCATTTCTCCGGGTGGTACGACTTCGGGCACAACTACATCTCCGACTGGAGCGCCTACAGGCACGACGACAGCTCCAGGTGGAACACTTTCAGACACGACCACATCTGGGAGTAGTGGGAATACAGGCACCACCACATTACCTGACGCAACGACAGGTACGACTACATCTCCTGACGCAACGACAGGTACGACCACATTACCTGACGCGACAACAGGTACGACTACATCTCCCGATGCAACGACAGGTACAACTACATCTCCCGATGCAACGACAGGCACCAACACTTACCAGGGAGTTGAGTCTGCAGAAACAGAAAATCGTGCTTCAAATTGGGGTGCTCTAGGCTTGCTCGGTCTAATCGGGTTAGCTAACCTGTTCCGTAAGCCGAAAGAAGTCACTGCTTACCGCGATCCAAATGAGGCAAGTCGCACTGGCTCTTCTAAATACTAAGTGCAAGAGGGCAGGAGGCAGAAGGCTTTTATGAAAGAAAACTTGTAAAGTAAGCTTTTTAACCTTCTTCAACTGCGTAGTTATTTCCGCCACACTGCACTAAGGTGCTTAAGATGGCAGTCTGACACTAGTGACGAAAGGGGAGTACAACATAACTGGTTAGCCAGGATTTGGCTCCCCTTTCTTGATGGGAAAAAGTCTGGGAGTTAGCGCGTGGCGTAAAAAATTAGAGGAGTTTCAAGTATGGAAGACTTTCTACGCCAGCTATTCGGTGAACACATCACTCTAGCGTGGATATTCTTGATCATTGCCTTCTGCTGGATTACCTACATTCCAGGTAGGCGTAACTCCAGTCGCTAGGTTTTACTGATTTTCTAGTAAAGCATTGGACTCTGGCAAAGGAGGACGGAGACACAAATACGCTAGCGCCCCAAACAGAGGAACTAGCGACACCGCCCAAAAAATCAGGGAATCCCGGAGTCCTCGACGAGCCATATCATCACCAAGCAATGAGGGAAATACGACACACATCAGGCAAAAATCCCCGCTCATTAAATGAACAAAGCGGCTGGTGTGCCACTGATGAACAAAATCTCCCCAATCTCCAGTAAGTACTGCGTAGGCAAGCAAGCCTATTGTCGTTAAGGTAAGCGCTACCCCAGTTTGACGAGAATCTAGACATTCCAACAAGAAACCCTTATTCCCAGTAAATTCTTCACTAGGTTCACGGAGCATTAAATAAGGAATCATGCCGATTACTCCTGAACCATTTGATGCCAAGAAAGATGGCCAAGCCGAGATAGTTTGCGATCGCTCATCAATGAACATGAGACAAGCGTAAACCATTGGCCAAACACCCATGAGGCTGAAGAGGGTAATAACATAAGGATTTATCCCCTCCCACTGAAGCGTTACCAGCTTACCAATAACCGTCAATGTACCCGGCTGATCAAGAGGGGCAAGCAACAAGGTATAAGCCGTAAAGGCTGTCCAGATCAACCCAAGCGCAAGTTTTCTGCCCATAATCCTGATAAAAAGTTGCTTCGCTAATACTCTCAACTTAATTGAGAGTTGACCGTGAACAGTTAATATCAAAAAGCTAATTTGTATTAGGTCTTATCTTTCGCCCCAAAAGCTTTTCGGAATACCCACTGCATTAAGCCAGGAAACATCTTATAAGAGGCGTTTGAGACATTTGCTGAGCCAACCATGACATCAGACTTCTGATGCTTGACGGCATCCCAGATCGCCTGTGCCACATCATCAGGCTTTTCAATAATCGGAACACTCAATCCTTTTCTTAGCAAATCCTCGCGAGCTTGAGCATCCTCTTCATCCTTACCTCGAAAGATTGCCCGTTCCATCAAATCGGTTGAGATAAAATTTGGATAAACTCCACAAACCTTAATACCTTTGGGTTCAAGTTCTGCGTGCAGCGATTGGGTTAACCCAGTGACAGCATACTTACTCGCTGTATAGGGAACTTGGTAAGGAATTGGAACCTTGCCACCAATAGAACTCACATTAACAATCGTTCCCTTCCCCCGCTCTAGGAAATGAGGCAATAGCGCGTGAATCGTGTGGACATAGCCCCAGAAATTCGTGTCTATAGCTTGGTGCCAATCGCTAAGCGAGAATGCTTCCACCGAGCCTAAGAGATAGATACCTGCATTATTAATCAGTACGTCAAGAGTTCCGTAGTATTCCAGTGTCTTCTTTACGAGTGTGTTCACTTGCTCAGAATCTCTTACATCCGTAGGCACGGCTAGAGCATTTTGCCCAAGCGATCGAACCTCAGAAGCGACAGCTTCTAAGCGCTCAGGCTGACGCGCTGCAAGTACAAGGTCATACCCTTGGCGGGCAAATAAAAGAGCAGTTGCTTTGCCGATACCTTGAGAAGCGCCTGTAATAAGTACGGTGGAAGGCATTTTATATCGTCTAGACTCTGCGAGAATGCTGTCTTCGTCTATAAGTCTGTTCAATAGAAGCCAGGAAATCCTCTAACTTTTGTCAGACTTTCAATCTCCAAGCCACCTCAACTTTTGTGGCAAAATTTTCCCACCAGTTGTCTTTATCAGAGGGAGAGTTTTTAGTGGTGGGTTATTTTTGTGGAGCTGGTCTAGGCAATTTGAAAATAGTTTGAAAAACTGCCTCCAGGTTTTTTTGTGTTCACAGTTACAGCCGTAGTTCACATTAGCTCCTTTCTTCCGGTAGAAGAGTAGGACAAAGCCGCAGAATTACTTTGTGAGAAATAATCCCTTTTAATACCCATCTATTAACCAAGAAAGGCAGCAGGCACTTATGAATGCTGTCCGAACCTCTGCCTAGGACTGAAAGGAGTAAGGGTATCAGGCTTCCTATGAGGCAACTTTTCACTGGCTCCCATACAGGAGACTTTTAGCTAATGTCTAACAGCAAAATTGATTTCAATAACGAACACCTCAGACATGAGCAATTCCTCTGTTCTAATGTCATGATGATCGGCGCACTTGCCTGGTCAGGCTATTTATGGAAAAGTAGAGGCGCTATTGTAGTTTATGGATTGAAGGCCACTGAGAGTTCTCTTGAGGAGAGCATTGATATTGCAATTGTTTATCTGTCAAAAGAGGAACTTGCCTACAGCTATCCAGACGGAATTGAACTATTCCAGTTTGTAGAGGAATACGAGCCATACAACGGAATGGTAGTAACATTTGCTGACAGCGAGAAAACCTTGGTTGATTCTTATCAACTAACGCTGGTTCTTTCACCAGCAGAATGCTACAACTTGTTACGACCGCGAATGTCAGAATTTGAAGTTTACGGGAGAGGAAAATCAACTCTATAAATCAGATTCTCATACAAATTGTGATAAAAACTCGATAAAATAGAAGATAAAAAGATATTCTTTAATTTAAAAGAATAGTCAAAACTATTCTCAGCAAAGGACAGATTCAATATACGAAGCACATAGACTACAGCCTATCGCCCATAGCCTTTAGCTGGAACCTTCTTATGTGTTGTAGGTAAACTAAACCAAAAGGTTGTACCTGCTCTTTGGCGACTTTTAACTCCAATTTCACCACCGTGAGCTGTGATAATTTGGCGACACAGATACAACCCTAAACCTAAGCCAGTATAGGGTCGATGTCCTTGAGGGGAGTCCTTGGCATCCTGAGCGACGAAATACAGTTGGAAAAGGCGATCGCATAGTTCCTGACTCATCCCCACACCGTTATCGGTAACAGTACAGTAAATCATTCCTTTCTTGACTTGGGCATCTAGTATTAGCTGAATTCCCATCGGGTTATGGTTGAAGGCATTCGTCAGCAAGTTTTCAAATACACGTCTGAGTTGGCAAGAGTCAGCGTTAATCATGGGTAAATTGGTGGGAACCTGATTGACCAATGTGACCTGATTTTTTGTCAGTAGTGGCTCCATATCTTCAACCAATAACTGCACAAGTTCACCGATTTGTAAGGGTTCTCGCTCCAGGGCAACTCCTGCAACTTCACTGGTATGAACTTCTAAGAGCGAATTAATTAGGCGCAATTGGCGATCGCTACTTTGAACCATTCGCTCCAGAACAGAGCGAGATACTGCAATCATTTGTTGTCCGTTATCTATAGAGGCTGATGGCTGACAGCTAACGGCTGACGGCTCATGATTGAGTAAGTTTTTCAGTACCATTAACCACCCAAGAACGGGTGTCCTTAAGTCGTGGGAAACGGCGTACAAAAAGATATCTTTGAGGCGGTTAAGTTCTTGAAGTTCGGTGTATTTTTGCTTGAGTTGTTGGGTACGCTCTTCTACCTGACGTTCTAAATTAGTGTTGAGTGCTTGTACTTGTTGGTAGAGTTGAGCTTGCTGTATGGCGATCGCTACTTGTGTAGAAAGGGCGCGGAGTAATTCAACTTCAAAGGGTTGCCACTGGCGGGTGCGATCGCATTGGTGAGCTACCAAGTTGCCAAACAGCTTGTCACTGACAATAATTGGCACAGCCAAGCAAGCTTTAACTTGATATTGTGCAAAGTATTGCGCTCGTAGGGGAGAGACACCCGCCTGCGTTACATCGCTGATGACTTGAACATTACCGGATTCAAATAGCGCTTTGATTTCCTTGATATAAGTTGGGTTGCCCCGCAATACTTCTATAACGGAACCCCACTTCGGTGAAACCGACTCTACACAAACCTCACCCCGCAGGTGCTTATCGATATGTGTGAAAAAGACGCGATCGCATTCCAGAAATTGTCGAACCTCAGTAACGGTAGTTTGGAGAATCTGCTCAAGATCGAGCGATTGCCGAATCCGAAGGGCAATTTGAGCTAAAAGGCGATCGCGCTGAACTGTAAGCTGTCGTTCTTCCTCTGCACGCTTACGTTCAGTAATCTCCCGTGCAATTACCAGCACTTCATCATTACCACAAACGGCAAAGCGTCCTTCCCAGTAACGGAGTTTGTTGTTAATTGGCAATTGGTACTCTAGAGTTTCGGTGACACCCGTTGTGAGAACCTTTGCCATATACTCCATAAATTGCTGAGACACAGGTGCTGGTACAAAATCTTGGAGTTTTTTCCCAATCAAGCCACTCGCTGGTGCAACCAAATCACTCGCATTTTCCGCTTGACAGTCCAAATAAGTGCCATCTCTGCTAAAGCGAAAAATTAAATCGGGAATTGCATGAAGGAGAGCGCGATTTTTTGCTTCACTTTGACGTAGAGCATCCTCCGCTTGTTTACGAGCGGTTATATCACGCATCCCAACTACACGCGCTTTATGCCCCTGATAAACAATATCTTTTGCTGAAACCTCTCCGACAAATATGGTGCCATCCTTCTTCAAACCCATCGCTTCAATGGGTAAATCTGAGGGAGATTTTACTCTCGACCGAATTAAATCCCATGAGCAAGGAGCCGTGATTTCCAGGACTGAGCGACCAATCAGTTCTGCTCTTGAGTAACCATACAAAGCCTCAGTAGCACAGTTAACATCGAGAATCGTACCGCGATCGTGAATTAAAACAGCTTCAAAAGTGGCTTCAAAGAAACTCTGTAACCGTCCTTCACTCGCTCTTAGATCCTCCTCCGCTTTCTTTCGGTCTGTAATGTCCACAACCAATCCATCCCAGAGCAAATCCCCATTCGGCTGTCGTTCCAAGCGGGAGGCACATTGAATCCACTTAAGTTTGCCAGAAGGTGTTACCATACGACCTTCCCAAACCCAAGTTTCTCCCGTAGCGGCGGAAGCGGCGACAGACTGCTCATAAGCCTCAAGGTCATCTGGATGCATCAAGTCAGCCAGCACCTGAAAGTTGGCTTGAATTTCCTCAGGTTCCAACTCATACAGTTCTCGACAACCCGAACTGGCATAAAGCACTGAGCGGGAACCATCTGGACGCTGAAGGAATTGGAAAATCATTCCAGGTACATTCGCGGCAATTTTCTCAAGCCGTAATTGGCTTTCTCGCAGAGCAACTTCTGCTTGCTGCTGAGCTATGCAGGAGCCAATCGTTGCTGCCATTGTCATCAAAACGGCTGACTCATCCTCTGACCAACGGCGCTCAGAATGACAATCATCAAAGCCTAAAAAACCCCATAACTTGCCATGAACTGGAATTGGGACAACTAAGATTGATACAACCCCAGGCGGTTCCAAGATTTGCCGTTCCGCTGCTGATAATTCCCGAACTAGCGCACTAAACGAGTGTCCAACCTTAAGAGTTTCGTACCAATGGCTCACACCACAAGCGGCATAGGAAAGGTTCTGCCACAGGGGATTATCAATTTCAGCCGTAACAGTTTCCCTTGCCCACTCAAATCGCTGACTTCGAGCCGGGTCGCCTGTTTCAGGATGGGGATGAATTTCAAAAATATAGACCCGATCTACAGATGTTACTTGTCCCAACGTTGCCAAAGCTCTGTTGATAGCTATGGCATCATCCTCTGTTGTCAGGAGCTGGTTAGTTGCTTGTGCCACCCCTTGCAGAAGATTCGGACAGGAATGGATAGCGACACCGACAGGCTGCGTACTCGTTGAGGGTTCGACTCCGTTAGGTTCGGCTATTGTCATTTCAAGTGGTGAGAATGCTAAATAACCTTAGTCTAGAAAATCTTAACGACTGAAAGTTCTTTAATAGAGTACAGCAACCAGGCTGGGCTTATTAAAGGAAGTTGCCGTTGAGTTGTGGTGAGTCGTTTTTGTGGAAAAAAAAGCCCTCTATTTATAGAGAGGGCGTAGCATTATATGGAGTCTCTAGTATAGTCACGAGATGTTAAGAACTTGGAAAGAAACGAGACTCTCTGTTATCAAATTGCATCTAGGTCACTCAATCACTGTATACCTCTAACCCGCTCTCTCAGCCTAGATGGGTTTCGTTTGCAACTTGGTCAAGGATTCGACCCATAGCTGATCCCGCCGCCTCATCGGAACAATTTTCCGCCGTGTAACGGGCGGCTTCTTGACCCAATCGCTCACGTAGTTCCTGATCATTCCACAACTTGTCGATCGCTTGGACTAGGTCATCGACTGAGTTGGGTTCCACCAGAATCCCAGTTTCGCCATCCTTAGTCCTACCGTTGCCGCTAATTGGGGAAAGACCGTGATTATGCCACCTTGTTTGGCTTTTACTGCTTCTTGGCTTTGGTTCCACAATCTTAGCCACTCCTCTCTTCCCGTCACAGGCAAGGCTGCCTCATGCCAATTTATAGTAGACCCCTGACGTGGAACACAACGGAACTGGTGCCGTTGCCCTGGAACGAAAGGGGTCAGCCACTGGGAATCGCTCTGCTCCCGTATAAAAGGAGCAACAACAGTCCAATGCATAAGTTTATTCTCCATATAATGCTACGCTTGAAAAGCAAGCGAGATTTGGACTTGATTTCTCTTCTGATTTGATGAGTTACCAGTCTTCAATCCTATGTACTGCACCCTAAGAAAATACTTAGAGAAAATTGCAGCTATTGCTCTGACTTAAAGCTTTGCTTTGTAGCTCGTCTTTAAAAGTCAGCTTCTATCCGGTATTGTGTGCTTAACACACGAGGTTTCTTGCAAAAATCAGTATTTACTACATCGCTGTAGTACTGATCTGCCTTAGCTTTGCTATCTAGGCAAGAAGTACAGGTTGTGTCTATAAACTGCCAAGCCCGTGGCTTTTTGAACTTCTAAATATCAATCAGGTGAAGTTCTCCAGTTTATGCAAGATGTTGTTTTTTGTAAAACTTCTTTACATAATTGACGGCTAGACAAAGCCTAATCTTCTAAAAACTACACAGCAAAAGTGATGCACCCAGAGATGAGATCTAATTAAGGCTCACTATAAACTATAGATCGGCTTTTAAATTGATTCGATCCCAACTAATTTGTTAAAAAAGTCAGCCGACACATCTAACCTGCTTGTCAAACCTTGGCTTTAGCTTTCTTTGTAAGAGTACTCAAAAAACTTCTTATAAAAATCAACGCCATACCGCTTAGCGGTTGGCGTTTAGAGTAAATCTTCCAGATTTCGTTTACCACTTGCCACCAAGCGAGTGGCGAGAATTTTGTCTTAAGCAATGCCTCAACTTGTTTAGATGCTACCTTTGCTCTTTTGTCAGCGTTTATGACGATTCCAAATCATTGATGTCATCTTTGAGTTGAGCAAGCGCCGAGTGGGCAACTGCCAAACTCAATCGCACCTGTTCCACCTGAGATAAAGCTGCCCAGTCTCTGGGTTGAGGAACACCCGTAGTTTCTGCAACAGCTTGCTCGGAATTTCCTCGCATCGCGTATGCCCAAGGACGTGCGAGGACTAATAAATCATCCTCTGCCCAATTGGGTAGTAACGACTCCACACACATCACAAGTTGGTCAGCTAGCGACAAGTTCGTTGAGAAAGCTTGTCGGGCGCGGTTTGCGATCGCTTCTAGCCATTCCTGAGGCAGGGTAGCAAATCGCTTTGATAAAGAGGTAATCAATGTCTCAGTTGCTGGTAGCATTGGTGATGCCCAGCACTGATGTAGCTGGTCAAAGAACGCTAGAGAGGCGCTCTCAACTTCTTCTTCTTGCCAGTCACAGAGGGAAAATCCCCGTTCCAGTTCCGCAAAATAGGCTTCCGCTTCAGGTTCTGCTGGATTCCAAGGATAACAATCCTCCTGTGGCTGTAAGAGTGCTTCTAAGAGTTCTCCTTGTATGCAGCTCAAAGCATCCTCGCAATTTTCATAGTGAATAGGTTGGCTTGCCATAATGGCTCTCCTGTGTTTTTGGGTAGATGAAACCTGGCATGAATTAAGCTACATCCGCACTCTCTGCAGTTCCGTAACAAGTCATAAAATCAACGATAGCTGTCTTCACTTTTTGCCGAGCTACTTAATACAGCAGCGATCGCTATTTAGTGAAGCATGGTATTAACAAGCGAGTACGGGGATGATTAGCAATAACAGGTAGATCTTCAGCCCGAATGGTCTGAAGATTCAATCACAAATTCCAGGGTTTGACCGTGAGTACTTCCGAACTTTATCTGGATACCAGATTGTAATGGCACCTCCTGATGGTGTATTTTTTGCCAACCAACTGCCTGATGATCGTGATAGCCATTGTTCTTACTTACTGGCTTAGCTACATTGCCGTTATCGGGACGTAAGATTAATGTCCCATAGCGGGAAAAATCACGTAAAAAGTAAGTAGGAGTAGCCTCTTGAGCGGTGAAAGCATCACGACAGATAATTTCTGCATGTTGCTGACTCACCCACTGCTCTTGAATCACTAAATCATTTTCCTGGCGACGTCCTACTCGCATCAGCCCACCTCGAATTCGCCAAACCTTATCAGTAGATTCTAGTGAACGCAATGAGGCAACGGGGGCAGGGGCGCCAACCCAACTGGGTTGCATACTCGGTAATTCTGTAATGCCCTCTTCGATCGGTTTAATCAACTCGCCTTCAAACTCAGGATGCATATAAAGCACGGGGAGAGTCCAAGCCGGTTGATTAAATTTGTAAAGCGTCAACAGTTGTTGCCTTGCCACGGCTACAGCTTGGTCAATCGGCATTCTGGTGGCAAGGGCTTGAGCCAGTGTTTGAATAAAACTCAAAGCTTCTTGATCGGCTATCGAGTCACGCATTGCTAAAACAGCAGGAACACCGTGGTGGATTAGCACCTCAGCTAAGCTACTGCGTGGCGTTGTTTGTGTCCCTACTTGATCAGGTTGGGCGCCCCAACAGGCGTTGAACACCGCCAATGTCACTTGAGTTCGCACCAAAACCTGAGCTAGTTCTGTGCCGTTAATCGTTGCATCTGGGCGCAAAAACAGCAAACCCCCGTCTGGCGCAGGTTCTCCATGACCAGCATAAAACAGGATATTGTAGACACCCGTTTCCAGAGCGCTGATCAGTTCAGCGGGTGTGGGTTGTAACAGTGTTTCCACATGGCAGGGAACAGGTGAGGCAAACTTTTCGCTTGTGCTGATCGGTTGTCCGCAGGCTTTGAGAATATTGACTAACGCGGCTGCCTCTTGTTCTAGCTGCAACCCAGCCGCCGGACGGGTGGAAGACTTGGCATCCTGACCCAATACCAGCAAGATGTTTAATGACTGGTTTGAGCGTGTCAAGGCTTTAAGCGAGTCAACATCACTGGTTGTGCGACTAAACAGTAGTTGTTGAGATAGAGAAATTGCTTGTTTACCCGCCATCGGCTGCATGATTTCCCAAGGCAGAGGGATGAAATCCGGGTCGCGAATTTCCAATCGCATTCGTAGAGGTTTATTTTGCCCCATGGCAATTCCCCGACTTTCCGCAAGCGCTTGTTGAATCGGGCCATCAAACAGCCACGACCATAGATCAATACCCAAGCGCTGCATCAAGCGACTACTGTAGCTGGTTGTCTGACCCGTTGCCCCAACATCACTGTCTGGTGGCAGAGTACGGGCAGACTGGGTTGCATGGTGGATGAGAGGAACATGGGGTAACCCCCTCAACGAAAACATTTCCTGCCACGCTAGCCAAGTCTGAGTCATGGTTTCAGACCAAGTAGAGTGATGCAGAGCATAGCCCCCAGGATAGGGGGCTTTGAGTACCCATATAGCAAAGTTTTCTGCCCCAGCCGTTGACAGACGCGCGATCGCTAAACTGAGGCAAGGATTTTCTGACATTAAAAGCCGAGAAGAATTGCGACTGTACCTCTTGTTTTATCAGTCTACCGAGTCTTCGCTGTTCTGTGCGCTCTCACTTGGTGTTTCTCTAAGCAGCACCGTATTAAATTCAATCTAGGGTAGCGATCGCTATGCAACGGATCTGTGTGTTTTGTGGTTCCAGTCCAGGGTTACACTAAGCCAGAACGCAGTGCAACAACCGCTGCTTGAACTCGGTCATCAACAGCTAGCTTGTTCATAATTCCTCGAACGTGAGTCTTTACTGTATTCGGGCTGAGGTAGAGTTCTGCGGCAATTTCTGGATTGCTGTAGCCTTCAACAATTAGTTTTAAGACTTCCATTTCTCGCGGCGACAAATTGGCGAGATTGCCGCTAGGAGAAGGAGGAGTGAGATGCTTAAGGACTTGACGAGCAATTTGAGGATCTAGGTATGTTGCTCCTTCAGCAGCGGCTGCGATCGCTTTTAACAACCGATCTACACTTGCGCCTTTAATGCAGTAGGCATCTGCACCGCTAGAAAGTGAGGCAATAATTTCCCGTTCTGTTGTATGAGAGGTCAGCATTACAACCCTGACATCGGGAAGTGCGGCTTTGATTTGCTGAGTGGCGGCAATCCCATCTAAACGTGGCAAACCAATATCCATCACCACAATATCGGGTTTGAATTTCATTGCGGCTTCGACACCCATGTAGCCATCTTCAGCCTGTCCCACAATCGTGATTTGGGGATGAGCGGTTAATGACTGCTCTAAACCTAGCTGCATCATGGGATCATCTTCCACAATCAAAATCCGCAAGGGTACAGATTCAGTTGGCAAATTTAGTGATGGTGGAGTTTCGGAAGACATAACTTGTGCCAAATACAATGAGATCGAATCATCGTATTTTACAAACATTGAATAACTGAAATACGCAACCTTTAGAAGAACTGAAGCTTGTCGGCAGTGAAAAGGAGGGAAACCTGTGTCAAGGGAAGATGTAACTACGTTTTCACCAAATGTCTAAAAATTCTCTCCCCCAACTCTGCATCTTCTTCACTCAGATACTGGAAGACGATATTGCCGAGCAACGTAGTTGAAAAAACGATAGTAATCGGCAAATTGCTCACTCTCGCTTTGTCCTTGCCAGCTATACAGCACATTTCCCTGGCTCAAGGATAATGTCATCAAACTTAAATCAGAGCCAACCTCCACTCTAAGTTTCCCTGTCAATCCTTGCTCGGTTATGAAATTCTGTTGTTGAGAGCGTTGTGGCTGTTTTAGTGTTCCTTCTTGTGATGGCGCCTTACTTTCTGCCAGGTTGTTAGCTGCCCATCCCCTAATTTCTATGTTTGGGTTTTGTGGGTCACGAAAGGCTCGACCATCCCGATTGTCCGGCATGGGAAAAGCTATCCAGTTACTGGGATAGGGAAACTCAAAGCTGTAACGTGAGTTGCGGTAAATACTCCAGCTATCCGGCGATCGCATATTGAACTGGCTACAGCTTAACAGCAGGACAATCAGCGGCATGATACTGACAATGATCTTGCCGATTACCAAAGCCTTAACTCGCCATCTGCCAACAGCTTTTCGCCTCTGAGTGGTGACGTGTGTCTTATAGCGACTAACTTCTCTAACTCCTTTGGTGACGTAGTTAATGATGGACACTGATAAGACGGCTTCCACTTGTGTTTGGTGCCTTTCTTGATCCAGTCCATGACTCTTGATAGCCGGAAAATATTAAGGAATGTAACAATTATGCCGTTATGCTGGTTTAATGTCTTGACAGCCACCAAATAAGTCGATAAGCTTTTTGCATACCCGGGTAAAACGATTGAAAATTCTATGCAAGACAAGCAAAAGGTTACGTTGTATCTCCCGCCAGGACTTCACCGCCAGCTCAAAATTCGAGCAGCAGTTGACACGGAATCCATGTCAGCCATGGTAGAGAGAGCAATTGTCTTCTATCTACACCACCCGGAGTTGGTTGATGAAGTAGAGGCAAGCTACGGCAGAACGCATCAGGTCTATAGCTGTCCTGAATGTTCTAACTCTGTAGTTCTCAAAGGTGGAGAAATGGTATCCCTGGATAGTCAACCCAGCATTCTGGCTGAAGAGCTTCCAGTAGAAAAGGTTCGAGAGGGAGTAGGTTCTCCTACTGGCTCTCAAGGTGAAGAGGAACTAGTTCCTTGTTAAAGTTGCAAAACGAAGAGCTAACAAGTGTTGCGCTCTCGATGATGCTTGGGTTGTGGTTGCGCCGTCTCTAATTGGGTCGATAGTCATGCAAGAAGAGATCAATATTCTCATTCAGGCTCAATATCCTCTGATCTACCTCGTGACTTCCGAGGAAGAGCGGACTGAAAGGGCAATAGCCATGATTGCTCAAGCGAAGTCACAACAACGGCGTGTATTCGTGTGGACTGTCACCCACGGAATCGTAGAGTATGGACAATCACGCCACGTTACCCAGCACAATACCATCTCATCTGAGGCGGCAATTCAATGGGTTATTCAGCAGAAAGAAGCTGGTATCTATATATTTAAAGACTTACATCCCTTTATTGATTCGCCAGTAACAACCCGATGGTTGAGGGATGCGATCGCAAGTTTTAAGGGTACACAGAAAACAATTATTCTAATGTCCCCGGTACAGCAAGTTCCGATTGAGCTGGAAAAAGAGGTGGTTGTTCTCGACTACCCAATGCCAGATCTCACAGAACTCAATCAAGTGCTGTCTCAACAACTGGAGCAAAGCAAAGCTCGCCGCACAACAACAGAAACGCGGGAAAAGCTTCTAAAAGCAGCGTTGGGTCTAACCCACGACGAAGCTGAGAAAGTTTATCGGAAAGCACAAGTCAAAGCTGGACGCCTTACTGAGGCTGAAGTTGATATTGTCCTTTCTGAGAAAAAGCAGCTCATCCGCCGCAACGGTATTCTAGAATACATCGAAGAAGATGAAACCCTAGATGCGGTTGGGGGATTAGAAGAGCTAAAGCGGTGGCTCAAGCAGCGTTCTAATGCATTTACCGAAAGAGCGAGAGAATACGGGTTGCCCCAACCCAAAGGAATGCTAATTCTAGGTGTTCCTGGGTGTGGTAAGTCGTTAATTGCCAAAACGACATCTCGCCTCTGGGGTCTGCCCCTGCTACGCCTGGATATGGGCAGGGTCTATGATGGGTCAATGGTAGGTCGGTCTGAAGCAAACTTACGCAACGCCCTCAAAACAGCGGAATCAATTTCTCCTGCCATCCTCTTCATTGATGAGCTTGATAAGTCTTTTGCTGGCACTACAGGGTCTTCTGACTCAGATGGGGGAACGTCAAGCCGCATCTTCGGTTCCTTCCTCACCTGGATGCAAGAAAAGACCTCACCTGTGTTCGTAATGGCGACAGCTAACCGAGTTGAGCGTCTACCGGGAGAGTTTCTCCGCAAAGGTCGTTTTGACGAAATCTTCTTTGTAGATTTACCAACACCGGAAGAACGTCAGCAAATCTTTAACATTCACCTGAGTAAGCGTCGAAGAGACATCACCCGTTTTGATATTGAGCAGTTAGCGAAAGTTTCCGATGGTTTTTCTGGAGCAGAAATTGAGCAAGCACTAGTTGCTGCGATGTACGAAGCATTTGCTCAAGACCGGGAATTTACGCAACTAGATATCATTGCCGCTATCAAAGCCACTCTTCCGCTTTCTCGGACAATGACAGAGCAGGTAACAGCCCTCAGGGACTGGGCTAGGCAGCGCGCGCGACCTGCTGCATCCTCCGTTGCTGAATATCAGCGAATGGAGTTTTAAAAGGCTTTCTCCTGCTCCCAACAGGAGGAAAGGCTAGCAACTTCTTCTTGCTAGCAGTTTGACAAAAAAGCCGCATCTTGACTTAAGCGGCTTAGTACAGCAAAGTAAAACGCTACGTTGTCGTTTCTCTTCTATCTCTACTGGAGGAAATCCAAATGTCTCACTTTAGCACTCTTCGCACCAAGATCACTGACGCCGAAATCCTGAAGGCTTCTCTCCGTGACCTGGGTATCTCCGTTAAGTCCGAAGCTGATGTCCGTGGCTACAACGGTCAGCGGGTTCGTGCCGACCTCGTTGCTGTTCTGGAAGGTGAGTATGACCTCGGCTGGTCTCGCAATAGCGATGGTTCCTTCGACCTGATTGCTGACCTTTGGGGCGTTGCTAAGAAGCACAACCAAACCGAGTTGATCAACTCGATCAACCAGAAGTATGCAGTCAACAAGACCTTGGCAGAAGTCAAGCAGCGTGGCTTGCAGAATGCCAACGTTAAACTTGTGTTGCAGAAGTAGTCTATCTAGGCGTTCCCAAGCTCACGGGTTGACCAACATTAGGTTAACCCGTTTTTTGTGCCTACTCAATCAGTAGGCACAAAAACTTTTTTGATCATTTATTTATTCCGTTTGCAGGCTCAACTCAATTCTATACTCCCTTGATTAATGGGACTTTGAGAAAAACTAGCTCTTAAACAGCCTTGCTCGACTGTAATGCAGTGGCATTGGCTTACCCAACAATTGAGAGCGATCGCGCTACTACAGCAAGCCCAAATCCTTGAGGCTACGTCGCGTAATCTCAATCCGTGAAGGTGCATCCTCTAGTTTACGCATGTCGATGGTTGTGGTAAAGAAGTAAACATTATTGTTCTGTTCTAGATAACCCACAAACCAACCTATTTCTGGCTTGGTGCTTGTTAACCATCCCGTCTTTCCTCGCAGGGTGTAGTTCGGAGTTTGTTCGCGTATCATGATGTCTTTGACAAGATCCATGGTTCGTTTGGAGAAGGGCAGATCACCTTGATGCAATCGTTGCAAGAAATCAATCTGCTGCTTGGGTGTAATCTGTAAAGGTCCTTGCAGCCAGAAGCGATCAATATCTTGAACCGTTCCAATCTGACGATTTCCGTAACCAACCCGATCAATGAATTGCTGCATCTGCTCGTGTCCGGCTTTGCGTGCTAGCACTTGATAGAACCAGACAGTTGAATCCTTGAAGCCTTGACGCAGATTCGTATCATGATTCCAAGCCGGGATGTCTCGCTCAATCCCATCCCAGGTGAGGACAGCCACATCATCAGCAATGACGCCCGTTTCTAGCGCTACCATCGCGTTGAAAATTTTAAACGTTGAAGCCGGAGTGATTGCAGTTACATTGCGTTGAGGATTGTGTTCGTAGGTTCGATTGTTGTTCAAGTCGTAAATTAAGATCGACCCCTCAAATCCTAATTCTTTAAAGTGTCGTCCTAAATCTGGTGCTTCAGTAACCGTTACTGTATCTTCAGATGGGGTAGGAGTTGGTTGAGCCAAAACACGCACTTCCCCAAAGCGAATCAGGATGAGCAAGGTGAGGCAACCCAGGACAGCAAAGACAACACGCCTTCTACGAAATAGCATTTTTTCTCCTCACAGATTGAAGGCATAACAGGCAGATAATACACCGCCATGCATATCAAAATAATTAGGGCTTGCTGCACAAAGCCGAAACCCTTAGCCATCAATAGTTTAAGCGG
>NZ_JCACKQ010000027.1:0-64396 GCF_059505465.1 Symplocastrum torsivum | reverse complement strand
TACGTTAGATTGGCTCTATTAATAGTAGCCTAACTTCCGCCGAAGTCTACTAGTTATTTTACCTCTGTGGTCGAGTTATCTCGTAAGGGTGTTCGCCTGGAAAGTTATCTTAGGCTACAACGGTGTTTTAAATAGTGCTTTACTATCTTTAGGAATACTGAAAGAACCAAGCCAGATTTTTCTCTACAATCAATTTTCCACAATCCTAACATTTGCTCATGTTTGGCTACCATTTATGATTTTGCCAATTATTACAGCCTTTGAGCGTTTGCCGAGGGACTTATTAGAAGCATCTGCTGACTTAAATGCTCGACCTTTTACCACTTTTAGACGAGTAGTCTTACCGTTGGTGATGCCGGGAATCTGGGCAGGTGCTATTAGTGTATTTTCCCTCACCATGGGAGATTTTATTACCCCTAGCTTAGTTGGTGGTACTAGTGGTTTGATGTTGGGTAACGTGATTTCTTCTCAGTTTGGTGTTGCTTATAATTGGCCGCTGGGTGCTGCCTTTACATTATTTGTAATCATCATGGTTTTCTCAGCACTAGCATTAGTTTTGAGGCGGGGTGCTTTGGACAACTTTTAGGGTTTTGGATTATATGTATATTAAAACCTTCTCAAATGACAAGTGAATTAAATAGTCAAGTCGAGACAACACTTGCTGAACCCTTACAGCAGAGACAAACTACACAAAAGCCATTATTACTAGCTTCTTGGACAATCGGAGTTTATATTTTTCTCTACTTGCCCATTGTTGTCCTTATTTTGCTAAGTTTCAACAACTCAAAAATCTTGTCTTTGCCTATCAAAGGTTTGACATTCAACTGGTACAGTACTGCTTTTGGTGATGCCTCACTTAGGGAAGCATTAATTAATTCTCTACAAGTTGCAGCAGTAGCAACAGTTTTGGCAACGCTGATGGGATTACTAGCCGCTTTTGCCATCTATCGCTATCAATTTTTTGGAAAAAGTGCTTTTCGGATTGCTATCACTTTACCCATTTTATTGCCAGGGATAGTGACGGGAGTCGCAATGCTTGCCTACTTTTCTAATCTTGGGCTAGAACTGTCCTTGATAACTGTGATTCTCGGACATCTAGTTTTTGGTTTGCCCGTGGCGATGGGGCCAATTCTTGCCCGTTTAACTCAGTTTCCGCGAATGCTGGAAGAAGCGGCTTATGATTTAGGGGCAAAACCAAAGCAAGTATTTTTGGATATTATCTTCCCTTATATTCGTAGTGCCGTGATATCTGGAGCTTTGTTAGCGTTTACGCTTTCGTTTGATGAGGTTATTGTTACTATCTTCCTGACAGGACGCGAAAATACCCTGCCAATGGAAATTTGGGCAAGGTTGCGAACAGATATCACACCGGAGATTGCGGCGGCAGCAACGTTAGTTTTGCTGGCTAGTATGGCTTTAGTTTTACTCAACCAAGCCGTTACAAGTCGTGAAAATACTTAGGATTTACAAGCTTGATTTGGACGTTAACTTGCTTTGCATAAATGTCTATTTTTCTTCAAAATTAAACCTAAACCTAGCAGCAAAATACCAGTTACCCCTCTAGATTCTGGAACAGAGGCGGCAGGTTCTTCACGTAATGTGTAAGATACAATTCCTGTAGATCTGCAAAATAGCTCAATTGGATCTATACACGATCTACTTGCAAAATAAAGATTATTGTACTCTTCATTATTAATGTTGAATTCAAATCTTCTAATTCCTAAATCCCATTGGAAACCGTTAAACATTCTATTTTCTAATAAAACATTGGCTTGGTTGCGGAAGACAGGAGCACCTCCTCCATACAAATCATCTGACGTAATAATAAATCCAGGAGAGTCGGGAAAATTTTTAGATCGGGTGATATGCGTCGCTAAAATTACGGGAATTGTTTCGATTCCAGTTCCTTCTATCGTTGAGTCATCGTAGCTGAAAAAACCTGATATAAGTAAATTATTATTGAGCAGTTCGCTTTCAACTATGTCTACTGTAAAGTCATAGGTAATTGTCGCCGCTTTTGCAGGATTTGATTCAATAGCAATTAAGCTTAGGGCTATGCCAGTAGTAGCAGTTGCTAATTTTTGGTAGATACCCATGTTACTTCCTAAATTCTTTAGTCTTCAATTCTAGATTAAGGCAGCCAATATGGATTCATTTTTAAAACAAAACTCTACGCCTCATCAAGAAGCAAAATTTCATCTGCAAAAGCTTGTTTCTCTTGAAGGTGTTAGTAAGATTTATCCGTCTTCTAAAGGAGATGTCTACGCCGTTCGGGATGTAACCTTGGATGTGCAAGCGGGTGAGTTTTTCTCGATACTGGGTTCGAGTGGTTCGGGAAAGACAACAACATTACGCCTGATTGGTGGATTTGAAATTCCTGAATATGGGCAGGTTTTCTTAGGTGGGGAAGATGTGACGCTGAAGCCACCTTATCTGCGAGATGTCCATACGGTTTTTCAAAAATACGCGCTGTTTCCCCAGATGAATGTGGCGCAGAATATTGCCTGTCCGCTATCCGTGCAGGGTGTAGCGAAGGACGAAATAAAGCGTCGGGTGGGGGAGTTGTTGAGGATGTTTCAGATAGAGGAATTAAGCGATCGCATTCCCTCTCAACTTTCCGGTGGACAGCAGCAACGGGTAGCCTTAGCACGCGCCTTGATTAATCGTCCTAAAGTACTGCTATTGGATGAACCCCTTTCAGCATTGGATGCCAAGATTCGGGAGGGAGTCAGGGAAGAGTTACGCGAATTGCAGCGTAAGACTAATATCACCTTTATTTACGTGACGCATGACCAAGAGGAAGCACTGGCATTAAGCGATCGCATTGCTGTCATGCACGATGGCAAGGTTGAACAGATTGGCACACCTAAGGAAATTTACTCTCGTCCTAAAACTCACTTTGTTGCCCAGTTTATTGGTAAGGCAAATTTTTTAGTTGGAACAGTTTTAGAAACTAGCAATGAGGCGATTGTCGTAGATGTCAACGGCGTGAAACTTCGGGCGATTTCCCACAACTCCCAGCCAACAACAGGTGAAACTGTGACGTTAATGATTCGACCGGAACAATTTTACATTGGCTCTCATCCAGAAGCTGTCAATCAGGCTACAGGCAAAGTTGACAGCATCACCTACATTGGTCAACTGGTTGAGTGTCGGGTAACTACGGGTATCGGTACTCTTACCGTTACTCAGTTGGGAGGAAGGGAAAGTTATACGAAAGATTCTCCCCTCTCCCTGTACTGGAGTATCAACGACTGTGTTGTGATTCCACCGGAGGCGAAACCTTAAGATGTCTGCCACAACAAGCCTTATCCCTGATGTTCTGGTAACAACCTATCTTCAGATGACAGATGAAAACCAATTTCGTCCTGCCTTCTTAGAGGACTGTAGCGGATTGAGTGTGAAGACAATGGAGGAACCAGATGTCGCGTTTTACCGCTTCTTGTATAGTTCAGTCGGGGAACAGTGGAAGTGGCGCGATCGCCTTTTACTCGCTGAACCTGAACTTGAAGCACTTTTAGCTGCCCCCGAAACCAGCGTTCATGTCTTGTATGTGGGAGATGGTCCAGCAGGTTACGTTGAATTAGCCCAATCGGACAACTCAACCGAGATTGTTTATTTTGGCTTGTGCCCTGACTACATGGGCAAAGGGTTAGGCAAGCACTTACTCAGTTACGGCATCGTCCAAGCCTGGAATAATGGTGCTAAACGCCTTTGGGTTCACACCTGTAACTTAGATAGTCCTTACGCATTGGATAACTATATCAAGCGTGGTTTTAGCGTTTATAAAGTTGACGAACAGCCGATGCCGGAACATTATCTTTGAGTTTCAATTTACTGGAATCCAACCTTACTATTGTTATTGTTCAGATGTTCTAAACAATAACAATAGTAAGTAAGCCTTTCTGTTGAATATTAGTTGTTTTAATTCAAATCAAACAGTAAAAATGGAAAAACAAACTCACTATCCAATGATTATTGGTGACAAAGAGGTTACCAGTGGTAGTCAGGATTTAATTGACCCTGCTACAGGTCAAGTTTTTGCAACCGTGGCAATAGGAACGCCTGAAGATGTTGAGAAAGCCGTTGCAGTAGCGAAACAGGCGCAAAAGGAATGGGCGCAGGTATCCTACGGTGAACGCAGTCTAGCACTGCTTAAATTTGCTGACGCACTGGAACAAAAAGCCGAAGATTTAGCAAAACTAGAAAGCGTAAATACCGGGAAACCCCTAAAATTAAGCCAAGGTGGAGATATTCCCTTTTCCATTGACAATATTCGCTACTTTGCTTCCGTCGTGCGTCATCAAGAAGGGGCGGCAGCAGGAAGTTATTTTGGTGGTTACACCAGTATGATCCGCCGGGAACCGATTGGAGTTGTTGGTGCGATTACGCCTTGGAACTACCCGTTTATGATGGCAGCGTGGAAAATTGGTCCTGCTTTGGCGGCGGGGAATGCCATCGTGATTAAACCTGCACCCAATACCCCCATTACTACAATTGAACTTGCCAAGATTGCTCTAGAATCAGGGCTTCCAGCCGGACTCATCAACGTTGTTACCGGAGAAGCTGCCGTTGGAGAGGCAATCTGTACCCATCCTGATATTCGGATGATTACCTTCACAGGTAGTACTCGCACGGGTAAGCGGGTAATGGAGTTAGCGAGTCAACGTGCGAAACGGGTAACGCTGGAGTTGGGAGGGAAAGCGCCCTTTGTCGTGTTTGCTGATGCGGATATTGAAGCTTGCGCCCAAGGTGCAGTTGCCGCCTCGTATATGAATACTGGGCAAGACTGCACAGCAGCGACTCGTTTTTATGTTCAAAATGAAGTGTTTGACCAATTCCTAGAACGCTTTACTGAGTTGACGAAGCAAATACGGGTGGGCAAACCCTTTGATGCGGATACAGATATTGGTCCTCTGGTGAGTGCCGTACAGCGGAACAAGGTGCATGGTTTGGTAGAGGAAGCGCGGCAACAGGGGATTAAGATTGCCACGGGTGGTGAGTTACCTGAGGGTAGTGGCTTTTTCTATCCACCAACGATTTTGGTAGAAGCCCCTCAAGATGCGAACTCTGTCCAAGAGGAAATTTTTGGTCCCGTGGTTGTGGTGAATCGATTTACAGATGAGGAAAATGCGATCGCACTAGCTAATGATATCCCTTATGGCTTAGCCGCGAGTGTCTGGACAACCAATGTGCAACGGGCAATGCGCGTAACAGCCGCCCTTGAAGCGGGTACGGTTTGGGTGAATGACCATCTCCCAATTGCGAGTGAAATGCCCCACGGTGGCTTTAAGCAAAGTGGCTTTGGTAAGGATATGTCCAACTACGCTTTAGAAGAGTACACCATTGTTAAGCATGTGATGTTTGATAATACAGGCGACCAGCGTAAGGCTTGGCACTCCGTTGTTTTTGGTGATTGAGTTAATTTTAGATTTTGAAGTAAAGAGCGATAAGCCTCTCGGCATGCTTCGCTATCGCGTTTTTGAATGTAGTAAATTAATGTAGTGTGATCGCTCTTTCACTCTGACGGTAAGACTAAAGTCAAAGCGCGATTCAGAATATCCTCTTTATTAACCAGTTGCTCTAATTCATCTGGTAAATAACGTCCTTCTTCTACTTCTAGAGAAGCTTCATCA
Source organism: Symplocastrum torsivum (assembly GCF_059505465.1). Classification (NCBI taxonomy): domain Bacteria; kingdom Bacillati; phylum Cyanobacteriota; class Cyanophyceae; order Oscillatoriales; family Microcoleaceae; genus Symplocastrum; species Symplocastrum torsivum. The sequence goes on along the minus strand of NZ_JCACKQ010000027.1, from coordinate 58,760 downwards.
AGGGCATTCAGATAGGCATCTTCTAATGTTTCAAGTAACTCTTCAGTAGATAGATAATAACCTCCTGCTTTACGACGCTTATTTTCCCTTTTAATTTCCCGAATAGAATTACGAATTGAGACATCCCAAGAGCGAGTTGTACGATTCTCGGCTTGTTGTTTAATCAGATGCAGCAACAGAATCACAGCATAACTGCGAATTGTCTTGATTATGTCCTTTTTACCCATTTCTTCGAGGTCTTCAACAATCGCGATCGCACCTGAGATGTCACCTTTTAACAGCAAGTCTTTAAGTTCAAATAATTCTTCCATAGGGAAATATTTGCAGGATTACGGCAACTTATAACCTGATGACTAATGATTAAAGGGGAACAGAGTTACTGTTCCCCTTCAATTGTGCAGAAATTAAGTTTTTTCAGGAAGTTTCTAAGCGTTCTACTTTTTCTTTAAGTAAGCTTCCAAAGCTTCTGTTGTTAACTGAGTCATAGACTTACCTTCCTGTGCGGCGGCTGCCTTTACACGCTCATAAAGTTCATCCCGAACGCCAATCCGATAACGAATTTTACCGTTAACTTTTGTCATGGATGGTTCTGGCAGGATGACTTCATTCACCAAGCCAGTATCGGACTGCAAGTTCAGTTTTGGAGACTCATAAGCAACAGTAAACTCGCGGATTGCATCAAAACCAACGCGATCGCAAAAATCTCCAAATGATTCTTCGGGCTTGCGGTCTTGCTTGAAGTAAGCAAAGATTGGTTCCAGAAAGGATTCCAGCTCATGAGATGATACGCGATCGGTATAAGGTTCTGCTAGTCGCGTCTGATCGGCTGAACCCCCTAACCAAATTTGATAAGTATCGGGCGCACTGCCAACAAATCCTAACTCAGCCATGTAAGGTCTGGCACAACCATTTGGGCAACCCGTCATCCGCACGACAAATTGCTCTTTTTCTAAACCAAGCTTGTCCAATAGTGCCTGGATTCGGTCAATCATCCCAGGAAGCACCCGTTCTGATTCTGCGATCGCTAAACCGCAAGTGGGTAGCGCTGGACATGCCATCGAGTAGCGCGCCAAGGGGTTAATTGTTTCTGGAGTAATTGAGACACCGTGCTGGTCAAGAAGTTGCTCAAGCGTTGACTGCTGTTCCGGTTCAATATCATAGATGATGATATTGTGGTTTGCTGTAAGCCGCATCGGTAGGGCAAATTGCTGAGCGATTTCTCGCAAAGCGGTCTTGAGGCGGAAATTCCCTTCATCCTTCACCCGACCATTCTCAATCGAAATCCCTAAAAACAGTTTGCCGTCTCCCTGTTCATTCCACCCCAGGTAGTCGTGATACTTGAACGCGGGTAACGGTTTGTAGGGAGCAATCTTTTTACCAAAGTAACCCTCAACCGTTTCCCGGAACTTATCCACACCCCAATCATTAAGCAGGTATTTCATCCTCGCATGACGACGATTTACGCGATCGCCATAGTCACGCTGTGTTGCCACAATCGCCTTCATCAAGTCGTAGACTTCATCCTTCGACACATAGCCAATGGCATCCGCCATCCGGACAAACGTATCTTCTTTATTGTGAGTACGGCCTAAACCACCACCTGCAAGAACATTAAATCCTTCCAGTTCCCCTTGGTCATTCGTAATTACCACCAGACTGACATCTTGCGTATAAAGGTCAATCGAGTTATCTCCGGGTACCGTTACCGCACACTTAAACTTCCGGGGCATATAATGTTCCCCGTAGAGTGGCTCTTCTTTATCGTGGAAGATGGTACCGTTCCCATTACGCTGACGCGCCGCCTTTACTTCTGGGTCTTCTTGGGCGCTAATTGCCTTTTCACCATCCAGCCAAATCTCATAATAAGCACCCGTTTGAGGAGTCAAGAGGTCGGCAATTTTATCGGCATACTCCCAAGCATATAAATAGTCTGGGCGATTTTTGTATGGGGCTGGGGGAGCCATGACGTTACGGTTTAAGTCACCGCAAGCGCCTAACGTTGAACCCATGTTGCGGATAATGGATGCGATCGCCGTTTTCAGATTTTTCTTCAGAATGCCGTGAATCTGAAAGCCTTGGCGAGTTGTAACCCGTAGTGTATGATTACCATACTCTTCTGATAACTTGTCGAGGGTCAAATACAGTTCAGGCGGCATAAATCCACCCGGACTGCGGGTGCGTAGCATGAACTGATAGTCTTTTTCCTGACCCTTAACTCGATTATCCCGGTTGTCTTGCTGGTAAGAGCCATGATATTTAAGAATTTGAATAGCATCTTCACTAAAGTGAGTCGTGTCTTGCCGCAGCTCAGTCGCCACCGGTTCACGCAAGAAGTTGCTGCGTTCTTTAAGTCCTTCTACTTTAGATAGTTTGCGGCCTGAGGAAATCTGAGAGTTAACCATTGGAGCTACAAGTCTGAACAAGTGTACGTTATTCCCGGTAAACCGAGCGGAATTTTGGTGATTACTATAGATCTTAATCTTAGCTATGTTAGCTTTCCTAATGAAGGGAAAGGATGAAAGAAATCCTAAAATCTGTACTATAGCCGCTAGCCGCCTAACCCAAAAACCCTACAGCTAGGGTTTTTGATAGTTTACCGACTTCAGCAACACATTACTAGCGATTCATCCTGGTTCGTCAGCCCTACGAGCCATTTTAGAAGCGCTGCGGAAATCAAACGTTATATTCCCCATTCCAACTTTCAAGATCGGTTATAGGCGCTAGACTGTTGCCAATCCTATAAGATTCCTCTTGTCTCAACATTTAGTTACATTTATATACGGCTTTGTAGAGTTTTATCTCTACCTTTTTGATGGTCAGCATTAACATCTTAATCATCTAGACAGAATGAGCAGCAAACCAAGTTTTTTATTGTCCGAATTATTTTCTAAATCTCTCTGACGACAGAAGATCCGTGTTGAATAAAATAACAAACTATAGTCATGAGCAAAAAACTATAAATTGCTCCCATTTAAAAAAAACAGTTTTCTGAGTTTAATCATGCACTCTTTAATGGATTCTTCTCCCGGCATTGAACAGATATACAGCCAGTCTCTGTGTTCTCGTCAAATCTCTCGATTCCATCTCCATCAGCTTCAATCCATCAGCCGAGACTCTAAGATAAACCCACAACAGAACCGCCTCATTAAGCGATTGCTTCACGCTTGCCGAAGAGGCTGGCTTAACATTACTGATTAAGCTTAGTCCTGTAGTAGAGACTAGCTTTAACTGTAACAACAGTTTTCTTCAATAATTGTTACAGACAGGGCGCATCTTAGCAATTTTTAATGAAGGGTAGTTAACAACTTAGCTCTCACCTAGAAGACGAAATATCTTTTCTCTAGGCAGAGTATTTTGAGAAGTCGCTTTATACATTTTTTTAACATCAACTAAAACGAAAAGGACAGGCTTTATAATAGCCTGTCCTCAATTATTTCTAAACTCGCTAGAGCGCCTTTATTTGAAATCTTATTCAAATAAAGCGCTAGCGAATCTAGAAGCGGAAACCAGCACCAGCTTGAACACTCACAGCAGTATTAGGGCTATTTTGATAAGCGTCAATGCCTATTTTGGTATCACCATAAACAACAATATTTTGACCAATCTGTGCTTCAGCGCCTACTGAAACTACAGGAGCATCTTGGTTACCTAAAGGTGTTGGTTTTCCATTCTCTTCTACAAAGGAATAGCCAGCACCGACGTAAACGTTGGCATTGTTAGTGACAGGAACATCGTAAGAAACCATGGGGATAATTGCACTGGTTTCATCACTAAATAGTACAGAACCACGTACAGAAACAGGAGCTTTATCAGTTGTGATACGGCCTTGAATGTTGCCACCAAAAGTTGCCGCATCACCATCTTGTCCGCCGTTAGTAACACCGGCTGCAACCCCAGCGCCGATGTAGTTTGCATCTGTTCCAGCAGGCTTAGCAGAAGCACTACCAGCAGATAGCAAAACAGGAGCGATTACAACAGTGGCTAATGCCGAGAGAGTTAGAACAGACTTAAGTGTGCGTTTCATAGTTCCTTTCATCAACAGGTAGAGTGTATTTTTGCGTTGTTACTACTAAGGTCGTTGGAAAGAAACAAAAGGTTCCAAGAAATTACAACTTTTTTTGTAATAAGGTTCTTTTTTTAAAAGTCAAGAGGAGCGTTATATTATAGACTATGTACTAATTTCTGAATTGTGTGTCCTCTAAAGATAGAAGAAGTTCTTCCTTTGTATATATAGGTAGACAATGAGTAAGCGAACTATCACTAAAATGAATTAGTTAATCGAGTTAGTGGACTATTTTTTAATTGGCACATTCAAATCAGTTTGAGAAGCTAATCTAACTGAGATTGATTTGTTTGAGGTACTGATTGAGTAGGGTTTAATCAGGTAAGGAAAAGGGCAATTGTTCATCCCTATTCTTACGTTGTAGTCCTCATAGACTATTTTCCTTCTGTCTCACCTGCAACAAATTGACGGTGCGATCGCCTTTAAGTGCCTCTGACGGGGGGAATAACTCTGATTTCCTGATTGCCTAGCCGTGAGAACAGCACTTGAAGGTTGACACTCCAGCGTACTGGAGGGTTCAGAATGAGAGAAGGAAACGCCTTATTGAGTCTTAGATGAACCTGAAGATGAAACCTATGCAACCAATCTCCTTGAAAAGTGGATTTTTAGCGTTTAGCCTTGTTGCGATCGCATCCGTAGCAGGTGGAGTTCTCTCAGCCTGTTCAACCCCCTCAAACCAAGCTCAAAATCCTCCGGCAAGCGATGCGGGTGGAATGCCTGGGATGAATCATGACGGCATGAATCATGGAAGTGGTGACAGTGGGATGAACCACAGCATGTCTATGGATTTAGGCCCTGCGGATGCTGACTACGATTTACGGTTTGTTGATGCCATGACACCACACCATCAAGGTGCAGTTGAAATGGCAAAAGAAGCATTAGAGAAATCTCAGCGTCCTGAAATCAAAAAACTTGCCGAAGATATCATTGCTGCTCAGGAGCGTGAAATCAACCAGTTAAAGCAGTGGCGACAAGCCTGGTATCCAAAAGCTGGCGATACCCCAATGGCTTATCACGCTCAGATGGGACACATGATGCCTATGTCTCCTGAGCAGATGCAGAGCATGATGATGAAGGGAGATTTAGGGGCAGCCAATGCTGAGTTTGACTTGCGCTTCATCAACGCAATGATTCCTCACCATGAAGGAGCGGTAACAATGGCTGAAGATGCCTTGAGTAAGTCTAAGCGCCCTGAAATCAAGCAACTTGCTCAAGATATTGTCGCTTCACAACAGAAAGAAATTGACCAAATGAAGCAGTGGCGACAAGCCTGGTACAAGCAGTAAGCCATGGGACTTACGCAGTAGCTTCACTAGTGGGGTGCGTCGTGACGCACCCTACGACATATAGAGTTTGATGAATGATTTTGCTCAAATCCTGAGCTGAGGCAACAAACTGTAGTTGATTTCACGGTGTTTTTTAGAGAAGGGCAGAACTAAGATCTGCCTAAACACCTCTTTGGATGGAGCTATCCACCACCATGACACCAATGCTATCTCAGTGCCAGAATCTGCAAGAACAGGTAGAGAGTCTGTTACATCTGTTACATCAAGAGCCATCATTACGGACATCGCAGGATGTGACAGTGGTTCAGGCATCTCTCCGAAAAGCGATCGCTCCTACATTTGAGATTGTCTTTGCGGGTGCCTTTAGTGCAGGAAAGTCGATGCTGATTAATGCACTGCTGGAACGAGAACTCCTCTACAGTGCAGAAGGACACGCGACGGGTACGGAATGTTACATCGCTCATGCAGAACCTAGTCAGGAACGGGTAGTACTGACATTTTTGAGTGAGGGGGAGATTCGGGAACAGGCAGCAACGTTGTGTCAGCGATTGGGATTAGTGACGGCTAATGTTAATCAACCGGAAGTGATTGATATGCTACGCCGGGGATGTATGGCAATTCTCCAGCAGGAAGGTGGGGAGAGTAAGTCAGAGAGAGCAAAGCAAGCGAAGGCGCTAGATTTGTTGCTGGAAGGGTTTGTGAGCAATCGCGATCGCATCCACACTGTCACCAATGCCACCTACTCAATGGAGCAATTTGACTTCTCTAATCTGAAGGAAGCGGCTGGTTATGCGCGTCGTGGGAGTAATAGCGCCGTTCTCAAGCGGATTGAATACTACTGCAATCATCCCCTCTTACAAGATGGCAATGTGCTGATTGATATGCCGGGGATTGATGCACCAGTCAAGAGGGATGCCGAACTGACGTATCGCAAGATTGAAGATGAGGAAACGTCAGCCGTGGTGTGTGTACTGAAACCTGCGTCTGCTGGGGATATGACGACGGAGGAGACGGAACTGTTGGAGAAGATGCGGGGTAATCCAGGGATTCGCGATCGCGTTTTCTATATCTTCAACCGTATTGATGAAACTTGGTACAACAACCAACTGCGGCAACGCTTGGATGATTTAATTAGTTCCCAGTTTCGGGATACACCCAAGGTTCATAAAACGAGTGGATTACTCGGATTTTATGGCAGTCAGATAAAAAGTACGAGTGGACGCGATCGCTTTGGTTTAGATTCTCTCTTTGCTGCTAGCGTCAAAGGCATGGCTGGCGGGGAGGATACTCCGCAATTTGTCTATGAATTTCTTCGCTACTGTACCAACTCCGGCAAGTTATCTGCTAATCGGTTCCGTATTTCTGTCAACAATTACGAAACACCCAACCAAAACTATGTACGGATTCTTGCCGAACAAGGAACGCCACTGATCGATCAACTGATTGAGGATAGTGGGATTGAAGAGTTTCGTGCAGCGATTACTCGTTATCTCACTGAAGAAAAGCGCCCCCAACTCTTTGCGAATCTCGCTGATGACTTACAACCGTTGTGCATTAGCTTAAAGAAACAGTTACTGAGCGTTCATCGAGACTTAGATAGTCAACCCCAAGAGATTGAGGCGATGAAAGCGCGGGAGTTGGAACGTCTCAACCAAGAATTACAGCAAGTTGGCAAAGAGTTTTGTACCCACATTGCTGAAGAAGTCAATCAAGTCGTGAATAACGCTTGCCCAAATTTTGAGGCAGATTTTCGCCAACTCCAAAGCCGAATGATCCAACGCCTCGATGAGTTGCTGAATACTTTCTCTGTTGCAGAAGCTTACAGCCGTGCCACTCGCAACCATCCTCGTAATGCTACAGCACCACTACTTGCAGTTTTAGTGGAAGCACTTTATTACCTGGCTAATGAACTAGAGGATGTTTTGGTAGAGGTGTCACTTGAGGTGGCTTCTTGCTTTTTTCAACGGTTGATCGAGCAAGTGCGTCGTTCCGATTACTATAGTCACCTCTATCGCTTGCTAGGGAATGATGGGGGGATTGAGCAACAGCTAAAGGTGCTGGAGAAGCAGGTATCTCGCGCTTTGATGAGTGCAGCAAGAACAGAATGCGATCGCTTTGTGCGAGAAAGCCCTCGTTTTTACGATGAAGGCACCTTTTCAATTTACCAATTCCGGCAAACCTTGCAGCAAACCTCTCAAGGCTATGATGCCGAGAGCATGATTGAAGCTGAACCAGCAATTCGGCAATTACTAAAGTTAGATTTTGAGCCAAAAGTTTCTCAAACAATCAAGCGCAGTTTCCGCCAAACTATCAATCAAACTATCAAAACGCTGCTATTACCAATGGCAGATGAGCAGGCGGATGCAATTTTACAGCAATACAATCAGGCACGTACTTTTTTAGAGCAAACTCTGGAGAAAGAAGCGGAGGGAAAGATTAAATCTAATCGTCGTTTACAGGATGAGGTTGAGCAAAAGATCGAGGTTTATAGCCAAGCAGTAGCTGGGATTAATAGCTGTCTGCAAGGGATGCTGTTAAACAGGCATCAGTTACCTGCGATTGGAGAATCTGATTTAATAGCAATTCCTATTTCTGTTGAATCAGAGGGGTTCGATGTTAGCCCAGGCTTTGATGCTGTATCAGATTCAGATGATGTGGTAGATGCTCTAGAACCGGAGAGTTGAGGAGAAGATATCCGGGTGAGAGGAAATCGCGGCTACACAAACAAAACCCGCGTAGGCGGGTTTCAACTCTATTAGTCCGCGTAGGCGGACTTCGTTTGTATAGCTGCGAATTCTATTCGCCAAGTAGATTAGCTGAGACACCCCAAATATTAAGGTAAAATAATTTTAAGGAGTAGAGATTGATATGGAAGAAAAATTTTCTTTGCAAAACTGTGATGAGGATGATGTTTTATTATTTGGGGATGATACTTTCAAAGTAAGTAAATTCAGGAGAGCAGTAAATGCAGCATTTGGAAATAATTTAGGAGATCAGCTTAATCGTCAATTAAGCTCTTATCATGGAATAAAAATAGATAATGCAATACTAGCTCCTAAGGGCGTAAATGAGCCTTATGCGAGGTGGTTCACTGATGGTATAGACTGTGAGATGCTTCAGCTTGGCTCAAAAAGCTGGCAAAAAGGAAAAGTAAGAATTAAAGTCAGTGTTGAATTTTATGTTGAAGAAGATTCAGAACAACAACTTATTGAGTCATCCGAAATTGAATTACCAGAATCACCACTAGACGATCTTCGCCAGATGATGAACCAAGAAAATCAGCAGTCATAGTTATGGCAAAAATACCCAGAATTCCCATTCCTTCAGAAGTGAGGAAATATGTATTTGAATATCTAAATTGCCACTGGATGACATTCGTTGAATGATGAACCAGAATAGTTAACAGGAAGATTGTTTAAACTGGAGCTTGACATGGACACCAAATTTGAACAATTGGGTCAGGATGATATTTTGTCTTTACACGCGCCAACTTATGGTAGGGAATTTAATGTGTCATCTAACAACTTTGCCAGCATCTATCTCAAATCACCTGAGTTTATCGAAGTAATTAAAAGGCGCTTAAGCATAGGGGAAGGAATTAAAAATTCTTTGTTTGCTAACGGTCTAGATTCTGAAGTTTTAAGAGTTGGTAAAAAAGCTTGGCAAAAAGGCAAAGTCAGAATCAACGTGTCCGTAGAGTTTTGCCCTGATGAGCCTGAAATTGACGAAACAGCGCCAAGCAATGAAATTCCCCAACCCGAATCCCCGCTTGATGATATTCGCCAGATGATGAACCAGGAAAATCAGCAGTTATAGTTATGGCAAAAACACCCAGAATCCCCATTCCTCCAGAAGTGAGGAAATACGTATTTGAACGCGATCGCTACCAGTGCCAAAGCTGTAGTAAAACTAAGCTAGAAACTCAACTAAGTATTGACCACATTATTCCTCTTGCTCGTGGTGGTCAAAATGACATTAGTAACCTACAAACCCTCTGCATTTCCTGTAACCAGCAGAAAAAACACCACCTTGACTCCCGCTTCCGTCGTTACTTCAGTGATTGAATAAAACTGTGAGATTCTATTTAGGGTAAAGATACATCCACTGGTGAACTAGAATTAGCGAACTACGGAGCGCAAGTCTGAGGAAAGTAGGTATTGCGTCCTGCGGCTTTTGCCTGATACAACGCCGCGTCAGCAGAGGCAATCAGCATTGTTGGTTCAAGGTTAAGGTTTGGCTGGGTGCAAGCGATACCCAAACTAAGCGTAACGTGATGGCTCACAGCAGACTGAGCATGAGCAATCTCTAAAGTATTAACAACTGCCCGAATTTCTTCGGCAACTTGAGACGCACCAGCAACGGTAGTATCCGGCAAAATCACCGCGAACTCCTCTCCACCGTACCGTGCTACCAAATCTACTGAACGTCTTGCACAAAAGCTTAGAGCATCAGCAACTCGACGTAGACAGGCATCACCCGCTTGATGACCATACGTGTCGTTGTATTTCTTAAAAAAGTCAATGTCACAGAGAATGAGAGATAGCGGCAAATTCTCCCGTGCCAAGCGTTGCCACTCCGCATCAAGGTATTCATCAAATCGGCGTCGGTTGGCGACACCTGTGAGTCCATCCAGATTAGCCAGACGCTGCAACTCCCTAGTCGCTAGCTCTAGTTGTTGATAAAGCTGAGACTGTTGCAGGAGACGCCGTACTCGTTGACGCAGCACTGCCCAATGAATCGGTTTGGTGAGGTAATCAGTTGCTCCAACAGCAAACGCTCTATCTACCGACTCTTGGTCATCAAGACCCGTAATCATCAGTACAGGTGTGCGTGAAGCATCTTGTAAGCTCTTGATGTGGGTAAAAACCTCAGCATCCCGTATACTCTCACTAGCGATTAATTGCAGTTGAGTGCAGCAAGCAAAGCCATCCATCACGGGCATCAGCGCATCTAACAGGACAAGATGCGGCTGAAGGCGTTTGTAGACTTCTAAGCCCTGTTCACCATTAACGGCTTCCACGACTCGATACCCGTCTTTTTCCATAAATCTGCGTATTACTGCACGCATAGACGGGTCGTCGTCCACCACCAGAATCACTGGTGGGTCTTCGGGGAGAGAGACTACGTTCATCCTTGATATCGCTGATATGGCTGCCGTTGGGTATCTAACGTTACCTCGACCCGCTTATCGTCAACCTTTATCTGGGACACCAGCTTCAGTGCCGCATTTATCGTGCCATGCTTGCTCATGTCTTTGGGAGCCTGAGACAACTTGTATAGCCTTAATGCACCCAGTTTGGCACTACTTGACTGAAAAGTGTAAGTCCTATCAAGTAACACCATGACATTGCCCTTGTTAGCGCCTATGCTCCTCACTTGTAACAACTGAGGAGCATCTTCTAGGTAGCGATCGATTACCAGCACTGTCATCCAGCGTCTTTACTATAGTATCAAGGCAGCACTTGTAGTGCCTCTGCGTCAATGGCAGTCTGGGCTACCCGTTATATCAGAAGAGCTAACTGAATCAACTGTTCCTAGTTCTGAGCGGCTGCTTTATCTTTAGGAGCTTCAGGAGGCTTTTTGTTAAAGTAAGCTTCCATCACTTGACGCACCATCGGTGCTGCCACCTTACCACCACCACCGCCAGAATGTTCTGCAAACGCCACAACAACGATTTCTGGTTTATCAAATGGTGCATAGGCTCCAAACCAAGCATGAGGCTTGCCAGGAGGAGCCTCTGCTGTCCCACTCTTCCCCGCAACGGGTGGGAGATGTGGCACTTTCAAGGCTGCCCCAGTCCCATCAGCAACAACGGAGCGCAAACCCTTTCGCAGCATTTCTAAGGTAGTTGGCTTCAGATTCAGCGACACTCGCGAATTTTTCGCCTGCTCATTGTTCTTGAAGAAGTGAGGTTTGACTCGATAGCCGCCATTCGCAGGAGCAGCAAACATCACAGCGACTTGTAGCGGTGTGGCTTGGGTAAATCCCTGACCGATAGACATATTGACCGTATCGCCAACCGTCCACTCCCAGTCGAATTGCTTTCGCTTCCAAGCGTCATCCGCTACTAATCCAGTGGCTTCGTCTTCCAACTCAATCCCTGTTTTTTGACCAAAGCCATAATTCCGCGACCATTTAATCAGCGTTGGTCCGCCAACACCTCTGCCGATTTGACCGTGAAATGTATTACTGCTCATCGCCATAGCGCGAACATATCCTATAGCACCAAAGCCAGCATGGTTCCACTCGCCAAAGGAAGTTCCACCAACGTTCAAAGCAGCAAACGTCTGCAACACAGTACTAGGTGAATATTTACCAGATTCCATGCCAGCGGTTTGGGTGACAACCTTGAATGTACTGGCTGGTGGAAAGCCTCGCATGGCGCGATTGACGAAAGGAGTGCCTTTAGCTTGCAGTTGTTTCCAAGTATCTGCTGTAACACGGGTAGAGAAGATGTTGGGGTCAAAGGTTGGGCGGCTGACCATTGCCAAAACCGCACCCGTGTTGGGATTAATGGCAACAATCGCACCTTTTTGATTGCCTAATGCCGCCTCTGCTGCTTTCTGGGTCGTCAGATCTAATGTAGTTTGGACATCCTTACCCGATTTTGCGTCTTTCTCACCGAGAATCCGCAGTACCTGACCTGCACCATCAACCTCAACCTGCTGCCCCCCCCATTCTCCTCGTAGCAGTTGTTCATAGGACTCCTCGATACCCATTTGTCCAACAATGTCACCGAGGCGGTAGCCTTCGGCTTTACGCTTTTCTAGCTCTTGATCGTTCATCTCTCCGGTGTAGCCTAAGATATGAGCCGCCAAATCACCGTTGGGGTAGTCCCGCACGGCTTCAATATCAACTTCTACGCCTTTAAGCTGGCTGCTATACTCTGCCAACGCCGTAATTTGGGCAGGACTGATGCCCCGCTCAATCCGGATGAGCGAAAGTGAGTTAGATCCTGCTTTTTCAACACGCTTTTGGATCTCGTCTTGAGGGAGATCCAATAATTTGGAGAGGAGTTGACGGGTTTTTGGCCACTCTGCCTCTTTGATGGCAATCGGCCAGAGAAACACAGCGTGAGACAACCGACTACTCGCCAACACTTTCCCCTTGCGGTCAAAAATATTGCCCCGCACGGGTTGTTTCGGAACCAGACGAATGCGGTTGTTTTCTGCAAGTTGCCGATTACGTTCTCCCTGAACCAACTGCAAATAGGCGAGGCGAGAACCCATACCTCCCAGCAGGAAGATGCTGACTAGCAGCATGACAAACAGGGATTGATAATTGCGTCCGACGGTACGGGGCGTAATTTGACGCCCCACTGGAGAAATCTGCATCACGGTTATATTAGAAAGTTTCAGTGGTTGAGTTTAAAAGAAATTTCTACCCAGTTTATTGCTGATTATGACAATTTGGCATGATGGATATCGCCAATGTTTAATCCTGTATAGGACGACACACTTTTGGGTAGTGCGAGGTGAAGTGATTACTCATCAAGATTAAGGACTAGACAGATAAAATAAACCAATGTACAGAAACACAGCTTGACAATTCAGACAGAATTACATTCCAGATTAGGCGATCGCCACTGTAATTGAATAACCAATATGTCTCAAACTTCCGTTAAAAAACAACGCTCTCCGGATACTGCTGCTGAGCTTGATGTTGAACTTCGCAAAGTTTTCAAGGTTTTCAATGGCGAGACAGCTGTCCGAGGGATTGACCTGAGTGTTCGTCGGGGTGAATTTTTCAGTATTCTCGGTCCCTCTGGATGTGGGAAAACAACCACCCTACGCTTAGTCGCTGGGTTTGACCTGCCCTCAGCCGGAGAGGTACTGATTCAAGGGCAATCGATGAATCAGGTTCCCCCCCACCGCCGACCTGTAAATACCGTATTTCAAAGCTACGCATTATTTAATCACTTGAGCGTAGTGGAGAATATTGCCTTTGGTCTACGGCTCAAAAAGCTCAAAGCCGCAGAAGTTGATGAGCGGGTGAAACAAGCCCTCAAGCAAGTAAAGATGGAGGCTTATGCCAATCGCTTCCCCGCTCAACTGTCTGGAGGACAACAGCAACGGGTGGCGTTAGCACGGGCGCTAGTCAATCGTCCCGCTGTATTGTTATTGGATGAACCGTTAGGAGCGTTGGATTTCAAACTACGCAAAGAAATGCAGGTAGAACTCTCGAATCTGCATCAAGACTTAGGCTTAACCTTCATCATGGTGACCCACGACCAAGAAGAAGCCTTGAGTCTATCTGACCGTATTGCTGTCATGCGATCGGGGAAAATTGAGCAAATTGGTACCCCTACAGAAATCTACGAACGTCCCCGAACACCATTTGTCGCTGATTTTATTGGTGATACAAATTTATTTAGAGGACATTTAGAAGCCGCTGATGCCTCAACCCTGCAAATTACAACGTCAACAGGCTTGAAGATTGTGGTGCAGCCCAAGTCACCTAGGGATACAGCAAGCAATACTAAAGATATTGTGGTAAGTGTACGCCCTGAAAAAATTCGCCTGAGCCTTTCTCCCCCAGACTCAAGAACTAATTGCTTTGAAGGACATCTTAAGCACGTTATGTACTTGGGAACCCATGTTCACTATGTTGTTGAGTTAAACAGTGGCGACCTCCTGACTGTCAGGCTACCCAATGTTACCAACAAGTTACCAGATGCCAATACGGCTGTTTATGCTCGTTGGGCAGCCACGGATTGTCTGGCTTTGGAGGAGTAATCATATAGCAGAAAGCTGTCAGCTATCAGCTATCAGCTTTTTTGTTGTCCTTGCTCTGTCTCTTTGTTTCACACACTTCCCTCTGTACCTAATCCAACTGAAAACCGCTATATAGCTGTTGCCATAAAGGTAAGGACAAATTTAACGACCCAAGCGACCATGTACTAGTAATAAGCCTTCTGCCTTTTGCTACATCACATAATTTATTTTTCAAAGCTTTCTAACACGTAGACCTTCTTAACCCTTAGTCACTAGACAATTGTGCCTCCCACAGATCGACGGACATCCCTAAGACATTCCACACGGCGTCAGTTCTTACAGGTAGCGGCCTCGGCAACTCTAAGTAGTATTGCGTTGTCTGGATGTGGCTGGACGCTTGCTAATGTACGACCACCAGCTAGCCGTTCCAGTTCTTCCACAGAGTTGTACATCTACACTTGGTCTGGCTACACCGATCAGGATTTGCTCAACCGCTTTGAGAAGGAGACAGGAATCAAGGCTGTAGCTGATGTTTTTGACTCCAACGAGTCAATGCTGGCTCGACTTCAAGCGGGAGGTGGTGGTTCTTACAGCATTATCTACCCGTCTGACTATATGGTGCGGGAGATGGTGAATAAAGGGCTATTAGCTGAACTTGATTCATCGCGCCTTCTTGGTCTAGAGCAGCTATTTCCCAAGTTTCTTAATCCTAAATATGATCCAGGAAATCGGCACAGCGTACCCGTAAGTTGGGGAACTACAGGTTTAGTTTACAACGCTCAAAAATTGAAACCGGAACCTGTTGATTGGAGCTACCTATGGCAATACCGGGAACAACTATCAAGACGAATGTCGTTACTGAATGATGTCCGAGAAGTCATGGGTGCTGTGTTGAAATTGTTGGGGTATTCGTATAACTCAACTAATCCTCAGGAGATTCAACAGGCTTATACAAAATTGGTAGAGTTGAAGCCTTATCTAGCCTCGTTTACTTCTGATGCTTGGCGACCTCAAGTGTTGAGCGGAGATTTAATCGTAGCGATGTGCTACTCCTCTGATGCCAATGAAATCATGGAAGAAAACGAAGACTTGCGGTATGTACTTCCTAAAAGTGGTTCTTCCGTATGGATGGATACGCTAGCGATTCCAAAAACAGCTCCAAATGTTGAGGGAGCCTATGCTTGGATTAACTTCATGTTACAGCCCGATGTTGCAGCTCAAATTTGTGAACGATTAAGCTTCGCGACACCGAACCAAGAAGCATTTGAGCTTTTACCTCCAGAAATCCAGGAAAATCAAAGCTTATTTCCGTCAGAATCAGCATTAGAGCGTTGTGAAGGTGTTGCACCTGTTGAGGAAAAGATTACTGAAGTGTATGACAACTATTGGACGAGACTGACCAGTGCCTAATTGCCTTTGTCTAATGTGCATTCTTGTTCTAGTGTTCTAGAACCAGCGCAACCTTATTCCCCAGTTCAGAGAAACTACCTGTGTCTACTAACATCACCCCTCCTTCTCTACCGAATCCCAGTACAACGGATAGTGTCGCTGAACTGCCAGTTCTGAACGAGACGAAACGCCCTCGGTGGCAGTGGTTGGAACCCTTGATCTTGCTCTCACCTGCGGGTCTTTGGTTAACGTTGTTGCTGGTGCTGCCAACGCTGGTGATTTTTGAGCTGAGTTTGGTTCCCGATATCCGACCAGGAATGGTGGTTAATCCGTCTGGGATTGGTAACTATCTGCGGGTATTTGAACCGATTAATCTACAAGTGATGTGGCGATCGCTTTTGTTTGCGATTGGCACAACGGTAATTTGCCTGCTTCTGGGGTTCCCTGTCGCCTACTGGATAGCACAGATGGCACCGAAGCGCTGGCAAAATTTGCTGCTGTTGGGGTTTATCTTGCCTTTGTGGACTTCCTCACTGTTGCGATCGTATGCCTGGATTACGATTCTGCGACCGACTGGGGTACTCAACACTGTGTTAACCAGTATCGGATTACCCGCTTTAGAGTTATTAAATCGTAGTCCTGCGGTGTTAATTGGTATGGCTTACAGTTACCTGCCATACATGGTTTTGATTCTTTATGCTTCTCTAGAAAAGTTAGATAAGCGCCTGCTGGAAGCTTCTGCTGATTTAGGGGCGAATGCTGTTCAGACGTTCTGGAAGGTGACAGTCCCGCAAACTTTACCAGGAATTGCAGCAGGTTCATTGTTGGTATTTATTAGTGGTTTGGGAGATTTCGTCGATCCAGAGTTGCTAGGTGGTGCGTCCAGCATGACAGGCGCACGTTTGATTTATAACCAGTTTTTGGGAGCAACTCAAAACTGGGGATTTGGTTCAGCTTTGAGTATGGTGTTAATTTTTGCCGTAAGTGTTGCGATCGCACTTTTGCTTAAATATGGCGATCGGGAAGCAGCACAGCGTTAGAACACGTCTACTTTTCTCGTTGAAGGGCGAAGCATTATGGAAGATCCAGATTCTCTGGATCGACTCCAAGCGATCGCAATTGCTCTGCAAGCCTTCGGGCGCGTTGCTCGGCTTGTTGGGCGCGTTGCTCGGCTTGCTTAGTACGTTCTTCCGGTGTCGGCAACCGTGTAGATAGTTCGTCATACCAATAAAGCCACTCTCGCGTTACACCTCCATAAGTTCCCCGTTCAGCCCCAATTCCTAAGCCAATTTCCGGTAACCAAACTGGATTTTCTGGTTGCAACACATAAGCACCATCAACCAAGCGATGTACTTCCAATCGGGGCTTTCTCCGACGACGGGAGGAATAAATCACGTAGTACAACACACCCATAGAAGCATACACTTCCTTTTTGGTGCTGTATTCTCCCCGATAATTTTGGGAAACCACTTCTAACACCAGGATTGGGACAACATTCTCTTCCCAAAGCGGATAACTTAAGCGCAGTTCTTCATCAAAAAACCGCTCTACTCCCAGACTCAAAAATCCATCGGGTACAATTGCAGGTTTATCGGCATCGTAGTAAATCCCCATATCTATGCCGAAGAACCAATCCATGCGCTCTGCCCACAGCATCAACAGTATTGCCTTCAACAGACCAGGAATCAATTCTTGTAGTTCATTATCCACAGGCGTATCATCAGAGTCAGGTAGCTCTTCGGAAGAAGGAAAGTATCTCTGGGGGTTGTACTCTAACATGACAGTCCCAAAACTAATGAAAAAATTATAGCGATGAGCATTTATTCGGTAAATTGAGAGCTACTGAGCAAGTAAGGGACGCGATGCCTAAAGGCAATAGGTATGACTCAATGAAAGATACACTTTCGCATCAGCAGGAAGAGGAGATTCCCAGAGATATCTTGCAGTCTAAATCCAAACCCAGCTTCTCCTGGCAAGGGATTTTTTCTGTACTGATGTTCTTCTATATGTATCTACCCATCTTTGTGCTGACGTTTTATAGCTTTAATAATTCGGCATACAGCGCGGGTTGGAAGGGATTTACTCTCAAGTGGTACACGCGGTTACTGGGAGACTCCCGGATTCTTACGTCACTGCAAAATAGTTTGATAGTTGCTCTCGCCGCTGTTGGGATTTCGGCTGTGATTGGAACTCTGATGGCAGTCGGTTTAGCACGCTACCAATTTCCCGGCAAAAGCTTGTATCGAGGTGTATCTTACCTGCCGCTGATTATTCCTGATATTGCAATCGCGGTTGCTACGCTTGTCTTCCTCGCTGTTATTGGTACACCCCTGAGTTTGTGGACGATTGTCGCTGCCCATGTGGTCTTTTGTCTAGCTTATATCGCAATTGTCGTCTCCTCAAGAATTTCTGGTCTTGACCCTCACCTGGAAGAAGCAGCGCTTGATTTAGGCGCAACTCCGCTACAAGCCTTTATCAAAGTTCTGTTGCCAGAATTGATGCCAGCGATTATTGCGGGTTGTCTTTTATCCTTCGTTCTCAGTATGGATGACTTTCTCATTGCTAGCTTCACAGCAGGTACGGGTTCAACAACTCTCCCAATGGAAATCTTTAGCCGTATCCGCACAGGAGTTAAACCAGATATTAATGCCCTAAGTGTTCTGCTAATGCTAGGGTCTGGGGTAGTTGCCTTCATTGCAGAAACCATACGTTATCGGGCGGAACAAAAACGTTTTAAGTAAGTAGCTATAGCAGAAAGCGGTCAGCTATCAGCTATCAGCTTTTTTGTTTTCCTTGCTCTATCTAGATTTCACACACCTGAGATGTACCTCATCTCTCCAGGAAACTGTTATAAGCAAAATTAAGTATTGAGTGAAAAGAAACATTGCTGTTTCTGAGGAGAACGTTTAGATAACAGGAGATATTAATTGGCTCAGTTACAACGGTTGGTTATTGCACTAGAACAACGAATAAACCAGCAGATTCTTTTAACTGACGCGCAACAGCATTATCTGGGTCGAGTACTACGGCTGGGTAATGGCGATCGCTTTATTGCAATGGATGGACAAGGCAGTTGGTTGTTAAGCGAGTTAGAAGCCAACCTCACGCAAGCTAGAATTATTGAATCTCTATCTGTTCAAACTGAGCTGCCTTTTGCGGTGACGTTAATGGCAGCAATGCCCAAAAGTAGCGGATTTGACGAGGTGGTGTATCAGGCAACCGAGTTGGGAGTTACGGCGATCATCCCGTTGAAAAGCGATCGCACACGGCTCAATCCCAGTCCCCAAAAAGTTGAACGCTGGCGACGCCTTACCCAAGAAGCCGCTGAACAATCCGAGCGTCAAGTTGTACCAACAATCCTCGATCCTGTTGACTTTGCTACTAGCCTTCAGCTAGCTGACACTCCACACACCTACCGCTATATTTGCGTCGCTCGTGGCAATCCTCCTCATCTCCTCAGTTGCTTACAAGACATAAGAATACAACTTAAAACAGCTCAGGCTTCTACCCCTCAACTTCCCTCCGTTGTCATTGCGACTGGACCAGAAGGGGGCTGGACAACTACCGAGGTAGATAAAGCCACTGCTGCCGGATTTCAACCTGTTTCCTTAGGATGCCGCGTCTTAAGAGCTGTAACAGCTCCAATCGTTGCTCTATCTCTTGTCGCTTCAGTTTTAGAGTAGAAATATTCAGGAAGATTCCTCAGCTAAGCTACCCTTAGTGTGAATTTCCGCCACTCCCAATTCCCAATTCCCTGCCATCATGATTGACCAAGTTGCTGATGCCTTTGAGCGAAAAGATTATCGAACAGCTACCCGATTACTCAAACAGCTAGTAAAGCAGGAACCGAAAAACCCTTGGGTACGGCTTTATGTTGGACGACTGCATGAAGAGACAGGTAAGCCGGAATCGGCTGAAACAGTCTACCGTCAGTTACTCCAAGGTACAACGAACCCTAAGATTATGACGCAAGCGCGTCAGGGACTAGGACGCATAGAAAGAAGGGAAAAAGAGCAACGACAGCAAGCACTTGCTCAGGCGACGGCTAACCCCGATAGTACAGAATTAGGGCTTTTAATCCTAGAACCCATCGCTGCTGAAGTGAAACAGGCAGCTGCCCAGAAGCTTGCTCGGATTATGCAGATAGATGCTTACACCGCAAGGCTACAACTTCCAACACGAGGCTGGCGTCTGTATCGCGTTGGTCCTGTAGGAGAACTGCAATTTTATGTTTCATCGCTGCGACAAGCGGAGATTCCCTGCTTTTCAGGAACTCTACGTGGTATCCAAGAAATTAACGTCTTTAACGTCAATTATTTTTCTAGTAGTGAAGCAGGGACAACGTTAGGAACGTCCAACAATCGTTCGTCTCAAGCTACAGTTGTTTGCAAAAATGCAGACGGACAGTTAGGAACGCTTGCCTTCAAGTGGTCAGAAGTGACCCAAAGAGTAGAAGGGCTTTTGCCTCTATTTGACGAAGTTGTAGATTTGGACGCACGCCGCAATCTACAACGCAAAACTCAAACTCTCGATTATGTGCAGTTTTGTGACCTACATTTACCTGAGCGTCGTACTATTTTGCGATTAGGCGATCGCAATTATCAATTTCAGCAGGGAATTCCTCTTTCCCAAATTCAGCCAAATATTCAGCACCCTAAACCAGACGTATCTTCCTTGCACCAAACAACGACTAGAAGAAGCTGGAACAACTTGCTAGCTTTCCTCAACCAATCACTGCCTCAGGTACCAGTCTGCTCAGATTTCACAACCTTTGCCGAAACAGCCATCGATTACAAAGAAATGCTGGGACACTTGACCTCTCACATCGACTTATTTCGACGTAAAGAAACGCCTTGGGACCCAGCATTTCAGTTGTATAGCGGATTAGTTTTCCTCAAAAATGCCTCTGGGCAATAAAAGCGCTTAACCAGGCGTTTTCACCTGACGCGCCATATCACGGAACATATCAAGGCTTGGCCCAGGACGACGGCGACTCTGACTAGCTGTCGGCATTAAGTAGTTGGGAGCAAAAGTTTGTTCAGCTTGAGGTTCAACTTTGCCATTTGTGGATGGGGCTGGTGGGTTTGGCTGAGCTTCAACTTTTACTGTCTCGTTCTTGGATGGGACGGCAACCTTGCCGGGATCGGGCTTTTGGGCTTTTGCTTCTGGCTTCTTGGCTTCTGGCTTCTTGGCTTCTGGCGATGGTTCGGTTTTGGGCCGATCTGCCACGGCTACACCTACGGTTTCCTTTGCAGATTCTAGCTTTTCGGCTACAGTCCCCGCTGCGGCTTTCAGCGGTTCTGCTATCTTCTCTTGAACTACTGCCTTAGCATTGTCAATTTCGTCTAGCTCTAGGTAAAATCCTTTTGATTTTTTAGGCTTGGGAGCAGTTGACGTATTATCTTGAGATTTTTTGCCACCGATAAGCCCACCGAAGAAGGCGGCAATTCCACTGAACAACTTTTTGATAAAACCGAACATTTACCAATACTCCTGGCTTTAGATGAATTTAATGGTGTTGCCAAAGATGAGAGCCGACTATTCCAACTTTGATACAAAAGGTTATTAGCGCGGCTTGGCTCAAGTGACGACTTTTTAGATGAAGTTTGCCCGAAAGTTCCTGCCAGATTGAATTATGAATTTTTACGGCGACCCAGTGCAAGATTCACCTTAGCTTCTCCACAAAACTTTACAGTCTGTCTCTAAACGGTATAAATGCTCAACTTCTGCTTAGTCAAGGTCACAAGGGAATTTATCTATATTTACAATCATCTCATGTTTCCTGTACAGATTGGGACACTCTCACTGGGTGTACCACAGTAGCGATCGCTTAGGGTATGGGGCTGACTAAGCTGAGGTTAGGTAAGTTATTCGATTGACTATGAAAATTGCAAGTGATTACGCTACGCCCAAACTTCGCGATCGCAATCCTGTATTGTTGATTCACGGCATTACCGACACAATCGCCGTTTTTCAGGGTATGGCTACCTACCTGAGCGCCCAAGGGTGGTCGGTACATAGCTTCAATTTGATACCGAACAACGGTGACCTTAGTCTTGACCAGTTAGCGGCACAAGTAGCTGATTATGTAGCTAAGACCTTTGACCCCAAGCAATCGATAGATGTCATTGGCTTCAGTATGGGGGGCATTGTCTCACGCTACTACATTCAACGGTTGGGTGGTATCGACCGAGTGCAGCGCTACATCAGCATCTCTGCGCCCAATCATGGCACCTTAGCCGCTCACCTCTCTTGGCGTCCTGGCTGTATTCAGATGCGTCCAGATAGTGAGTTTCTACGGGATTTGAATCGGGATGCCTCAATAATGCTGGAACGGCTGAACTTCACTGTGATGTGGACACCTTATGATTTGATAATTGTCCCAGCGAAGAGTTCTCAGATGCCAGTGGGTAAAGAAGTGATAGTGCCTGCTCGCCTCCATGCTTGGATGCTAACCGATGAGCGATGTCTCAAAGCTGTTGCCGCTGCACTCTCGGAGCCAGTTTTAGTGGCTGATGATAAGACCGTATCATCTCCAAGTTAGTTGCAAACGCGATTTACCTCAGTAAGTACTTCTGTAAACTGTTGCCTAAGGTGAACTGTGCCAACGCTGTGCAAATGTTATGAAAAAACGCCAAATTACTAAACTTTACGCATGGTCGTTAGGAATTTTCTTTCTCTGTACCACTCCAACTTATGCCCAAATACCAACATCTCCCCTGCAAGAACAGCAACAACTTACTCAACAACAGATATTGCAGGAACTTGGGCAAGCTGATGTTGTTTACCTGGGAGAAACACATAATCGCGCCGAAGACCATCAAGCGCAACTAGAAATC
The DNA here is from genome assembly GCF_059505465.1 of Symplocastrum torsivum. Classification (NCBI taxonomy): domain Bacteria; kingdom Bacillati; phylum Cyanobacteriota; class Cyanophyceae; order Oscillatoriales; family Microcoleaceae; genus Symplocastrum; species Symplocastrum torsivum. The sequence continues at coordinate 36,469 of NZ_JCACKQ010000027.1, read as the reverse complement.
CTGCAAGCACTCCACCAGCAGAATCAAAAAATCGCCGTTGCAATGGAGATGTTTCAGCGTCCCTACCAGGACATTCTTGACCAATACTTAGCAGGGAAAATTACAGAAGCTCAGTTAGTTGAGCAAACTGAGTATGACAATCGTTGGGGTTTCCCTTGGGAGTACTATGCACCGATACTTCGCTTCGCTAAAACTCATCAACTGCCTGTCTTAGCCTTGAATACACCGACAGAGGTGACACGAAAAGTTGCTCGTAGTGGGTTAGAAAGCCTAACAATTGCTGAACGTCGGCATATCCCACCCTTTTCAGAAATTCGGACAGATAACGCTGAATATCGAAAAATGGCAGAGGGAAGCTACCAATTGCATCATCAAGCAGGACAGGGCAACAGCAACAGCTTTGAGCGGTTTTTCACAGCGCTGGTGTTGTGGGATGAAACAATGGCAGAAAAAATTGCCCAATTTATTAGAGCCAATCCAGACTATCAAGTGGTGGTGTTAGCAGGGCAAACTCATATTGTTTACGGACACGGGATACCGAGTCGTGTTGCGCGACGCCTTAATAATCAGTTAGTACAGCGTTCAGTCTTGTTCGATAGTCCTCAAGATGCCCAAGTGGTAGGAGAAAACGCGATCGCAGATTACTTTTGGCAACCTATCCAACAGTAGCTTGAGGGTAGATCAAGATTTTGTAAGTATCGGGGGTTGGTGTAATCGCTTGTTCAACAGCCTTTGCTAATTTTTGGAGAGGATAGCGATCGCTAATTAACGCATCCACATCAATGCGCTGGTTAAATACAATATCAGCAGCAAGAGACTGAAGGCGATAGGAGGAACTGTAGCTTCCCATCAGGTCGATTTCTCGGCGGTACAGGATATTAGGATTAATGGGAATTTCCACCTCATCCGGGAACTCGGCAAAAAATAGGATTTTTCCACCCTTGCGTGTACAGTCAAGCGCTTGGAAAAAGGCTTTGTCACTAGGAACAGCTAAGAGAGTCGTATCAACACCCATACCCTCAGTAAGGGAGAAGACTTTCTGTTGTAAATCAGCATCACGGGCATCAAAAGCGGCTTCCGCACCAACAGCTAGTGCTTTCTCAATGCGGCTAGGGATGAGGTCAGTTGCGATCGCTCTTGCCCCAAAACACTTCACCAACATAATGAACATTAGCCCAATTGGACCCGCACCCGTTACCAAAACCGTTTGTCCGGGGCTAACTTGCGCTTTTTTTACCGCCTTGAGGCAACAGCTAGTCGGTTCGACAAAACTCGCTTGTTCAAAACTAACGCGATCGGGGATTGGAATTAACCCCCCACACCGAACAATATGCCCTGGAACCTTGACATACTCTGCAAAGCCACCACCACTAGGCGTAAACCCAGCCGTTGTCGTGATGTTTTTATAAACCTCGCACATTGAAAAGTTGTCATTTAGACAGTAGCCACAGCGCATACAGGGAATGTGGTGCATAACAACCACCCGTTGCCCAATCTGCCAACCCTTAACATCCTCTCCTAACGCCGCTATTATCCCAGCGGTTTCATGCCCATAAATGCGGGGTGGTTCATAGAGAGGATAGCGAATCTTTTTAATATCCGACTGGCAAAGTCCTACGACTCGCACCTGTACCAACACCTCATCACTTTGGAGTTCGGGTACTGGCACCTCTTCGTAATTCAGTTGATTAACCCCTCGGAATACTTGTGCTTTCATCCTGCTGCTTTTAGTAACTTCCGCGATTTTAGACTTTACCACTCGCTAGACCAGGCTGGCAGAAATAACTGACAAAAAATCCCAATCTCCGCATCTCCTCATCGCTTTTTAAGTGACGGACTGAGAGAATTTTTTAATTCCTAATCCGGGTAATGGCTAATGAATGAATTAACGACTGATGTTTTAGTGGTTGGGGGTGGTACCGGTGGCACAGCCGCGGCTATTCAAGCTGCACGTCAAGGTGCCCAAACCTTACTAGTGAGTGAATTTCCTTGGTTGGGGGGAATGCTGACTTCTGCGGGTGTCTCAGCGCCTGATGGGAATGAACTTGTCGCCTTTCAAACGGGTTTATGGGGGGCATTTTTGCGGGAACTGCGGCAACGGCAGATAGGTGGATTAGACAACAGTTGGGTGAGTATGTTTAGTTTTGACCCTCGCACAGGTGCGAAGCTACTTGCTGATTGGGTGCAGCAGCTACCTAACCTGAAGTGGATTGCTGGGCAAACTCCCTTAGAGATTTTGCGCCAAGGCAACTGCATTACGGGTGTTCGATTTGAAAATTTCACCGTTAAAGCCAAAGTCACGCTAGATGCTACGGAACTGGGAGATGTGTTGGCTTTAGCCGAAGTGCCGTACCGTTGGGGGTGGGAACTGCAATCTGAGTTTGAGGAACCTAGCGCCCCGGTGTCAGTTAATCAGTTGACTCAGCAGTATCCCGTACAAGCGCCAACTTGGGTAGTCGTCCTCAAAGATTTTGGGGAGGCAGAAGATGCCCCAGAGATTCCTGCCCCTCCTGATTATTCCCCGGAGCAATTTGTGGGTGCTTGGGACAATTATGGGGCAGAGCAATTTCTAAATTACGGACGCCTACCAGGAGGACTGTTTATGATTAACTGGCCTCAGTGTGGCAATGATTATGGTGAAGGCGTTGGGCGCTTAGTTGAATCTAGTGATAAGCAGCAACAGTTTCTTCAGGAAGCCCGTTGGCACACTCAAGGTTTTGCTCACTTTATTCAGTCTCAGCTAGGGCATCGCTATGGTTTAGCTGATAACATCTTTCCCAACTCCCAATTTGGTGGAGGGGCTTATGCGCTACATCCTTACTACCGCGAAAGCCGTCGTCTTCAAGGACTCGTTACGGTGCGGGAGCAAGATTTATTGCCAGTTGCTGACGGACGAGTAGCAGCGTTGCCTGTCGATATTAGCCGAGGAAATGCGATCTGCGCTGACGCTCGTTTGCGAAGCATGCGCGAAGCGCGTAGACTCGCTAACGCTTCGCTATCGCAGCAGCGCTTCGCTATCGCCTCCATTGCTGTGGGTAACTATGCTAATGACCACCACTATCCCGGTATCAACTTTCCTTTAAAACCGAAATCCATTCGCTGGGGAGGGCGCTGGACAGGAACACCGTTTACGATTCCGTATGGCTGCTTGATCCCGGTTTCAACCGATGGTCTTTTGGTCTGTGAGAAAAATATTTCTGTGTCTCACATTGCTAATGGTGCAACGCGGTTGCAACCCGTGGTTATGAACATTGGGCAAGCGGCGGGGATGGCAGCCGCCTTATCCGTAAGCTTGAATTGTCAACCTAGGGATTTGCAAGTTAGATCTATTCAAGAAGCCTTATTGCAAGATCCAGTTGCTCCAGCTGCGATTATTCCTTTATTCAATTTGCCTTCAAACCATCCCGACTGGCTGTCCTGGCAACGCTACTACCTGGATAATCCAGAGAACTATCCAGCGACAGGTAATACGAAAGGACTAGTACAAGAAGGCAGAAGGCAGGAGGCAGAAGGCAGAAGGAAAGAAAGCTTGAAAGGTAAGTTTTTTAACCTTTTTCAACTGGATAGTTATTTCGACCACACTGCACTAGGAAGTGTCGAGCCTGAAAGTAACGTCACAGCAGAATCTTCCCAACCACCAGTCCCTAATTCACAGCCCCCAACACGATTCACAGGCATTTTTCAGCGCTGCAATCAGCAAGATTACTGTATTACATTGACGGCTCCAGAGGCTCATGAGGGTCAAACCTGGAGGCTAATTACTCTACTCTCCAGCGTGGATGAGCAACTACAAGCTTGCCTCGACCAAGAACAGCTTACGGTTTGGGGTCGTCTTAACCACTCAGGTTGCTGGTTAGTCGTCGAAAAGATTGAAATACCGTAATTACATTCGTAAAATCTGTAATTTTAACACCAATTCTCGCACAAGAAAATAAACTTCCAAGGAAGTTATTCCTGATGTGCCTTCAGGAACTCCGTATCAGGTACTAGAAACTCTGATACGGACATCTGCTATGAGCATTTACACTACTTTCTTTGGTCAATCGCTCTCGGCTAAAACTCAGCAAGAAGACAACAAGGCTCCTCATCGTGGTAGCGGACGCTGAATCCCCAATTATACATGCACCAATGAATTTTTGGGAAGGTGTAGGAGGAGATAGTAAGCTAAGCTTTGCTCTTCGGGTAGCATTTCCGTGGGGCAACGGTGAATGTAGAGTCCTTCAGCACACCCGCGACTGTGAGCGGCAAGACTATGGTAAGAAGCGATCGCGCTACTCAAAAATTACCAGAGTTTTGCCGCTCTGCAAGTAAGCTTTGACGAGAGTTTGTCCTGATCCCATAGCAGAAATCTCGTATCAGGGACTAGAAACCCTGACACAAATTTTTGTTATGCGTACTCTTACCTCTACTATTGTGTTTACTCTACTAGCAATTCCACTTTCTGTTGGTTCTCAGGTCATCACCGACTGGAGAATAGCACAATTACAGGATGCTTCTGCTACCCAATTGCTAGCGGCAAAAACTACAATAAGAGGAAATCCAGCACCACATCCCGGAAGTGGACGCAAACCTTTGTTTCAATTACAAGAAAATCCATTTACCCAGCTATGATTGTTACTGGAAGACCTTCATCTATCTTGCTTCCCTTCGTGGTAGCGGAGTTTTTTCAGTTTTTACGCTTATTAATTTGTTTCCTATAATAGAATATTCAGTTTTAAATATTAGGGTGCTTAACGTAAGCGCATGTTCTGCGGCGTGAGGTGAACTCACTGATTTGGTGCAACGGTGAGGCAAATCACTTAAAGAACAAAACTTCTGTACCTATGCGATATAACCGCCCCTAAGATGATTAACCACCTCGATCTGATCAAAAGCCTCAGCCCCAGCGCAATGGATCAGATTATGCTGTACCTGGCTTTCAGCGCGATGAGAACCAGCGGCCACCGACACGGGGCTTTCTTGGATGCAGCAGCAACGGCTGCTAAATGTGCGATATACATGACCTACTTGGAGCAAGGTGAGAATACCCGGATGACTGGGCATTTGCACCATATTGAGCCAAAGCGGGTCAAAGTAATTGTTGAGGAGGTCAGACAAGCTCTAACGGAAGGGAAGCTGCTGAAGATGCTAGGTTCTCAGGAACCGCGCTATCTGATTCAATTTCCCTATGTTTGGATGGATCAGTACCCTTGGCAACCAGGGCGATCGCGTATTTCTGGAACAAGCCTTAACTCTGAAGAAAAACGATACATCCAGGAAAAGCTGCCAGATAACTTGCCAGATGCTCAGGTGGTCAATTCGCTTCAGTTTTTGGAACTGATTGAATTTCTGCACACTCGTTCTCAGGAAGATTTGCCCAAAGAGCAACGCCTCCCGTTGAGTGAAGCGATGGCTGAACACATCAAGCGTCGCCTAATCTACTCAGGGACAGTAACGCGAGTTGATTGCCCTTGGGGGTTGCCATACTACGCACTCACCCGTGCCTCATATTCACCAGTAGATGGAAAAGAACGTACCTATACCGTAGTAGAGGATACGGCGCGGTACTTCCGGTTGATGAGGGATTGGGCAGATCGAGAGCCAAAGGTGATGCGGTTACTGGAGGAATTGGATATCCCGCCAGAGAATATCGATCAGGCAATGGAAGAACTGGATGAAGTTATCCGCGCTTGGGCGGATAAATATCATCGTGCGGATGGTGAGCCAGTGATTCTACAAATGGTTTTTGGTCCACAAGTGGAATAAATAACTGAGGGTGGAAGGGAATCGCTTAAGTTAAGCGATTCCGGTTGTACCCAAGCTTAACCCTTGCCATGCTAAAGCCAACAGTACCGCTGAGATCGCACCAATCAGTGTATTAAAAACGTTCACCAGTTCATTCGTCATCCAATCAAATTTTGATTGCAGCGTTGCCCCAATTACACTTTCCAGGTTGGTGGCAATGAAGGCGGCGATTATACAAATCGCTACACCTCTCAAATCAATGAGATGAACCCCCCAACCAACAAATGCGATCGCGGCTGAAGCAACGATCCCTGCCAGGGTTCCCTCTAAACTAACCGCTCCTTCAGTTCCCCGCGCCACAGGCTGTAAGGTAGTGATGAGAAACGTGCGCTTTCCATAAGCTTTTCCAACCTCACTAGCAGTGGTGTCAGAAAGTTTTGTAGAGAAACTTGCCACATATCCCAGTAACAGTAGGGATATAAGACGTTGCGCTCCTACGTCTTGATTAAAATACGGAACTAGCAGTACTCCCAAGGCACACAAGGCTCCGGCAAGGGCTGAACCCCAGACATTTTCTGGGCCTCTTGCCCCTGATCGCTTTTCCGCAATTCCCTCGGCTTCTTTCTGGGCCATACCGATGCGAGTAACGCCTGAACCTACTAGAAAGTAAAACAGTACTACCAAGTAGCCTTGCCAGCCAAGCGTCCCCCAGATCAAGACACCAAGTAGCCAACCGTGGAATAGTCCTGCGGGTGTCAGTAACTTCTTGGGAGCAATAAAAGCGATCGCGAGTAAAGCCGTATTTAATCCAACAGCAACTAGCCAGGGATTGAGAAAATCAGTAGAAAGCATCGCTAATCAGTTGGAAACATCCTACTGTGATTTTAGATTTAGAATTACAAATCCTCACTGCCTTAATCTAAAATCTAAAGCTTTTCATAGTTACAGTTAGCTTCTGAGAGACATTCTTTGAAAGGCGATCGCATTTAACAGGTTCAGACTGACTGATATGTTCTATGACCTGAAAGTGCTTCCTAAACAAGTCAAGGTTAGTGAGATCGCACAAATGACTAAATAAGCGGTTCTAGGGATTGCCTATTCAATTTTGGGAAAAGGAAAAAGAGCATTAGCTTTCCCCTTGTATCAAACAAGTAGTTTTATCATCTTGTGGGGGTTTGGGGGAACGATAAGATCTGCGCTGTACTCGAAGAGTCAGCGTCTGGAGATGTCACCTTTGCTCATACAGGATTTGAGCGAGATCGTTGCGTAAAAAGGTTTCTTCCTGGGTATCTCCGATCGCATTTGCCACTGCGATCGCTTGTATGTAATAAGTCCGGGCATTGGACAAATTGCCCGTGACTTGAGAAAGCTCAGCAAATAGCCGTAGTGCGATCAGTTCTTCAGAGCGGTTGGCTTCTTTTTGCGCCAGAGCGATATATTGGTTAAGCGATCTAAATGCCAATTGATACTCTCTAGCTGCACTGTGAGACAGTACCAAGCCCCTCAATGCCCGAAATTGGTTGGTGAGATCACGACTATCTTCAGCGAGTATCCGTGCTAGTCGGTAAGAAATTTGAGCCTCTGCTTGACGTTTAGCGGCACGATAGGCATCTCCCAAATTATTGCGCGTATTTGCTTGCCCTAGTCGGTCTGTCGCGGCACTCCGAAAATCCAAGGCGGCTTCGTAGCGATTGATTGCCTCCGTATAGTTTCCTGCTTCAGCGGCTACTAAACCAAGATTACTCAGACTTAATCCTTCACCCTCTCGATTTTTAATACTACGGGCAACCGTCAGGGCTTGTAAAAAAGTATCTTGTGCGGCTTCCAGATTCCTATCTTTTAGTAGCACTGTACCCACATTATTTAAGGCATAAACCTGTGCTTGAAAATCGTTTAGGGTACGAGCAATTCCCAAGCGTCGGCGGAAGGCATCTTCTGCCTGTCGGTAGCGTCCCAGATTGACATAGGCTATACCCAAGTAATTGTAAGTTTGACCTAATCCCTGTAAGTCACCCGCTTGTTGATAAAGGTCAAGCGCTTGCAACCAGGTGGCGATCGCACTTTCCAAATCTCCACGGCGCTGCGCTTGTCCTCCCTGTCGCAGGAGTGAGTCCGCTTGATCTCTCGATTCTCTCTGAATACCGTTGTTTAACTGGATATTCAGTTGCTCGTCGAGGTCAATTATTGGGAAACCACTGGGTAAAGTTTGCCCAAACGCACCCGTACTGGTGACTAGCACAGATGCTAGAAGCGTTAGTAACCCCACTCCCGAAGAACTAGCGATCGCCTTTACCAACAGATACCCTCTCTTCATTGCTGCTCTTTGTGCTAGCTACCCTATCTAACCCGCCGATTTGGGAGTGTTTGCCAAACACTAGCATGGCTAGAGTGTACTGACTGCCGACTTGCGCTCTGGATGAGCGGCTTCCCCACCCAAATAAACCTCACGAATATCATCAGGGAGAGCTTCTTCCAAAAGTTGATACCCTTGGTTTAGCTGAGTTCTCACTTGTGCTGGTGAAATGACTTCTCCCTCCGCTTGTAGATACGCCGCAATCCGCGTTTCGCTCCAGTGGAACGTCTGTGCCATCACTACCATTAACCGAATTACGGCTGGCAGTTTTTCCATGGCTTGTTCGAGGTAGCACCAAAATGGTGGTGGTGCGGCTTTGAGGTTGTAGTGAATCGACTCCACTGGCGGTAAATCGGCTTGGTTAATACAGACAGCCGTCATATTGATGAGCCAGTTTTGGAAAGAATTCGACCCAGGCGTATTATCGTCACGTAAATCCAGTCCACCCAGTTCGTAGAAAATATGACGCCAGGTGAGGGCAAATAGATAATCTGCCTGCACAGGCGATCGCGCTGAATGCCGAATTAACGTAAAGACAATGGGACTATAGCGACAGAATATTGCCGTGAAGTACTTCCCATGCTCCGGGTGACGCTGAAACAGAGTTAGCAACTCCTGATCGCTGTGATGAAACAGTGACTTGACAATCAGATGATTGGATTCAGAAAAATGCGGAATTTGCACAATCTTTAAATTCCCATAGAATCAGCAAAATCAAAGCAGATGCTTCCCACTATATCTATCGCTCCTTTGCCCTCAGAATAAGGCAGCTAGCTACTTTCCCACCATCCTGTTTCCAGACTATGGAGAAATGATAACCGACTGCTTCATGTTGAAGCCTTTGAGAGTGATGATATAACTTAGCTAAAATTAGTAACATCTATGGACAGGTCTGGTGGTAATAATCTTACCCGTAACAGGACAACAGATTCATCAAAGTTAAACTTGATTCATTACGCTTTGTCAGTTCATGATTCTATCAGTTGATATTATTTCCTTCCTAGTTCAGCCTCTGCCGCTTGGCGCTTTCTTGCCTGGTCTACCTTTAGATAGCCTGTTTTCTACACAGGGCATCATGGTGATGCTATTGGCAGCCTACGCGGTTGCGATGTGGATGTTTCTCACCAGTGCCCCAAAAGTCCATACTGTAATGGTGTCCGATATGGAAGTGGCACGACAGTTTTATGAGGGTTTGCTCAATTTAGCAGCAGCAGAAGTCCCTCTACACTACTACTACAACTACGAGCAAACATTAGGAGCCACAGGTCTTGACCCACTTTATATGTCAACTAGCCTGGGAACCACCAGTGCGACAAGGATGAATGGTACTGATGGTTTATGGTATCAGCTCAAAAAGAATACTCAGCTCCATGTCATCTCCGGGGCAAGCATAGGCAATAAAAACCAACAACGCCACGTATGTTTCGACCACGATTGCCTAGAACAAGTGTTGATGCGCGTACAAATGCGACGACTCAAGTACAAAGTTCGCAGCGAGAAGCCTCTAAATTTTTTGGTGAAGGATATGGATGGTCGGGTGATTGAATTGGCGGAAGTTTCTAATTAGCGGTTAGGAAATCGCACATGAATTGTGTCGGCGTGGGGGCAAGGCTTTCCCTCACGCTTTTTTATAGTTGCAGGTGTTACGCACTTGCTCACCTTATCCCCCAATTCTGGGGAACGTTGATACTAATTGATATTTGATAACAGCACTTTGTTTTTGCTAATAAGCTAAATACTCTTCACAATAAGTGTGTTTTTATGATATTGTCCTCAGCAGGTTCTAAGTGATAACGAATCAAGGACACATAACTGTGCTAAGAACGCGCTACAAAAGCACTCCTCCACCTACCTGCACCTACTAGGGCAGGAGGTTCAGTTTTTATCTAGTGGCTTCGCCTAAGGCTAAGCCAAAATAACACTATACCTATCCTGCCCTCACGGCTCGGTCGTTGTTTATCTTGTGAGGCAAGGATAGTTTTTTCATGAAAATTCAAGCTGTAGCTCAGGGTAGCTCTACCTATGGGCTGTTGTTGATTGTGCTTTCAGCCGTCCTGTGGGGCACAGTAGGTGTGGCGATCAAAGCACTTTATGGCTTGGTGGATACTAATCCGCTTTCAATCGGGTTTTTTCGATTAGCGATCGCACTACCAGCACTATTTTCGGCTTGCTGGTATACCTTGGGAGTCCGAATGTTCCGAGTTCGACGGCGTGACTTAGTGTTAATGCTGTTGCTTGGCGCAATGATGGCGTTTTACCAAGTCTGCTACTTTGCTGCGATCGCTCAAATAGGAGTTGCGATCGCAGTTCTCGTGACACTGTGCATTGCACCTGTAATCGTTGCCCTTCTCTCCCTTTGGCTATTTCGGGAAAAACTCACGCCAAGGCTAATCGTCGCTCTTAGTTTTGCGCTTGTGGGTACAGCCTTGTGTGTGGATGTCCAACCCAATACGGTGGGAGAACAGGGTAATGCGGCGCTAGGGGTTCTGTTAGCCTTAGGTTCAGCGTTTGGTTACGCCGTAATTGCTCTATGTAGCCGTGCCTTAGCTGGACGGTATCACCCACTCCAGTCGCTCACGATTGGGTTTGGTACAGGTGCGGTTATACTGCTACCCTTTGCCCTGTTTAGTGGGTTAGTCGTTAGCTATCCAGCAATTGGTTGGTCAATATTACTGTACTTGGGACTCGTTCCTACTGTCCTCGCCTATGTGCTGTTCCTATCGGGAATGCGCCATACGACAGCGACACTCGCTAGCATCACAACCTTGCTGGAACCATTAACTTCAACATTACTTGCCTGGTTATTCTTCAAAGAGCAACTCGGTTTCTTCGGGTTGCTTGGGGGAATGCTATTAGTTGGAGCAATTCTGCTGTTATTCAGAAATGATTCCAGCAAGAATAGCTAAATTTGAAGTTCAATAAACGAGTCTCCCTAAGTGCTGACAACACTCAGGGAGACTTTGTTCCTCGTTCATTTTAAGCAAAAAGCCACTGGAGCAGGATACCCGTTGTTAGTAAACAAACAATTCCAGCGACACCAGCTAAGGGATTGGCACCTAAGCCAGTTATCCAGGTTGGACCTTTACCTGTATAAGAAACTAGTTCAGTAGAGTCCAGACAAGTTAAGCCCCAAATCCAACCCGTGTGGAGTCCCGTTGCCAAGCCCAGACTACCACCATCTACCCAACGGGCAAGCACTAATACCATCCCCATCAGCCATAGTCCTGGCAATTGAGGTAGGGTATTTTGCTGCTCCCAAATTAAGTGCAATAAGGCGAAAATTACACTCGAAACTGCTGCTGCTACCCAGACTGAATAATCTTGTTGAAGCGTATTCAGTAAGAATCCACGAAAGACCAACTCCTCAGTGACACTAATCCCTAACCCCAACAAAAATACTGGCAATAATACCTGCCCTAAGCGTGGGGAATGTTCAGAACGCCACTCGATCCAGCCGAGTGTCCATTGCCCAGTAAAAATAATTACTAAGCTGAGAACAGCTAAGCCTAAACCCAGCCCTAATGACACCAAAACAGGTAATTGCCAGTTCAAGCCGTAATCCGAAAAAGACTCCTGATCTACCCAAGAAGCCCCCCATAAAATGAGAGGGGCAATGAGGTAAAGTGCGACTATTAATGGTAACTTTTGCTTTACTGCCAAAGGCATAGGAGGATGCCATTTCAGCGCTGTAGCGATCGGAATTGCCAGAGGCAGCCATAAAGCAGCCCAAGCGAGGAAAAAAGCCGCTACTTTCAAAAGAGCCGTCGATGTCCTCAGTGACATCAACCCCTGACTTACTGCCTGATCAAAGATAGCCATTGGCTTTTTGCGGCAAATTGTAAGGATCTATAGATCATGATTCTGTACAAAGGATAGATAAAACTAAGATCTATCCTTGAGCAGAAGTGATTAGTTCTATTAGTCCTCTTCGATTTCCAAGTCGTCATCTTCTGGGTTTTTGGCTGTATCACTATCCACCTGTTTTAAGTGAATATGCTTGTAACCCAGTTTAATTTCAAACTCGTCACCTGATTTTAATCCCATTGCCTGAGTATAGGTTGCACCAATAACAATTTGCCCATTTTTATGGACACTTACTCGATAGGTCGGTTCGCGACCACGACCATCTTTTGTTCCCTCTGGATCAAGGGGAACACCCTTCGCTGCCAGCACTGCGTCATAAAAGTCTGTTAAATTGACGCGAGTTTGGTCGTTTTTAGTTACGGTGTAATAGCCGCAGCGTTTTGCTGTTTCTCGCCGGGGCAAGTGTGATAGCTCTTTTACTTTTTGAAGCAATGCTTTGCCCGTTAGTGGAGCAGTGGCGGTCTCTATCATAATCTCGTAAGATATCCTTCAAATTTCAGGATGGTATTGGTCATTTTTTACAAAGCTATGAAAGCTCTATAAAAAATATATCGTTAAATCTCTCGACATTGACAAGTATTTTTTTATCATTCTTAGAATCTTTACGCATTTGGAGCAAAGGTAGATTAACATCACTCAATAACGCTTCTATCTGTAAAATTCTATCTATGGCAATTAGCTGGGTCGAATGATCAAATTAGAGATGGGTTTTAGTACATGAGGACAGCACTGGTGTCCTAGACTATAAGCAGTGATCATAAATCTGGAACGTTTATTATAAGGAAAGATAGATTAGCTGAGAAGGCGTCATGTTTGTCATGCCTCGCGGATTGCTAGTTTTTCATAGAAATGTTTAGATAATCAAGAGCTTGTCAGTAAGTTATGCAAGTTTGTTTTAAAATTATTCGCCAGACTCAAAATACCTCCCCGATGATCCAGACTTATACGCTGGATGTGGAGGAAGGAAACACGATTCTCGATTGTCTGAATCGAATTAAGTGGGAGCAAGATGGGACTCTTGCTTTTCGTAAGAATTGTCGGAATACAATTTGCGGCAGTTGTGGAATGCGAATCAATGGTCGCTCAGCTTTGGCTTGTAAAGAAAATGTGGGCAGTGAATTGGCGAAGCAGCATACGCACAATGAATCTGGGATTCCTGAAATTACTGTCGCACCGATGGGTAATATGCCAGTGATTAAGGATTTAGTGGTAGATATGCATAGCTTCTGGGATAACTTAGAAGCGGTTGATCCTTATGTCAGCACAGGTGCAAGAGTTGTTCCCGAACGCGAGTTTTTGCAGAGTCCCGAAGAGCGATCGCGTTTAAATCAAAACGGTAACTGTATTCTCTGTGGTGCCTGCTATTCTGAATGCAACTCCCGTGAGGTGAATTCGGATTTTGTTGGTCCTCACGCCTTGGCAAAGGCGCAACGAATGGTAGCAGATTCCCGTGATGCCAAAACAGAAAGCCGTCTTGAGGAATACAACAAAGGAACCCAAGGCGTTTGGGGTTGCACTCGCTGTTATATGTGCAACGCGGTTTGTCCAATGGATGTTGCCCCAATGGATCAAATCGGTAAAATCAAACAGGAAATTCTTGATCGAAAAGATGACCAAGCTAGTCGCCAAATTCGTCATCGCAAAGTGCTGATTGACTTAGTCAAAGAGGGCGGTTGGATTGATGAGCGCCAGTTTGGCTTACAAGTAGTAGGTAATTCTTTCCGAGATATTCAAGGCTTACTTAGTCTTGGTCCACTGGGTTTAAGAATGTTAGTACGAGGTAAATTCCCCTTAGGATTTGAGCCGTCAACAGGCGTATCCCAAGTGCGATCGCTGATTGAATCAGTGCAAAACTTAGAGTCCGTAGACAGTTGAGAAGGAAGTTAAGCCAAAGCCATGAGTTCTGAAACCCCTACTGCTACTTCTAACCAGCCCCCTCAAGGCTCTTATAACCAACCTGAACCTGCTTTTGGTTGGACACCTTATGCTGAGCAAATCAATGGACGGTTTGCCATGATTGGATTTGTCGGTCTATTATTGCTGGAATTGCTCACAGGTCACGGTCTATTAACGTGGTTAGGTCTACTCTAGCAAACCCCAGGAGAAGACTATTCCATAACAGGATTAGTTAACTACTTCGTTATTTAACAACCTCTATCCTATAGCTGTTGTTACTTTACAGAATCCTGGGGTTTGTGCAAGATGTCTTAAGATAACTCCAAATACTTTTTGGCTAGTCTAAGTGGCTTGAGTTAGCCCTTATAAAAGGCTCAACTTTAAGGAAAAAAATCACTCCTATAGAAAGATAGAAGCTTTCCTAAGAAGTTGGGCTGATAAACCTCTCGGTAGACAGAGGTGATATCAAATTAATCTCTCATCAATATGAACGGCATTTACTGACATAAGGATGAAAATCTATCTCCCCATTCCGACCAAGGAGAGGAAGATAGATTTTCTTTCCGTTTGTGTACTGTTCACCTTAATTGAAGATAGATTTTTAGGTGCTATGGAGTACGCCCTTCATGATCGACTACTTACTCTCTAATAGTTAAAAGATAGCGACCGCGACCTCTCTTGTCGTAAGCATTGACAATCACTCGGTAGACACCACTACGGGGCAAGGTAACGGTAAGAGTAGAATTGGGATCGTTCTCATTCGCGTCATCATTTTCGCCAATTAGCTGACCGTTGGCATCGAGCAGTGCGATGTAAGTGTCAAAATCAGGGCTTGCTAGCTCAATTGTCACTGCCTGTCCGGCGCGACCTTGAAAATCATATTCCTGATACAGACTCCCATCAGAAGGCAGTACAGCAGCATCAGAACCAAGGATACCCTCTTGCCTTAAGATAAAGCCTCCCTGGTTTACGGCATTCCCGGCACTAGCACTAGTTGCCTCGGCTTTTAAGCTATAAGCACCCGCTTGTCCTGCTTCATAGGAATTTGCCATCAATAAGTAGGTGCCATCGGCTGGCAGTGTCGCAACAATTCTGGAGTTTGGACCACCGCCGCCGTCATCATCTTGAGTAACTTCGTCACCATTTGGGTCAAGCAGAATCAAGTAGGAGTCAATTTCCCGACTTGTCATGTCAATTTGGACTCGCTGACCTGCTTTACCTTCAAAAGCATAAAGGTCAAAGAAGCTGTTATCTACTGGCAAAACACTGCTACCCCGCCCCAGTCTGCCTGTGACAGGAGTACCATTGAGAACTAGTGGTTTAGGCGGAGTATCACCTGGAACGGGTCCTAACCGCTGAGCGGTACGGGAAGCGCGTCCTTCTCGTACTGCGGTCAGGAAAGGCTGTACTTTGTCAATTGCGATCGCAAAACCAATCCCAATATTGCCACCTCTAGGGCCACTAAATATTGCCGTATTCACCCCAATCAATTCGCCCTGTCTGTTTAGGAGTGGTCCTCCAGAATTACCTGGATTGATCGCAGCATCGGTTTGAATCAAGCCGCGCTCATTGTCAATACGGCTGACAATCCCTGTCGTAAAGGTTCCCTGAAATTGACCGAAGGGATTACCAATGGCAAACGCTCGTTGACCGACTTGCACGGGACTCTGGGCAAAGGAAATTGCAGGAAGATTAGTCTGCCCTTGAATTTTCACAACCGCCAAGTCAAGACCATTCTCACCAAAGCCAACAACATCGGCTTGAAACTTCCGACCGTCTGCCAGAACTACCTCGACAGTCTGAGAGCCTTGTACAACGTGTGCATTGGTCAAGACCAAACCATCTGAGCTGATGATACTGCCGCTACCCGTTCCATCACCTGCATTGATGGAGACGACCGCTTGACTTGCCCGTTGATAGACTCGGATGTTGGTTTGTTCATCAATGTCTTGGGCAAAAGCGCTATTCGGCTGGAGGGATAAATTCAGTAACTGTATCGGAGCGATTGCGTCAATGGTCGTGGCACCGATAGCAGCTACAGCAATCATTCCCGATGTAGCGATACGCAGACGTCTGGTACTCATGGGTTAGTGTGCATGAATCTGGTGGAACTGTTTTAGCATATTGAGCATGGCAGCGATGGATGGTTTGAAATCAAATTCTATTTATAGCAGTAGCCACGAATGTTAGGACATTAAGGGGAGAAGAGCGTTCCTTAACTAGAGCTGATTTGACCCAAAGCTGACCGCTGAAAGCTGACTGCTGATGGCTATAATCCATATTTCCCTATCTTCCATCGGTTCGGAACAAGGGTTAGGCAAACGGGGCTAATCAGATTCCTCCAATCGGCTCATAAGAACAAGACTCTACCAACCCAAAGCTAGTTTCTTCAACGCTAACAACTCAAAGCTTTATTTAGTGTCTAATTTGACAACTGCAATGTTCCACTGACCGAGTTGACTTGTTTCATAGGCGACATACTGCCCATCGCCAGTAATTGTTGGACGCCTGAGTGAGCCTTTAACACCACCAGTTAAGAGCCGTGACTGTTGGGTTTGTCGGTCGTAGACCAAGATATCTGTTTTCCCTCTTTCACTGGAGACATAGGCAATATAGCGACCATCAGCACTCAGCGCTGGTTGGTCTTGACTAGAGTTCGGGCGATTAAGGTTGGGTAAATCAATCAGACGCCGTTGCTGTAAGTCGTAGAGGAAGATATCACGAGAGCGATCGCGATCAGAAGCAAAGGCTAGGTAACGACCATCGCTACTATAGGCGGGAGACTCATCCGCTCGTTGGCTGTTGAGTCCACCGGAGAGGATTTGCGGGGGGGAGTTGAACTGAGTCCCGCAACCACTGGTGAGGAATCCTACCAAAACGAGTAACCAGCAAGACTTGGGGATTAGGGATTGGGGATTAAGGATTGGGGAATTGGGAATTGGGAATCGGGAAGAGGATACCCCGACAGGAAGACACTTTACTCCGGAGAACATCTCTACAGAATCTCCTTACATTTCGGCATCTTCCCAATCCCCAGCCCCCAATCTTTATTTCCTTTCATCAACAACTTCATCGAATCGGTATAGACAAATTGAGTGGTTTTCCTGAACGGTCATAAATGGCAATATCCCACTGACCGTTCTCACTAGTTTCAAAGCTGATCCTACTACCGTCGGCACTAATCGTTGGGTTACGCACTTCGGCTTGGAGTTTTTCTGTAAGGTTCCGTAACTGGCGCGTTTCCCGGTTGTAGAGGTAGATTCCTGTACGCCCTTGGCGTGTAGCAGCAAAGACAATGGTTCGACCATCTTCGGAGACAGCGGGGTGAGAAGCGATCGCATCTAAAGCATTGAGTCCCGGCAAATCGATCAGATTGCGGGCAACCGCGTCATATAAATAAACATCCTGGCTACCACGTCGGTCAGAAATAAACACGATGTACTGCCCTGCGAGATGGGGAGCCAATTCTGACTGGAGACTATTCAAACTGCGCCCTGCTGGGTCAAAGGGAAAATCGAGTAGCTGCACAGAACCCGTACAGCTAGTTAACAAACTGGTGAGGGTAATGGCTGCTGATAAAAAGAGGGAGCGTTTCACTGCTACACCCCTTTATTGTCGAAACGATGTGCTTCCATCCGGAATATCTAATTCAATATTAGGTCCCCGGTCTAGCACTTCAATGTCCCATTGACCGCGACGACTGGTTTCAAAGGCAACGTAGCGACCATCGGGACTCAGGGTTGGATTCCGTACCCAGCTACGATAGTTGCGAGTGAGAATTTCGGAGCGTTTAGTTGCCCGGTCATAGATGGCTACTTCTGAGCGTCCTTGGTCGCTGGAAATGTATGCCATGTAGCGACCATTACGGCTGAGGCTGGGACTTTCGGCGATCGCTTGTTGTTGATTCAAGCGTGGCAAATCAATAAATACTTGTCGTTCCAAGTCATACATCACAATTTTGCGATCGCCATTCCGGTTAGAAACAAAGGCAACATACCGACCATTGCCGCTTAATGTCGGTTGCTCATCTGTGTAGCGGCTATTGAGAGTAGTTGGCTCTTGGATCGGGTTAACTGGAGTACAGGCGACAACAAAGCCCATCAGAAACCCCACACGCCAGCGACGCGATCGATAGATTTTCCGGACAACAGTCAATCTTCTCACCTTGGGCTGTACAGATTTAGCTGTACTAAAACGCTTTGCCTTGCTCAATACTGGACACTCTTTCAGTAAAAGCACCCCTAGTGCATTAGGCAATCTTTTAGTAGTCAAAACGCCCGGATGAATTATCGCTGTCTCTATCGTCCTCTGGAGAATCTATGGGTTGATAATCGACATAATCGGCTGATGCCGTCTCCACCTCTCTAGTAGGTACAGAGGCTTGCCTATCTTGCGGTGGACGACGCTTTCTTGGCTTCGTTGGTATCTCTGAGTCGCTGCTTTCCGGGCGATTGCTAGGACGAGGACGGCTACTGCGAGACGGTTTTTCCTCCCAGCCAGTATCTAAGTTTGCTTCCCACGTATCCACGGAGCGTTCTGGAGGGCGGCTGGTGGGACGAGGACGACGTTTTGAAGGTCGCTCTCCTGACCCCAATCGTTCTGAACTCCCTCGACTCCGGGGACGACGAGATTCTCCTTCATAGCGCTCTCTAGTGCTACTACGGGCATCTTCCGTTCCTCGAAGCCGTCGGCTTGTATATCTTTCCTCTTCCGGCTCTAGTTGGTCGTACAATTCTGCTTCTTGTTGATACGCATACGTCCTGCTAACAGGTCGCTCATCGTCCACAATCGGTGTATTCCGCTTTGCCTGTTCCGTCGCAACGCCCCGTAGACGAATGGCTTCATAGGCGAAAAAGATTGTCGTACCAGTCAGCAGAAACTGACCGAATTGCAGAATTGGATCAAGTCGCCATCCTTGGAATAAAAGAATGAAGCCGCACAAGAGTCCGACTGCCGCAAAAAAGATATCCTGGTCTCGTGATAGTTCTGGGCGTATCGAGCGCAAGAAATACAACGCTGCTCCTGCAACCGCCAGAAAAATGCCTAAAATACTAGCTGAGTTCAGCCCAAAATTTACCATTGCTGCTCTCCTAAGTCAGTCCTATGGTAGCGAGTTATCATAGCAAATCTCTACTTTAACTAGACGTTTTCGGTAAAGCTGGCTGAGTCGCAAACTCTACTGATATCAGCTTAAGCTACTCGCCTTTGCTTTAGGCAAAACGAAGAGTCACTAATCTGCCTCTAGATAGCATAAAACAGGGCAGCTAAGTGACCTACTGCCCTGTTTTTGAGTTGAGGTTTTGACAACTCGCTAGGTTTAGAAACGTTGGATTTTATCCTTCTGGCTAATAAAGATCAGCGCAACGGTTGCGGGGATAACAACAATCGCCGCACCCCAAAAGAGACTCCACAAAAAGTTTGCTAATGAAGGTGTCATAGAACTTCAACCCTTGTTTGATATTCTTCATACTAATTCTAATAGTGTGTTTCCCCCTTGAGAAGCCAATTCAGCTTTGAGTTTTCGATCTACCCTGACCAGCTTCTTTGCTAGTGAGTGTCAATAGCACAAAAATCCCAGATCCAGAAAGGGGTCTAGCTATTTCGGGGCTGTTCGCTCTCAGGATGGCTTAGCAGAAGTCGTAGAACAACCCGGATGACAATCTCAATGACTTAGCTGAGAAACGCCATTAACATTTAGTTATAAAGCGTAAAATTAACATATCTAGAGTTATGTCAGTCTTTCTAAGGCTGGGGCATGACTTTCATCACTCAACAACCCATGACTGCTGATAGCTTGATTAACTGGACTGTCGGTTCTTTGCTAGGACTGATGACGCTTTTGTTTATCTTTCGGATTGTTCTCACCTGGTATCCTCAGGTAAACCTGAATCGTTTCCCGTTAAACTTAGTGGCTTTGCCGACAGAACCTTTTTTGGTGCTGCTCCGCAAGCTTGTCCCACCAATTGGGGGCGTTGATATCACCCCAATTATTTGGGTAGGGATTTTTAGCTTGCTTCGGGAAATTCTTCTCGGTCAGCAAGGACTGCTGACAATGATGCACTAGGGCAACAGGCTTCGGGAGTGGGAGTCATAAGTATACTCACCATTTCCCGATGCTTTAGCCCTTAGCAGAGAGCATCATCTGTTCCACAAAATTGGTATAAACCTCACCCTCCAGAAATGCTGGTGTTTCCAAGATTTTTTGGTGGAAGCCAATTGTGGTTGGGACACCAGTAATTGCACACTCCCGCAAGGCTCTCTTCATTCGTTTAATCGCTGCGTCGCGGTTGGGTCCCCAGACGATTAATTTACCAATCAGGGAGTCGTAGTAGGGTGGGATTTCGTAATCCGTGTAGACATGGGAATCCATACGCACACCTGGGCCACCGGGTGGTAAGTAGCCGCTAATTCGTCCCGGCTGGGGACGGAAGTTATGTTCAGGGTCTTCGGCATTAATCCGACATTCGATCGCATGACCTTTGAGAGTAACCTGGTCTTGGGTGAGTTGTAGTTTCTCCCCTTGAGCAACGCGAATTTGTTCGGCAATTAAGTCTAATCCTGTAATCATTTCAGTGACAGGATGCTCAACTTGAATGCGGGTATTCATTTCCATAAAGTAGAAGGCACCGGAGGCATCGAGAAGAAACTCGACAGTACCTGCACCCACGTAGTTAATGGATTTTGCTGCCATCACTGCTGCCGTTCCCATTTTTTCCCGTAGTTCTGGCGTCAGAGCGGGACTAGGGGCTTCTTCTAGTAGTTTCTGATGACGCCGCTGAATCGAGCAGTCTCGCTCACCCAGATGGATAACGTTACCGTAGCTATCGGCGAGGATTTGAAACTCGATATGGCGAGGACGCACGACAAATTTTTCTAGATAGACTCCTGAATTACCGAAGGCAGCTTCGGCTTCTCCTTGAGCGGCTTGAAAAAGTCTGGCGAGTTCACTCTCTTCGTGGACAAGGCGCATCCCACGTCCACCACCCCCGGCAGTGGCTTTGATCATCACAGGATAACCGATTTTGCGGGCGATCGCTTCGGCTTGTCGCTCACTCGTCAGCAGCCCATCGCTTCCTGGTACTGTTGGCACACCAGATCGTTGCATCGTTTCTTTGGCGGTGGATTTATCACCCATCGCCCGAATTGCTTCTGGAGTAGGACCAATGAAGGAAATTTGATGATCAGCACAGATTTCTGCAAAACGGGCATTTTCTGCCAAAAAACCATAGCCGGGATGAAGAGCAGTGGCGTTGCGAGTCAGTGCGGCGGCAATGATGTTGGGAATATTCAAGTAACTTTTGCTACTGGGTGGTTCACCAATGCACACAGCTTCGTCTGCTAGTTGGACATGAAGGGCGTGCCGATCAATTGTGGAGTGAACGGCAACAGTGGCAATTCCCATTTCTTCGCAAGTTCGGAGAATCCGTAGGGCAATTTCCCCACGATTGGCAATCAAGATTTTTGAAAAGTGCATAGAACAGTGCTGCTACATCCGTATCAGATAGGATAAAGGCGATCGCGTACACTATTTGTTACTTTTTCTGGGAAATTGTTCCAGGTTAACTCACAGGGATAGGCTGAAAGGTCAGTGATTATAGCCAAAGGCAGAGGGCAGAGGGTAGAGGGTAGACTTAACTATTGCAAAGTAGATTCGGCGGCGATAAAAATAAAAAGTTACGATCTGCCTACTTTTTGCTATATTAGATAACTGCGCGGATGTGGTGGAATTGGTAGACACGCACGCTTGAGGGGCGTGTGGCGTAAGCCTTGCGAGTTCGAGTCTCGCCATCCGCATTACTAAGTGATGCCGGCTGATGAATAGGTGACTATGACTCTACGCATAAGTTGGACAAACGTTCATCTTATGCTTCACCTGTCAGGCGTTCATCTTATGCTTCAAAAGTAGTGACCCTCAACTGGAAGAACGGGTGCGATCGCTCGATTGGAGGGATTAGGAGAGGTGCTGTTGGATTTCTCTACAGTTGCGGATTTAGCAACTTGGTTAAATGAGCTAGAGCAAGAGGTTAGGGGCGCTATTATGGAATAAGGTTAAGTTATGTAAAGAACTCTAACTTTGAAACAAATAAACAGCTTTACTCTGCAAACAACCTGGCACGCCCTCAACCCCATCTGGGAGGGTGGGGAAGCAAATGTACAGCAAGGATTACCCCATAGCCAGCTAGCCCCAACTTGGCAGATCTTGCTGTTGGGAGATGGCTCTCCAACTCGTCACTTACAACTTCTTACAAGTGAGCCGACTGAGGTCGATGTCATCGATATGTCCATAATTGGAATGAGTGATGATGGGGCACCCAAGCATATCCAAGCCGTACCAGGACCAAGGCTACGACGACAGGTGTGGCTACGCACAGCGTCTGGTCAACGGTTGGCTTATGCGGCATCTTGGTGGGATGCTAACCATGTTGATGAGTATTTACAGAATCGGACTATACCGATTTGGGCAAGTCTTGCTCGGCTGCGGAGTGAGTTGTATCGAGATGTTCAAGGAATTTATTACGGTCACTCAGAGGCATTGGAGTCGGCTTTTGGTGAGAAAGGACCCTTTTGGGGTCGCCACTACCTGTTCTGGCACCATGGGCAACCTCTAACGCTAATTTATGAGGTTTTTTCACCTTATCTGAAAAAATATCTCGGAGAAACGCAGATCAAGGTATGAGGGGATTGGTACAAAAGGCAGAGGGCAGAAGGGATGGATATTGACGAGTCTTGGTTTCAGTATGAGAGCGAGAGTCAAGAGTGGCCAAGGCGATCGCTAATTCAGCAAAGGAACTTCCACAAAAAAACTATCCATAAGCATTCTGTAGGAGCGCAAGATTTTGCGCCCCCATAGCGACTATTCAGCAGAGATGGTTAGACTCTAGCTACTTTTTCCAACATAAGTTTGGAACGCTTGACTAGTTCTGGCACTGGAACCGGATAATCACCAGTGAAGCAGGCAGAACAGAAGCTGTTGGGGTCTTCACCAGTCGCTTCAAGCATTCCCTTCCAGCTAAGGTAAGCAAGGCTATCTACGCCAATCTGCACAGCAATTTCTTCCACTGACATTCTTGCGCCAATCAACTGATCTTGGCTATCTGTATCAATGCCATAGAAGCAGGGGTGAGTGACTGGTGGCGAAGAAACTCGCATATGCACCTCAGTTGCACCAGCGTCACGCAGTGCTTTAACAATTTTGCGGCTTGTAGTACCCCGGACAATCGAGTCATCAACAATCAAAACTCGTTTTCCTGATAAGACATCTTTCAGGGGATTGAGCTTCATGCGGATACCAGATTCTCGCATCGTTTGGGTGGGTTGGATAAAGGTACGACCCACATAGCGATTTTTAATTAGCCCTTCAGCGTAGGAAATACCGGATTCCTGGGAAAAGCCAATAGCAGCAGGAATACCAGAGTCCGGTACACCAATTACAATGTCGGCATCCACTAGTGATTCTCGTGCCAATTGACGCCCTAGTCGTAAGCGATAGCTGTACAAGCTTTCATCATGCATGACGCTATCAGGTCTTGCGAAGTAAATCATTTCAAAAATGCACATCTTTCGTTCTGGCTTTTTGCTCCAGTGGAAAGATGCCATGCCTTCTTCGGTAATCCAAACCAATTCTCCCGGTTCAACATCACGCAGGTACTCAGCACCAATGATGTCTAAGCCACAGGTTTCAGAGGCTAGAACGTAGTAAGGGCGATTTGTGGAGTCACTTCTGGGAAGAGTCCCGATAACCAGAGGACGAACACCATTCGGGTCACGGACACCCATTAAGCCAGCAGGAGTGCCGATCGCTAAGCTATAAGCTCCTGTACAATGCTCAAAAGCACTGATGGCGGCTTCCAACCAGTCTTTGCCACTGTCCACTTCTGAACCGATCGCGATCGCAATCATCTCTGAATCGGTAGTTGTAACAAAGTTACAATTACGCTGAAGCAAATGCTCCCGCAGATCTTTTGTATTTACCAAGTTACCATTGTGCGCTAAAGCTAACGTTCCCAAGCGAGTCTTAACAACAGCAGGCTGGGCATTGGCAATACGGCTAGAACCAGTGGTAGAGTAACGAGTATGACCAACTGCCATGTCTCCTGGTAGCTCGCTCAAGATTGCCTCATTAAACACTTGGGACACCAATCCCATATCTTTGTGTAAATGCACCTGTTCTCCGTCGAAGGTAGCAATTCCTGCTGATTCCTGACCTCGGTGTTGAAGGGCATAAAGACCAAAGTAAGTCAGCTTAGCGACATCTTCTCCTGGTGCATAAACACCGAAGACTCCGCAGGCTTCCTCTTGTTTGTCGGGTCGCTGTATAGGCTCCTCAGGGGATTGAGCAGGGTTGTTCTCAGAGAGGGATTGGTGGGGGATCATAGTAAAGATTGCTCCTGATAATGGTGGTAAGTCATATCAAATCCGCTTGTTCATTGCTTCCGTATTGGGGAAACTGCCCATCGCTTTGAAAAACGAGAGCAACTCTAGCTAGGCTCGCCTCCCTATCCCTAAGGTTATGAGCCTTTGCTGTTTGTTCACTAGTTCAGTTGCTGAAAGCAAAGCAGACAGAAAAAGTAGATCCATAAAATGAATTAATCAAGCGGATTTGATGGTGGTGAGACTTGTATCAAAGCTGATAGGCACTGGAAGGTTAACCAAGCTTAACATTTTCTTAACAAGACCACCAATGACAGTACCGAAATGATGCTCCCTGATGGCACTGTTGGATAATCTGGTTTGTCATCACTCAGTCTTATAGCTAAACTGCCAAACGCCGTTCGATAGCGTTTGAAAAGCGATCGCTTATATCTGTGATAGTAACGTCGATTAGAGGTAGGTTGTCAGCCATCAGAAGGTGTAAACCAGCATCTTTACTCTTGACACTGCCAAGGAGTTGCCAGTAATGGAGTTGTTCTCCTAGTTGCTCCTTTAGATAGGATTCCCAATGAGCCTGTTGCTGGGAACTCACAGCTACTAAAATGCGACTGGCACACTCACCAAAGAGAACTTCATCCCAACGGCTTAAGAGAGACTCTTCTGTCAGCCCCAAGTTGATTTGGGCACCCAGTTGACCTGCAATACAAGATTCAGCAAGGGCAACAGCCACTCCTCCCTCAGCACAGTCATGAGCGCAACGAATCCAACCTTGACGAATCCCCTCCCGTGTCACAGCTTGGACACGACGCTCTAAATCAAAATCCACCACAGGCGGTTTACCAGCCACTAAACCATGAATTGTTGCCAGGTATTCAGAACCACCCAACGAGAGGTGAGGAGTGGAGTCAGCCAGAGGCAGTCCCAACAGATAAATTAAATCACCTTCTGCTTGCCAGCCTTGACCACAGACTTGGCTAAGATCAGAAATTAATCCCACCATGCCAATCACTGGCGTTGGGTAGATGGGTTGGGGTTGACCAGTAGCATCCAGAGTTTCGTTATAGAGAGAAACATTCCCCCCAGTTACAGGTGTTCCCATCTCCCGACAAGCCTCTGCAATGCCCTGACAAGCGGATGCCAACTGCCAATAGCCAATCGGCTTTTCTGGACTGCCAAAATTGAGATTATCAGTAACCGCCAAAGGTTCTGCACCGACACAGCTAAGATTACGGGCTGCTTCTGCGACGACTGCCTTGGCTCCTTCGTAGGGGTCAAGATAGACGTAGCGGGAATTGCAATCTACTGTTGCTGCAACACCACGTTGGGGCGCGGGGACTGCATCAACCGGACGGACTCGCACAACAGCGGCATCAGCCCCACCAGGTAAAATCACTGTATTGTTTTGTACTTGATGGTCGTATTGACGATAAACCCAACGTTTAGAAGCAATGGTAGGGGTATCTAATAGCTGGAGGAGGATATCATTCCAGCTTTTGTGATTGCCTGAGATTTCAATTCCCTTGGCAGTGCACTCAGGTAAGGATTCTGCTGTCCACGCCCAGGCTCGACGAGCATAGTCCGGTGGTTCTGCTAAGATTTCTCTATGATAAATGGGCGTGTTATCTGCCAAAGCGGTTGCGGGAATTTCAGCAGCAACCTTACCCTCAAACAGAATTCGCACAATTGGTTCTTCAATGACTTTGCCTGCTACCACTGCCTGAAGTTCCCAACGGTGGAAAATATCAATTAATTCCCGTTCCCGACCTTTGTGGGCAACAAATAGCATTCGTTCTTGGGATTCTGACAGTAGGTATTCATAAGGCACCATGCCAGCTTCTCTGACTGGGATGAGGTCTAAATCCAATTCAATCCCTACCCCACCTTTCGCTGCCATCTCCGATGTAGAACAGGTAATCCCTGCTGCCCCCATATCCTGTGCCGCCACGACAGCACCCGTCTTAAACGCCTCTAGGCAAGCTTCAATTAAAGATTTTTCTAAGAAAGGGTCGCCCACTTGCACCGCAGGACGGTCATCTACTGATTTATCACTAAGTTCCGCACTAGCAAAACTTGCGCCGCCCATCCCATCCCTACCTGTGGTGGAACCAACGTAAAGGACTGGATTGCCAATGCCTGCTGCACCAGACTTTACAATTTCTGTTGTCTCCATCAAGCCTAGTGCCATGACATTGACTAAGGGATTACCACTGTATGCCGAGTCAAAGTAAACTTCACCTCCAACTGTCGGCACTCCTACGCAATTTCCATAGTGAGAAATTCCTTCTACTACGCCGTTAAAAAGCCTTCGCGTCCGTGCATCTTCCAGGGAACCGAAGCGTAAAGAGTTGAGTAGGGCAATTGGACGCGCCCCCATGGTAAAGATATCCCGCAGGATGCCTCCTACACCTGTCGCAGCACCTTGGAACGGTTCGACGGCTGAGGGGTGGTTGTGAGATTCGATCTTAAACGCTAGTTGTAATCCATCTCCCAAATCTACAACTCCGGCATTTTCTCCGGGACCAACAAGAATGCGATCGCCTTCTGTAGGAAACTGTTTCAGTAGTGGGCGCGAGTTCTTGTAGCAACAATGTTCTGACCACATTACGCCAAACATTCCCAACTCCGCCTTATTGGGATGACGCCCTAGCCGTTGAACAATGTCTTCATATTCTTCAGGCTTCAAGCCTTGAGCGGCAATTTCTTCGGGAGAAAAAGGAGCAGAGGAGGTTGTAGACATAGAACCCTTGCACAGATAGCACAGGGTTAATTTTATCGGTTTATTGGTGTATTGCTGTCATATGGCACCACCAGGGCGAGGCACTAAATTAAACTCGTCATCAAAACATGAGCGACAAGTCCCCTCAAAGGCATTGATAAACTGCTCTATCATATCGGTGTCTTGCCGAAAGACAGTCATCCAGACCGACCAGAATCCTCTTGTTCTTGCTGTTTCTACAATTTGCTCTCGCATGAACACTGTGTCATTGTTTCTCAGATTTTGCAGTGATCTTTCTGCAATATCCCAAGCCTTGCGGCGATTGAGCCAGCGCCGATCTCTCATAGCAGGATCATTTCCAGGAATACGATCTAATCCAGTTAATTTAAGAGTCTTGTCCGCTTGCTGCTGCTCAGAATCCCTTAGGTTTGGGTTAACGCGCACAAGCCCACCAGTTAGGTAAACAAAAGCACGAGCTGTGTTGTCACGATCAGGCCAATAATAGTCTGACAACACAATATTTTTATACCCTTTAGTCGAATTGCAATTAGTACAGGCAAGCAGGAAATTATTCCAATCCCCTTCAAGTTCTGGATTCAAATTTTTAGGTAGAATGTGTTCTATCGCCAAAGATGCACCTAGAGGAGTTTCGCAAAAGGAACAATATTCTCCTAATCTGTTGATTAAATCTCCCCGTGCATCTTGATACTTACTGAATATCTTTGGTACACCCGCTTTATCTATCGGACAGGAACCTCGCTCAATCGGTCTCATTTCTCTGTGCTGCCAAGTCCAGATGCTTCCCGTTCCATTTTCAAAAAAGCTTGATAAGCAGGATCGTCACTGTAGGGTATTGTTAGCTCATCTAGTCTGGCTTTTAGTTCTTCGATCCGCTCTGGATTAGCATCTTTTGCTTCTTGTAGAACCCGATAGTATTCCTCAGCCGCTTCCATCATTTCAAGATAGCGCTCACTTTTCTGAGGCATTTCGACTCCCATGACATTTTCGGCAATATCTTCAATACTTTTATCGTGATATTCTTCCGGAGGTTGAGAGTCAAGATTGATTAGTTCTCCCTCACGAAGGGATTGCACAATAAACGGTGAATGTGTGGTGGCTACGAATTGAATAGCAGGGAAAGTCGCCCTTAAATCCTCTACAACACGCCGCTGCCAGTTTGGATGTAAATGCAAATCAATTTCATCAATTAATACAATCCCAGGCGTTTTCTGGGCTGCTTCACTTCCAAGTTGAGGATTTAAAACTGCGGCTCGATACGCAATATCAGCAACCATAGCTAACATATTACGGACACCATCACTCAGCATCCGAAATGCCAGTGTGCGTCCATCTTTAAATGTAGCAATAAGTTCATCTTCAAGAATGTCGTATTTGACACTGTGACAGTTTTCTATGCAATTAGTAATTGCAGCTTTTACTGCATTGAGTACTCCAAGAGATCCTCCCCTTTGGAGAGACGCTATCTCCATCGTTTTGAACCACCCCAATAGCACTTTTTGGTTCGATGCTGGATTTAAACAATCTATATATCCCAGCATCCGCGAGCCAGGTTTAACGGTTTCAACAGACTTTTCCTCTTTTTGTAGCCAGAGACGACCAGTGCCATAATAGGCAAGCAGGGGTAATAATACGTCCTCTCCCTTACGAACTTTTTCCAGAAGCTGTTTTGAGATATTCACTATCTTATGGGAGTATAAGGATTGATTTAAGAAGGGACCCTTATTATCTCTATCGAGGAGCTGTAAGGTCCGCTCCCAGGTAATTTCAGAGCCATCAACAACACCAATACAAGAAACTGACACAGGATATTGCGGTTCAATTGTTGGTGTCTGTCCCTTTTCATATCTCACGCGACGCACCTCGTCGTCGCTAATAGGACGTTGGAGATTTTCAAAGTTATCAAACCTAGAAAAGAGGCAACCTGCGCCAATTGCTATGGCATCAAGGATGGCAGTTTTTCCAGTGCCGTTATCTCCAATGAGTACCGTAAACTGGTTGGAGAAATGGAATATCTGATGCTCAAAGCCTCGGAAATTTATAACTTCAAGTTCGTGAATTTTCATGCCCCTCTCCTTGCTGATGAGCTGGGTTGGTGGGCTTTGTTGAGACTCAGCTAGCTACAATTATCGATACTATCAAGGGAAGATGGGGACTGGGAAGCCATCTGCTTGTCTCAGCAGGCAAGTGTTAATCCCTCCCTTCAATCCTCAAATCATCTTCAATAACCCAAATTTATACTTTCAGTGTTTTGCCTTAACTCTCCCTGAAAGCGATCGCTCTTATCTCCACGCTACCTAGTGGCTTTAACACCTGAAACGGGCAGAACACAACTAGGCGATCGCCTTTTTACCTTAGGAATTGCCTATGGGCTTACTTGCAAATTTTTCAGGATAAGGTCAGCCCTCGGACTAAAACCCTCTGCATATTCCGCAGGATAATGGGTAATGACATAAAAGGCTTTGCCGTCAGATTCACCAATGTACACCTCACCGCCTATTGGTTCAGAAGCGGTACGTTGCTCGTAGAAGGTAATCTTTTCCTTTGCCCAGGAATAAGGAACCTCTTCCGTCTGATTCACGACTTGCCACTGATTACCTTGAAGCAATCCGCCTTGTTGCGTCACCAACTTTTTAATTTGCTCTAGACTTGTCGCTTGGGCAGGGAAGAACATATGAACATAAACTGCTTCATTTTTTGCCCCACCCGCACTGAAATAAAACCGAGCGCCTGTTCCTTCCCCAGAACCACCCGATTCAGCAACAAAGTCATTTTCTGGAAAATAAGTGGTAAAAACCTCACTAGCTGCGTCGTAAAGCTTTAAAGAAATTTCAGTTTCTTCCCCTTCCACACTGATGACATCGGTTTTTGTACGTGATTGTTGTGTGTTCGGCGGTGTTTGAGCAACTTGAGTGGATTGGCTTGTCTCTGTTGTCGTGGTTTGTGTGGTTGAGCTTCTACCTTTAGTCACTGCCTTTTCTGAGGCAGACGCACAGGCAGCCATTGTACTCAGGAGAAAGGCTACTGCTAGTAAAGAAAAAATCTGAGTAAGCTTCATTTATGTTTCTGTATATTAATTAAGGAATTGACTCTAAATAGAGGCATATTTGTTCCACTGCCATCTTGTCGAAGCTGATAAAGCACAGTAACTAGAGCGTGTTTACACGATCGCTTTGTTACATAACTTTGTGTACTGATTTGCCTGAGTACACATTCCCTTAGGATAGAAGCCTCATTCATCGGCTAATCAACGTTAAATTAACAAGTAAGTATTGAATACCACTCAGCAGACAAGCTAGTCTAATCAACTGTTCGCAATCACATAGACGCATCCATGCCAAGAAATCAACGTAACGATAACTTCATCGACAAAAGCTTCACGGTAATGGCAGATATGATCCTGAAGGTTATGCCTGCTAACAAGAAAGCCAAAGAAGCCTTTGCCTATTACCGGGATGGTATGTCAGCTCAGGCTGATGGTGAATACGCCGAAGCTTTGGATAACTACAAGGAAGCGCTTACTCTGGAAGAAGATGCCTATGATCGCAGCTATATTCTTTACAATATGGGGCTGATTCACGCAAGTAACGGTGATCATGACACGGCTTTGGATCTCTATCATCAGGCAATAGATCTCAATCCGCGTCTACCACAGGCACTCAATAATATTGCGGTGATTTATCACTTCAAGGGGGATAGGGCGGACGAAGTTGGAAACAGCGAAGCGGCTGAAGCTATGTATCAGGAAGCTGCCGAATATTGGAAACGAGCGATTCGCCTTGCCCCCAATAACTATATTGAGGCGCAAAACTGGCTAAAAACGACAGGTCGCTCAGCAATGGATATCTACTTCTAATGATTTGCAAGTTGTCAGTAGTTAGTGACTCATTAGCTACTGACAACCAATAACCAACAACTAACAACTAACAACCATGATTGACCGTGAGCAAGTTCACAAAGTTGCAAATCTCGCCCGTTTGGAAATGACGAACGAGGAAGAAGAGCAGATTGCGGCTCAGATGAACAGTATCTTGGAGTATTTTGAACAGCTAAGTGAACTCGACACTGCCGATGTCCCGCCAACTACACGAGCGATTGACATTAGCAATGTGACGAGACCTGATAATTTACAACCTTATCCGGATCGGGAAGCAATCTTGAAGGGAGCACCTGATCAGGATGGTGATTTCTTCAAGGTGCCAAAAATTCTTCAGGCTGAAGAGTAACAGGTATTTGAGATTTAAGAGTTGATGATGGCAGATAGTCTCCACAGAAGGACGATTTAAGTCTTCGTTGATACAAGCATTTATAGGGAGTCATCATGGCATTAGGGCAGTTAGTTGAGGGAAAGTGGGTATCCAAACGTGAGCAGGAAGACACGAAAGGACGGTTCCTGCGCCCATCAACGACATTTCGCGATCGCATTACTGCCGATGGTTCGAGTGGTTTTAAGGCAGAGTCAGGACGCTATCATCTCTATGTCTCCTGGGCTTGTCCTTGGGCGCAGCGCACCGCGATTATGCGGAAGTTGAAGGGGTTAGAGGATGTAATCACGCTTGCCGTTGTCGATCCATTCATGGGTGAAGAGGGCTGGGCATTCTCGGATTTTCCAGGCTCGATACCTGATACGGTGAAGGGTACCCAATATCTTCGAGATGTTTACCTGAAAGCTGAGCCTAACTACACAGGACGAGTGACAGTTCCGATTCTCTGGGATAAAGAAACGAACAAAATCGTCAACAATGAATCCCGCGAGATTATCCAGATGCTTGATACACAGTTTGATGCTGTTGTCAAATCCGATAGGAACTTCTACCCGGAGGAGTTGCGGGAAAGTATAGATAAGACGATTGACGCTATCTACCAACCCATCAACAATGGTGTCTATCGAGCGGGATTTGCGACGCAACAAGAGGCATACGAGGAAGCCGTGACAGAACTATTCGATGCCTTGGATCACTGGGAAGGGGTTCTGGAAAAGCAGCGCTATCTTTGTGGTGATGCCATTACTGAAGCTGACTGGTGTATATTCACGACTTTGTTCCGCTTCGATGCGGTTTATTACGTCCACTTCAAGTGCAACCTGCGCCACATTTTTGAATATCCAAATCTCTGGAACTATCTCAAAGACTTGTACCAACAGCCAGGGGTGAAGGAAACTTGCAATCTTGAACACATCAAGTTGCATTACTACAAGAGTCATCCCAACGTTAACCCTCATGGCATCGTTCCCAAGGGACCAATTCTTGATTTTGATTCGCCGCACAATCGGCATTAATCAAGCCAGGTAGTCGCTAAAGCCATAACACATTGTCAGCTTTTTTGCTAAGATTCTGGCTCACGCAAAACTTCTGGCATCAGCAATGAGTATCTCCAACGCCTCACCCAGAGTCCTATGGCTGCAAGTCTGGGGACTAGCCGCTGTCCAGGGAGGGATCGCTTTAACTTGGGTGATTTACAACCTTTACCTGCTGAAACTACTGACAGATTTTGGCTTTCCCAAAACACTAGCTACAGGACTGCTAGTTCTAGAAAATATCTTGGCAGCAGTAATGGAGCCATTGATGGGTGGACTTTCCGACCAAGCGCAGCGTTGGGTTGGCACTCGCTTCCCCTTTATCTCTGTGGGAGTTGTCTTGGCATCAGCCTTATTCATTTCCATCCCAGCCTTTTTGGTCTTCGGCTCTCCGACAGCCACTATTCGCTGGGTATTGCCAGTGTTAATGGTAGCTTGGGCTTTGGCAATGACTGTGTTTCGGAGTCCAGCCCTATCATTATTGGGGCGTTATGCCTTTGGCACAAATCTCCCGCAAGCGGCTAGTATCCTTACCTTAGTAGGGGGCTTAGCTGGGGCGATGGGTCCACTCGCCAATCAATTTATTCTTAGCTTAGGTCCAATTGTCACGTTTTCGATTGGCTCATTCACATTGCTGGTTGCTGCCGTTGCGTTAAGGTCGGTAAACCCGAACAGTAGTGTACAGCAGGAAACGTCGGAGTCTTCTCTAAGTCCCCAATCATCTAGTAGTTGGCGGCAGATTTCCATTCCCCGTTTGGCGTTGGTGTTTGGTGCGGGGGTGGGAGTTGCTTTGGGATTTCGCTTGATGATGCAAACGTTTCCCCAAATTCTGGATAGTCAAGTTCCAGGTGCGAACAAAGGTTTGATTTTAGGCGGAATATTTATCGCTCTGGCAGTGACTGCAATTCCTGCCGGAAAGCTTGCCTCACGTTTAGGAAATCGTCAGGCAATGGCTTATGGTTTGGTGGCAATGGCTGGATTTATGGGACTGATGGTTTTTACTCGCAATGGCGCGATCGCGTCTGGAATTGCGATCGCTTTAGGTGCAACCTTCAGCCTCGTTTCTAATGGGACGATTCCGTTTGCTCTATCAATGGTGCCGCCAGATAAGGCAGGTTTAGGGACTGGCATTTATTTTAGTGGCGGAGCAGTTGCGTCTAGTGTCTTTGGTTCTTTATTCGGTCAGCCAGAGAGTCTATCACCAATTGTTGGTGTGCTTATCGGAGCTGCCGCCTTTTTGGCAGCAGGTCTTTTCGTGGCTAGTAGCGGCAAGCTACAGGCAGCCAAATAACTAATGAGGGTATAGTTCAAGCTTAAGTAAGCAAACGAGTTCCTGGGGAGTAAATCTGTTGGCTGCGATTACACTTGTGAGATTTATCTCTGGTCGCAGAGTCGTTGCAAGGTGGTAGTGAAGTCAGGGTAAGAGATAGCAGCAGCTTCAGCACCGTGGATCGTAGTCGTGCCAGTAGCATTGAGTGCGGCAACGGCAAGACTCATGGCAATGCGGTGGTCGGTATGACTATCAACATCAGTACCGACTAAAGGGGTGCCACCAGTAATCTCCAGACCATCCGGTAATTCTGTAACCCGTGCCCCCATCTGGTTCAACTGAGATGCCATAACAGCAATGCGATCGCTTTCCTTAACTCGCAGTTCCGCTGCATCCCGGATTACTGTCGTCCCTTCCGCAAAAACGGCGGCTACTGCCAGAATTGGAATCTCATCAATCAATCGGGGAATCAAATCACCTGCAATTTCGCATCCTTTAAGCTGTCCGTGTCGTACCCGTAAGTCTGCTACTGGTTCCCCAGCAACCACTCGCTGATTTTCTAGGTTAATATCAGCCCCCATCATCAATAAGGCTTCTAAAACACCAGTGCGGGTGGGATTAACACCGACATTTTCAATTAGTAATTCTGAACCGGGCACAATTGCACCAGCCACTAACCAAAAGGCAGCTGAGCTAATATCACCAGGAACAATCACCGTTTGCCCTTGCAACTGGGCTAGTCCTGTTATGGTAACGCTCTTGCTTTCCGGATCAACGCTGAGTTGGGCTCCAAACGCTTGCAGCATTCTTTCGCTGTGGTCACGCGAGAGGGCTGGTTCAGTAACCGTGGTTTGTCCTTCCACCATCAAACCAGCCAGGAGAATACAGGACTTAACTTGGGCTGAGGCGATCGGGGAGTGGTAGTGAATTGGTTTGAGCCGTTGTCCTTGAATGGCTAGAGGCGCAAGTGTTGCATCCTTACGTGCCCAGATTTGCGCTCCCATTTGTTGCAAGGGTTTGATAACACGGGACATAGGACGCGATCGCAGTGAACTATCTCCTGTTACTGTGAAAAATAGTCCGGGTTGAGAAGCTAGAATGCCGAGCATTAGCCGGAGCGTTGTGCCAGAGTTTCCAGCATTCAAAACATCCTCAGGTTCCTGCAATTGTCCTAATCCTATGCCCTTTACAATGACCTGTTCTGTATTCAACTCAGAAATCTCTGCACCCATAGCCCGGAAACAGCTAGCGGTGCTGCGAGGGTCTTCGCCCAGAAGTAGTCCTTGAATCTGGGTTTCTCCTTTTGCGATCGCCCCCAACATTAAGGCACGGTGAGAGATAGACTTGTCCCCTGGCACCGTGATGCATCCCTGTAGAGATAGACCTGATACAGGGCTTTGAATCATCAAATTTTGCTGATGTTCAGTAATATTCAGCGTGACAACGGCAGCAGACATTTGGATAAGCTGGGATGAAACTGGCTCATAGAATCCTACCAGGCTTCTGTCAAATTTATTTAAAGCCTCGTGCAGTCTTCTCTTTTGTTTTACCCTTACCTTTGGACTTTGATTTGTTGACCTCTGCCATGGCTTCTTGAAAGAGTTCGTGTAAATGAATAGGCACACTTGCTATTTCTGGGAGTTCTGGCTCTAGAGGTTTATTGTGTTCTTGCAGCAAAGCCTCTAAATCACGCTCAATCTTAAAGTCTGGACGCTCCAAGAAGGATTGTAAGACCTTTTCTAGCTGAGTTGGATAGAGTTGAGCTAATTTGTGCCAAATGAATACGTTAATCGTTGGGTCTTCCAGGTATTTGCGAACCAGCTTATTAGTAGCTGGATTGCTCTGCCAGTCTTCTGATTCTAGGATTGTCTTGAACTGAGTGTAGGTCGGCAAAAATATTTGACCCCAGCGAGGATGTGTGAAAACGGTTACTTGTTCTGCCTTCTTAAGTTCAGCAGGTAAGTCAACCTTAGGCATTACCATTTTCGTCAAGCCTTTGCTGCTGTCAAATAGTTGAGAAACTGCCTCAGACTCAGCCCCTGCTTCTTCAGCCGCCGCTTTTATCTCTTCTTCGGTAACTCCAGCTTCTTCTGCTATCTCTGACAAGGATTTTGATTCATCAATGCCTGCCTTTAATAGACGACGCTTAGTCATTAGCTCTTGCAGTTCGTTAATTTTCTTATTGAGCTGATAACCAGGTAGAGTTACTTCATCACTCCCAAAAAAGTCAAGAAATTCTTGATGATACTCTGCAACTGAGTTCCATGCTTCTTCCAGTAAATCTGGGGCATCCCTGTAAAGAGCATCTTTATGATTGTCTTTAAAGCTACCAATTGCTACCGCCAGTTTCGGTTTACCCAAAGAACCCATTGACCGACAAGGACCAGAAAACATCCAATCATCGTCACTTACAGGAGCAATACGGGTTAGCAAAATTTCCCCTTCTTTAAACCGCGCCATTTCTTCCAGGGTAACGGCATCATTCGGCTTGACAATGTATTGCTTGGTTGTTAACCAGTTCATCAGCTCAAAGCCATCTGGGAGAAGTTGGCTGACGGCAAATAAACCAATGAAGCTGCGCCGCCAACTCCTAACTAAGGCTCGATCAGCTTCTGACAATTCTGGAGTGCTATCAATAAATAAATCTAGAGGAGTTTTTTCTCCAACTTTTCCCTCTGTCATAAAAGAATCAATTAGCAGATTCTGTTCATAAGTTGCATCATAACGGTTGCCTTGGGAACGCGATTTGGAAGCAACATAGGACTCTAAAGATTCTGCTAGTTCTCCCTCGGCATCAAGAACAAATTCTATTAAGGCTTGCTTGAGTTCGCGCGATCGCTCTAATATTGCATCCACAGCAAATTCTCTAGGCTAAATACTCTTAGGATATCGAGAATAGGCAGAAAATAGCAAAGCGCCCAGCTTTGCTAAAGTGGGCGCTTTACTATGAAAATTGACCTG